>JBKJIS010000261.1:0-2838 GCA_046598305.1 Thiobacillus sp.
TGTGCCCAGCGCCCAGGTGGCTGCGCCTATCAGTGCACAAATGACTGCAACTGGCTTGCCGGTGAGCGCGGTGAGCTCGTGCCAGAGCAGCAGCGACACCCCCAAGCCAGCCGCGGCGACGCCCAGCCAGTTACGTGCCTTCAAGCGATTGCCAAAAAACCAGGCGCCCAGCAGCGCTGAAAAAATAGGCATGGTGTAGCCCAAAATCGCGGCGCGTCCACTGCTCAGTTGCTTGACGGCCAAAATGATCAGCACATGCCATACAAACATGTTGGCAAACGCCAGCCAGAACAGTTCGCGCCACTTTTCGCGCGGCACAAAAAACGGCACCTTCATGACCACCAGTGCCAGCCCCAGCACCGGCACGCCCAGCCAGATCGACAGGGCGCGAAAGGTCAAGGGAGGGAAGTCAGCCACACCGAGCTTCATGACCGGCCAATTGAAGCCCCAGACCAGCGTGAGCAGGACCAGCAGGACAAGTTGTTGGCGGGAGAGTTGCATAAGGGAAAGGCGTAAGGTGACTGGTGCCGCTATTGTCCGGGCTGCGGGGAAATCTTGCAGCCGATGAGCATGGTGGCTTTATGTCAAACCAGGCGAGTGTGCCGCACAATAAAGTCGTAAGCACGTTGAATGGCCGTCTGGTATCGACTTTAGCTTGGTTAGTGCCCGGGGCTGCTCCTGGCAATAAGCGGTCGACCGGACTGGCAACTCGAAAGGCTCCCGGTGACGAGCCACTCCAGTCTTTCCGGCGCTTGAATTCAACGCTCAGCTGCAGACATATAGGCACTTGACCCAGCCGGTCTCATTGCAGCGGTCTCCGAGGGCTTCTGCTTAGACTCGCGTACTCTCACATTGCGGGCATTCGGGAAGCAGTGGCCGGCAAGCACGACAATCGGATCTATTGACCTTGCTGATCTCAAATATTCATCCTTTACACCACCTCGGTGATTGGTGCGGCCAATTCGGAACGGCGATCCAAGTCAACAAAGATTTCGTTGGATTGGATTCGCCGGTATGACTTGGAACGACGCTTCCGCTGGGATGGATTGATACAGTTAATGGAGCGAATAAATATGAATAAAGACTTTCAAGAGATAGCGCATTCGGGCGGAAGGATCACAATCAGCGTGGCTGACGACGCTGAAGGCCGTCGGAGCTACGAGGTTAGTATCAGGTCAGAACGCCCCAACCCGATGACGATGATCAGCGTCTACGCATTGCCGCAAGGAGTGATCGTTGAGCCCATGAATATGGGGGGGCTTGGTGATGCGATTCCACCACCCTCAATTCCGGGTTGCTTCCCCGTGTACATCATGTCCGACAGCGAAGGGCACTTCGGGCATAACTGCCCGCGCTGCAAAGAGTATTGGCGGAGCGGGCCATGGGCGAATGTATGTCCCTATTGTGGGCTGCATTTGCCGGCGCAAGATTTCACCTCCTTGGCCCAGAAAAAATACGTGCGTCAGTATTGCGAAAAAATGGAGGGAGCGTTGACGAACGACGAAACCGGCGTCTATGAAATAGATATGGACGCTGTAGCAGATGCGGTTGGCAAGGATGGGGAAAAGCCTGCGTTCTATGTCTCGGAGACAAGCCAACAGTCGAAGTTCACATGTGCAGCTTGCGAAGAGTTTAACGACATCATCGGCCGCTACGGCTATTGCTCACGCTGTGGCACCAGGAATGACATCGAGGATTTCACTGCTGCAATTGCCCGCATTCGGCAAAAACTCAACAACGGGGAAGCACCTGATGTTTGCCTGCGCGAAGCTATTTCCACATTCGACTCCTTCGTAGCCCAGTATGCAAGACAGCTTGCTGGTATGGTGCCGATGACGAAGAGCAGAAAGTACCGGTTGAGGGAGCAGTCATTCCACGGCCTCGAGGATGCGCGGAAGCTTTTTAGCGAGTGGTTCGACATCGATATCGCTTCTGGCATAAAGCACGGAGATCTGGCGTTCGTGAAAACCAAATTCTTTCGCCGACATGTTTTCGAACACAGCGGTGGACAGGTGACACAACGCTACCTCGCCGACAGTGGCGATACGACGGTCAAGCTGAACGAACTACTGCGCGAGAAACAGGCGGACGTGCACTCCTTGCTCGGATTCCTGAGCAGGCTTGCTCTTAACTTGCATGACGGGTTCCACCAACTGTTTCCACCCAACGAAGCACCAATCAGACAGTTCGCGGAGAAGAAGGCGCGCATGGCCGCCTACAACCAGTCACGCTGATACAGTGCCCAGCAATGAACCCGTCAACGTCTGCTCTCACTGACAGCGCCCGATAGTCCGCCAAACTAGCACGACAGCACCCAGCATGCTGTTGAGCCAGCGTTGTTGCATACGCGGCCACCAACCAAGAAATTTGACCGCCCCAATGCAGTCATTCCGATCTTCCGCTCCTTGTCCGATGCGGGTGGAGATGACATTGACCTGATGGACCGCTTTCGCAGCATTGCGGTCGCTCATAGTGCGAACACCGCCCGTCCAACCCAACGCAGTCACAGGATCTGCGCCACTGTCGCAACTGTGTTTATGACTGAAAATATCAAGTGTTAAAAATTTGGTACGCCGTAAGCCCGCATAGAAACCAAAGGGCTGTTTGCGACTTGAATTGCCCGGTGTAGCAGGCGCAGCGGCCCCTTCACCTCTGGCGAGCGGCGGCCTGCAAGGTGCAGGAAGCTACACGCAGTAAGCGACCGCGGGGCATAAAATACCGCATGACTTTTCTTGAAATGCTGGGCGCGGCTGAGCGCCAGAACCAATCCATGCTGTGTGTCGGCCTGGACCCGGACCCCGCCAGATTTCCCGGCAAGCTCAAGGGCGACGCCAGCCG
>JBKJIS010000262.1:0-2842 GCA_046598305.1 Thiobacillus sp.
TCGCATGCCCCCTGTTGCCTCGCAAGCCGGATTGCCGGTTGTGAACTGACGGAATTTCACAAGGAAAGTGTGGAACTGTATTCCCCTGTGTTGATAAGTGATAATTAACAGGCTAACAATTCAAAATGATTAAAAACTTTCGCCACAAGGGGCTGGAAACATTTTTTCGAACCGGGAGCAACCCCGGAATCCAGCCGCACCATGCCGGAAAGCTTACAGTCATGTTGACCATGCTCGACAACGCGAAGCGCCCGGAAGATATGAATGCGCAGGGCTGGAAGCTTCATTCCCTGACGGGCAAGCTTGCCGGGTATTATTCAGTAACCGTAAACGGCAATTGGCGCATGACTTTTGTCATCGAGGATGAAAATGCGGAACTGGTCGATTATCAGGATTACCACCAGGAGAAAATGAAGATGAGCAGAATGCACAACCCGGCACACCCAGGTGAAGTATTGCGGGAATGGATGCCAGAAGGAATGACAGTAACGGCTGCGGCAAAGGAATTACAGGTTTCCAGAGTCACCCTTTCCAAAATACTGAACGGCCAGGCCGGGGTAACAGCAGGGATGGCACTTCGCCTTTCCATCTGGCTTGGCACTTCTCCGGATGTTTGGCTTGGGATGCAGACCCAATGGGAATTATGGCAAGCCGAAAAGCTGCCGAAGCCGAAAATAAAGCCGCTGCAAAGATTGGCCGCCTGATTGAATTTGCGAATAAAGGGGGCACATCTCGTATTATGAGATTTTTACTAGGTTGAGAAAACATCACAATACAAAACGTGACCCCTGGCGTTTGGGCTTGCCCATCCTTGAATATCGTGTCTGAGCACATTTTTACGGCGATGGCCAGAGCAAGCATCCACAGTGCGAAGCGTAAGAAGTGTTTCATACTAGTGAAGCCCAACGTTCAAATTGAGGGGCGGCGCGCTTTTGCGCAGTCCCTCTCGAATGCGGCGTTAGGCTGAATGTATGAATGCAAGACCCCGTGCTGCGGTCCCGGAGTTGCTTCGTGGCGTCTGACCCCTTGCGTGGCGTCCCCTTTTCCCTGTCTCGCCCCACCATAAAGGCTCGCTTACTTTGCCTGCTCCTGCAGCAAGGCTTCAAACTGCTCTGAGGGAACCGCATTTGAATACAACCAGCCCTGCGCATAATCGCAACCGTAAGCGGCGAGCAGATCGCGCTGCTGTTCTGTTTCCACGCCTTCTGCAATTACTTTCAGTCCCAGTTTATGCGCCATGACGATAATCGCCTCGCACAATGTCTGATCGTCAGGGTCGTCTTTCAGGTTGCGCACAAATGACTGATCGATCTTGAGATAATCGATGTCGAATTTCTTCAGGTAGGACAGCGATGAATAGCCCGTTCCAAAATCATCAAGCGCGACCTGAACACCCGCATCACGGAATGCGAGCAGTTTCTCGGTGACGTTTATCTCCGCATTCAGCAACACACCTTCGGTGATTTCAATGACCAGACTTTGTCCGGGCAAGTCCATTGCACGCAAATGACTGATCCACGACGATGCGAGATCTACCCCACTCTGGCGGAACTGCACGGGTGATACATTCACGCTGACCTGAAACTCGGGCACGAACAGCGCTCTCCAGCGTTTGAGCCCGCGTGCGACCTCGAGGAAGACCCATTCGCCCATTTCATGAATCAGCCCGGACTCTTCCGCCAGCGCTATGAACTGCGCGGGGCTGACCATGCCACGCTCAGGGTGCTGCCAGCGTAACAGCGCCTCGGCTTTGAAAGTCTTTCCGCTCGCCATTTCAACGATAGGCTGGTAGTAAACTGCGAGCTGTTTACCAGCCAGGGCGTTGCGCAAATCGCTGAGCAGACGCATGTGGGTTTGGGCAGCTTCCTGCATAGCCGCAGTGAAGTAGCGGAAGCGGTTGCGTCCTGATTTTTTGGCGAGGTACATCGCCTGATCGGCGTTCTTGAGCAGGCCATCAGTATTCTGGGCATCGTCGGGATACAGGGTAATGCCCACACTGGCAGACACATAGGCCACCTCTTGCAGCAACTGAAAGGGGGCTGCAAGGCGCTCAATAATATTCTGGACAATGCGCTCGACGCTGCTGACATCCTCCATCTCGGACAAGATGACGGTAAATTCGTCGCCCCCCAGGCGGGCAACGGTATCCGATTCGCGCGCACACTCAGCAATTCGCCGCGCTGCCTCAACCAGTAACACATCACCCTGAGCGTGCCCCAGGGTATCGTTCACCACTTTAAAGTGATCCAGATCCAGCAGCATCAGCACCATCGGCAAACCGGAGCGGTGCGACTTCTTGATTTCCTGCTCCAGCTTGTCGTGAAACATACGGCGGTTGGGCAGGCCGGTCAAGGTATCGAAATTGGCCTGTTGCCAGATCACCTGCTCCGACTCCTTTTTCTCGGTGATGTCGTGCATGGTCGCGATAAACAGGCCGCCTCCGTCGTTCTGCGTTACCAGTTGCAAGAAAACAGCGACCGGGAAATCGGTGCCGTCTTTACGCCGATGCACCGTATCAAAACGAAGCGATGCCTGTTCGTTGGAGAGCAGGGGCGCGATGAGTTGCCGAAATTCGGGCTCGGGCAGAATGGGGTTGATCTGGTAGGGCGTCATCCCGAGCAGCTCTTCCCGGCTATAACCCATGCTCAGAAGCGCCCCCTGATTCAGGTAAACAAAGCGTAGGGACTCCGACTCAAACATAAAAATCATGTCCAGCGTGTTGTCCAGGACATTCTTGAAGCGGAGAAGCTCCGCCTCGGCTTGCTTGGCGATGGAGAGGGCGGCGGTCCGCTCTTCGATGCGGTGTTCCAGAGCAAGGTTGAGTTCCAAAATACGCTCGCGC
>JBKJIS010000001.1:0-3646 GCA_046598305.1 Thiobacillus sp.
CCTGAGCTTCACCCCTGGCCTGGCCTTGGCCCAGACATCCGGCAAAACGGTGCGCATTGTGGTGCCCTTTGCGCCCGGTGGCGTGCAGGACATCCTGGCGCGTGCCATGAACGCCGAACTCGGCACCGCCCTGGGCCAGACCGTGATTGTGGAAAACCGCGCCGGCGCTGGCGGCACCGTGGGCACGGCCTTTGTTGCCAAGTCCGAGCCCGACGGCACCACCCTGGTGATGTCTGCGGCCAGCCACAACATTGCCGGCTCGCTTTACACCAAGCTGGCTTACGACCCGCAAAAAGACTTTGCGCCGCTGGCCCACATCGGTACCGCCGCTTATGTGCTGATGATTCACCCCGACGTGCCTGCCAAAAACGTGGCCGAGTTCATTCGCTACGCCAAGGCCAACCCCGGCAAGATGAACTACGCCACCGCCGGCATGGGCAGCGCCACACACCTGTCCATGGCCTACTTCAACGGCCTGGCCGGCATTGACCTGGTGCATGTGCCGCTGAAAGCCACTGGCGAAGCCATCAACGAAGTGATCTCCGGCCGCGCCCACGCGGTGATTGCCGCCAGCATTGGTGCGCTGGGTTTTGCCAAAGACAGCCGCATCCGCCTGCTGGGCGTGACATCGCCCAAACGCAGCAAGTACCTGCCCGATTTGCCGACCATCGCCGAAAGCGGCCTGCCCGGCTACGAGTTTGACTCCTGGTTCGGCCTGCTCGGCCCCGCCGCCACGCCCGTCGGCGAAGCCAACCGCATCAACACTGCTATGGGCAAACTGCTGAAAGACCCTGTCATTCTGGACCGCCTGGACAAACAGGGCATTGAGCCCAGAGCCATGAGCAACGCCGACTTCGGCAAGCTGCTGGCGCAGGACTACAAACGCATGGCGGATGTCGTGAAGGCGTCGGGCGCGAAGATCGAATAAGTTGCGGCCGGGGTGATGGCGCCATTGTTATCACTTGCGCACTGTCAAAGGGCCGCTTGTGCGGCCCTTTTTCATGGGTCGGTATGAATCAAATGTGCCGCCGGCCCAATCCGGACGTCTGCAACCAGCTACTATATTGATAGCGGCCAACGCCGACCGGACCACGTCTATCTGCAAAGCTGCTCCTCACAAAGGTACGCCGTCGTTGTCGCCGCGCATTCTGGTGTCGGGACAACTTTTCGGAAACCAAATGGCTTCTGAAGTAGGGTCAAAGATATCCTCACCGCCCTGTCTGGAGGCCTTTGCACGCCAGGGCGCGGAGTCGGTCAAGATGTAGCGTACCTACGACCGCGATTTCGTACCATGCACCGCATCGCCCCACGGACTAGTGGTCCCGCGAACGGGGCGTGACGCTGGCGTTTTGACGTGCATGTGCAGAACCACCGCTCAAAGGCCGACGCCCTTGCACTGGTCGTCGGCACGCCGCAAACGATGCGCAGCGCTTAACTCGCCGAGGCAGCCGCCAACAGAGCCCGTCCACGGTACCGCGCCGACGTGCGAACCGGACGAAAACCATATCCGCCGGACAAGTCGCGGTGCATAGCGAGGCTTACACGCTGGCTGCTTGGGGTCGGGGGGAGGCTGCGGACTATGACAACATGAAATTGCCGGTGCAGCAAGTAAGGCGTCAACGGGCGGCCCGTTTTTCTTGTTTTGATCTCCTCCAATCACGGGATGACAGACGAAACAATTAGGCCTATAACTGCGGCGTTCGGTGCAGTTAAATAAACCAGCGCATTTGTCGCGCGCCTGAAAATGCAAGGCACTTAGAAAACATGCTCAACCATTGGTTTGCGGTTATGGGTACCAAGGAAGCCATTACGAAGCTACGCCCCGCGCTGGCAGCCGTGGTGCTTGCGATTCTTGTACCGCTGGTGACCTTCAGCGAATCGACGATCAAGGGCCTGATGTCCGGCTGGCTAGACCGCTGCCTGATCGTTATCGAGAAGGAGCAACTCGGCCCAAGTAAGCTGATGGTCACGGGCTACATGCGGGGTCCGGCGCCCAAGGCGCTGCCGCTGAGCTTCGGCGCCAACAAGCCCCTGATACTGAACGTCAAGTTTCTGAGTTCTGAAGACCTAAGCGGATCAAGCAAGGACACCAACCTGGGCCTGCACCCGCTGGCGGGTGAACTCTGCCCGGGCGCGCTGTGCGAGGGCACGGTCTACACCGAAGGCGGCGAACCCAAGATCAACTTCACCCTGCGTGACCTCAGCGAGTCCTTTCTCTACCGCTTTCATGTTCGGCTGGCGCAGCCCGGGACGCTGGATGACTTAGGCGTGTTTGTGGTCTACGAAACGGGCCTGAAAGACGGCGTTTGCCGTGTAGAAAACGCCAGCTTTTTCAACTGGCCGGTCCGTGTCGGTCCGCTGGCAAAAATCCTGGCATCGGCAGTCCTGCTTCTCGTCGCAGGCTATGCCGTCATGATCCTGACGGGATGGAGCAAAAAAGGGGGTTGAGATGCGTCAATTTTTCATCGGACTGGCTCTGGTGTCTGCCGCGCCACTAGTTGCCGCCCAAGCCAGCTTGCAATTGCTTGTCAAACAGCATGCCTCGCCCAACATCCCGAAGCCGTTTCGCGACCTCGGGCGTTTCGACATCCGGCTTGGCAGCGCCGCCGCTTCGGAGGGCGAATGCCCTGGCAACACCGACGCCAATGGCAAGGTCAGTTGTCGCTTTACCTGCAAGCCCGACGACCCGACGTTCAGGAACTTCAAGATCGTTCCCCCGCGCAACGAGAGAACGCGCGGCTTCACAGCCCCGGTCACGCGGGAGGTGTCCCTGCAGGGCTGCAAGCTGTCGGTGGCCGAACTCGAGTTTGTGTATGTGGACTTCGCAGTGGCGATCAAGGGCTTGATCAAAGACACCCCGTTGGAGACGCAATTCGCCAGCACGGACACTTCTGGATGGACCGTGAAATTTGACCCGGCCAACCAAGCCTGGACACAGCTGGGCGCCACGGCCGATGGTCGCCAGAAGCTCGATCAATTGCGAGCCCTTACCGGTGAGATCGCGCTCGAAAAAGCCGCAGACAAGGACACCCCCAATGCGGTCAAATGGGACAACTTTTCGGTCGGCATCTCCAACGTGCTGATCAAGGGTGCGGCGAAACGCAACTATGACAAAAACACCGCCGACCTGATCAAGGTGTCGCCGAGAAAAACGGACTTCTACACCAACCTTCGCGTGTTAAGTGCGCATATCGAGTCAAAGGACGCCCTGACACCACTTGACGTCCGACTGCTCACAGACGTCAAGAAGCTGAGCAGCACCAGCTCCGACAAGCTGCCCAATGCATCCTTTAAATCACTTGCTCTGGATTGAACTTGCCGGGTTCAATCTGCAAAGCTGCTACTCACGTGGGCGCATACGTCTTCGTGAAGCGGAAAAACACAAGCGAACCTACCATCTGACAACCGCTTCTAAGCCTGCCAAACCCCATACCCCAACTCCCGCAGCGCAATGCCAAGCTCGACCTCCATGTCGCGCGCGCCTTCGTACGGCATCGGGTTGTACATCAGGTAGAGCTGCGGCAACAGGCGTATGCCCCACTTCTGCACGTACACATTGGCCTGGATGCCGGCCTTGTGTTTGTCAAAACGCACATCCGGGTCCAGCCCGGTCATGCCGACGTACACAAACGGCTGGCCAAGCTGG
>JBKJIS010000013.1:0-2933 GCA_046598305.1 Thiobacillus sp.
AGGTCGAGCGTCAGGCGTAGCAGTTTGTCCGCGCCTTCGATATGTTCGGCGTTGGCGATGCGCGCAATGCGCAGGTCGATCTTGTTGAAATCATCGATGCTGATGGTGTCGGCTACCGGATGGGTTGCGTTGACCTGTGCTTCAGCATGACGAGCCGGAGAAGGTGCAGAGACCACTGGAGGCGTCGTGGCCGCCAGGTTATCTTTGTTGGCGGCTACCATGGCGTCGATGGATTTGGGGTCAATGCGCGTCATGAGATGGCTGTACTCGTTGATAGTGTGGCGGATGAGCAGGCTTTGTGCGTCGTCCCAGGTCAAGGGGTCAATATTAAGGAAGGCTTCGACCTGCTCTGCAAGCTTAGGCAGCACAGGCTTAAGGTACAAGGTCAGCAAGCGGAAGCAGTTCAATGCAACAGTGCAGACCTCGTGCAAGCGGTTTACCGCTTCGTCTTTCTTCGCCAGTTCCCACGGCTTTTCGTCGGCCACGTACTGGTTGGCGCGGTCAGCCAGCGCCATGATCTCGCGCAGTGCCTTGGCGAAGTCGCGTGATTCGTAATGCGCAGCAATCGAGCTGGCGGCGGCCTGGAATTCACCAATGAGTTCGATGTTGGCCACGCCATCGGCCAGCTTGCCGTCGAAGTTTTTGTGGATGAAGCCGGCGGTTCGGCTGGCGATGTTGATGAACTTGCCGACCAGATCCGAGTTCACCCGCGCCACGAAATCCTCGAGGTTCAGATCGATATCTTCCATTGTGCCGTTGAGCTTGGCGGCGTAGTAATAGCGCAGCCATTCCGGATTCAGACCTTGCGCCAGATAACTGTCGGCGGTGATGAAGGTGCCGCGCGACTTCGACATCTTCTGCCCATTCACCGTCAGAAAGCCGTGCGCATACACCGCAGTCGGCAGGCGGTGGCCAGAATACTTCAGCATCGCCGGCCAGAACAGGGCGTGGAAATAGAGAATGTCCTTGCCGATGAAATGCACCAGTTCGGTTTTGGACTCGGGGCCCCACCATGCGTCGAAGTCGAGGCCGTTATCCTCTGCGTATTTGGCGAAGCTCGCCATGTAGCCCACCGGCGCATCCAGCCACACATAGAAATACTTACCCGGCGCACCGGGGATCTCAAACCCGAAGTAAGGCGCGTCACGGCTGATATCCCAGTTGTTCAGACCCGAAGCAAACCATTCCTGCATCTTGTTTGAGGCTTCGGCCTGCAGTGCGCCCGAGGTCGTCCATTCACGCAGAAAGGCTTCGCACGCGCCGAGCTTGAAGAAGTAGTGCTCGGAATCCTTGTGCACCGGCGTCGCGCCCGACACCGCCGACACCGGGTTTTTCAGTTCGGTTGGGCTGTAGGTCGCGCCGCACACTTCGCAGTTGTCGCCGTACTGATCTAGCGCCCCGCACTTGGGGCATTCGCCCTTGATGAAGCGGTCCGGCAGGAACAGGTTCTTCACCGGGTCGTACAGCTGGGCAATCGTTTTGACTTCGATCAGGCCGGCTTCTTTCAGGCGCAGATAAATGGTCGACGCCAGCGCGCGGTTTTCAATCGAATGCGTCGAATAGTAATGATCGAAGCCGATGTTAAACCCGGCAAAGTCGCGCGTGTGCTCGTCCCACACCCGGCCGATCAGTGTTTCCGGCGTGATGCCTTCCTTTTCCGCACGCAGCATGATCGCCGTGCCGTGGGTGTCGTCGGCGCACATGTAGCGACAGTCGTGGCCGTGCATTTTCTGAAAACGCACCCAGATATCGGTCTGGATGTATTCAACCAGATGGCCAAGGTGGATGCTGCCGTTGGCGTAGGGCAGGGCGGAAGTGACGAGGATTTGGCGGGACATGGAAACAGCGGGGAATACCCAGTGGGCGCAAGAAGCCGCCATTTTACCCGAAGGGCATGAATACCCGTGGGGCTTAAATAACGGTTAGAAGCGCGAGCCGGGCTGCTTCAAAAACTCAAGTTCATCGTCGGACGAAGGCCGTCCCAGTATCGCGTTGCGATGCGGAAAACGCCCGAAGCGCGCCACCACGTCTCGATGTTGACGCGCATAGTTTAAAAAGCCATCGAATAGTGCACGTTCTCCAATCGCGGCTTCGCGTGCCAGTTTCTCGTACAGCGAAACCGACAAGTCCTGCATGTCATTCGTTTCGGCATGTTCCAGTGGCAGAGTCAGAAACACGCGTTCGATCGGTGTCAGATGCTGCTCATCGCCTGCTTTTAGCGCAGCAAGGCTCAAGGCCAGCGCCTGCGGATCGGTAGCAAACGCCTGCGGCTGGTTGCGATGGATGTGATGCGGAAACTGATCGAATACGATGAGTAAAGCCAGCCGGGCGCGCGGCGTGTCGGCCCAGTGGTTGAGCTGCCCTGCTGTTGCCGCAACCAGCGTGCTTGCAAACTGGTCGGCCACCGCTTGATCGTTTGCCGCCGACTTGCCGAACCAGAGCGTGCGCTTCAGCCCGACGATTTCAGCTGCGCTGCCATCCGGGCCGAACCAGAAGCCGAGTACGTTTTCAGGCTGTGTGGTCATACGTTGTAGATTGGATCAGGGTGGTTTTGTCTTGGCGGCTTGTTATTCTAATGACTGCACTCGCCTAAGAACGGAAGTTAAAACCGAGTTGCATGTCCGTCTCATGTTCAGCCTTTTCAGCCGTTCATAATTTCTTAGAGCAGTCGCTCAGGCGACGAGGAAAATCAAAGTTGTGTCCCATGTTGTCCATCAGTCTTCATCACTTCAAGCATCCAACGAATCACGTCCATTGCGGCTTCATATCCACTCTCGTACCCGTTGAGGTACTCGGGTGAATGACCACACGTAGCCAAATATGCCAAATCAGGTTCCAACGTGCTCAACTTCTTCATCAGCAGTTCGCTATCAATCATCGCCCATCTCCCTTTGGATTATGAATCACCTCCGAGTTTACTCGATAACTTTGAG
>JBKJIS010000057.1:0-14643 GCA_046598305.1 Thiobacillus sp.
CCTCGACCTGGGCTCGAACCAGGGACCTGCGGATTAACAGTCCGTCGCTCTACCAACTGAGCTATCGAGGAATAGGAGAGCGCGCATTCTAGTGTCGGAGCGTGTTTAGGTCAAGTATTAGCCAGCAATTTCACTTAAAGAATCGGGATTTAATGGAAGTTTGGATGCGTGAGGTGAATTGCCGAACACGGTGGCGAATCTTCGCTGACGGGCCTGCGATCAGTGTGGCTCTAGATTCATCCGTTCCAGTCGATGGCATAGCGTGTCGATGATGCGGCGTGACAGAGGCGCGGAGTGGCGCATCAATTCTTCCATGATGTGGGGAGGCAGCACCAGCACGGTGAGTTCGGTGTCGGCCACGACTGAGGCGGTCCGTTTTTCATTCAGCAGATAAGCCATTTCGCCAAATAATTGACCTTCATTGAGTTCGCCCAGATGACGGCGACCCGATTCGACATTTTTATAGACCAGTGCGCGCCCAGCATAGAGAAAATAGGCGACCCGGGAATCGTCACCTTCTTCAATGAGGATGTAGCCGGGTGGATGAACTTCACCGTATTTTTCCAGCAGGCGGTTGTTGTCGCCGAATACGTAAGCTTCGAGTTTGTTGGCACCTTCTCCGCTACCGCCGAGAAAGAGTTTTTCCAATGCGGCGATGTCGACCTTGCCATAGGCAAACAGGGCTTGTGCCCAGATATAGAGCAGCCAGAAAGCGAAATAGGCACCGATCAGCACGAACACCACGCCGCCAAGCGCGCCGTAGAGGCTCAGGTAATTCTCTAATTTGAAGAATGCGCCAAACAGGGTGATGAGCAATACCAGGCTGAGGACGGCTCCGAAGGAGAATGCGGCTGCATCGCGTGCGCGCGGATGCTGTCGCGGTAATTGCCAATAGGCGGCAAACAGCAGCGCCCATACCATGGCAAAGCCAAACAGTGTGTTCAGCACCTGTAATACCTGAGCATTACCCGCGCCGATGAAGTCGTTTTGACCCAGAAAACTCAGTGTTACCTGCGCCAGCGCCGCCACCCCCATCAGCAAAAACAGTATGGGCAAAATGATGAGGGGCAACACCCATGACACCACCATGTTGCGTTTGCTCTGGTCTGGAAAAATGATGCGAAATGCACCTTGAACGGCATTAACCAATCCACGTGATGACAGCACCAGCGTGGCGAAGCCCACCCCCCCTGCGGCCAGCTGGGCCTGGCGCGGGATGAATCCGAGCTCAGTGAGGCTTTCCAGTTGCATCTGGTTATAAAGCGCGGCCATCAGGATGGTTGCAGGCACTGAGTTCTCGGCGATGTGGCCCAGCAGTTGCAAGGCATAACTCAGCAGCAGCAATAAAGGGGTGGCGGAAAGCAGGAAATAAAATGCCGTGGCTGCGGCATGGTTTTGCAATCCGTTCTGTGCGAACAGACGCAACGTGGTGTAGATCAGCTGGATCAGCCAGCTTAGCGTGCCACGCGTGGGGGGCAGGGCAGCGAGTTTTGGGAACATGGCGCTAGCCTACCACCTGCGCCCGTTTCGGGTGGCTAGGCCAGCGCAGCGACGATGCGCTTCAACGCTTTTTCCAGATTGGCCTGCGAGGTGGCAAACGACAGGCGGATATAGCCTTCGGCGCCGAAGGCCGAGCCGGGGACGACGGCGACGTCGGCGCTTTCCAGCAGGTATTCGCAGAAGGCAATGTCGGTTGCCTCTTCGATGATGTCGCGTGCCAGTAGATTCATGATCGCGGGGCGGACATCGGGAAAGGCATAAAACGCACCGCCGCTGTCGACGCAGGTAAAGCCGGGGATGGCATTCAGCGCATCGACGACATAACGGTGGCGCGTTTTGAATGCGTCGAGCATCGGGGTAATACAGCCCTGGTCGCCATTCAATGCGGCTTCGGCGGCCACCTGCGAGATCGAGGTGGGGTTGGAGGTGGACTGCGACTGGACATTGGTCATGGCGCGCAGGATGGTCTCAGGACCCGCCGCGTAGCCTATTCGCCAGCCGGTCATTGAATAGGCTTTGGATACGCCGTTCAACACCAGTGTGCGGTCATACAAATCCGGGCAGACATTGAGTATGTTGACGAAGGGCACATCATCCAGCCGGATATGTTCGTACATATCATCCGATGCGATCAGCACCTGTGGGTACTTGCGTAGCACTGCGCCCAAGGCCGCCAATTCGTCGCCGCTATAGACCGCGCCGGTGGGATTGGACGGGCTGTTGATAACAAACAGTTTGGTCTTCGGGGTGATCGCTGCTTCCAGTTGCGCCGGGGTGATCTTGAAGTCTTGCTCGATACCGGCCTCAACGATGACCGGTTTGCCATCAGCCAGAATGATGATGTCGGGATACGACACCCAGTAAGGCGCGGGGATGATGACTTCGTCGCCCGGGTTGATGACCGCTTGCGCCAGATTGAAGAAGCTTTGTTTGCCGCCGCACGAGACCAGGATTTGCTTGGGCGTGTACTCCAGTCCGTTGTCGCGTTTGAATTTGGCGATAACGGCCGCTTTCAGGCTGGGGGTGCCGTCCACCGCAGTGTATTTGGTGAATCCCGCGTTGATTGCAGCGATCGCCGCGTCCTTGATGTGCTGAGGGGTGTCGAAATCGGGCTCGCCGGCGCCCAGGCCGACAATATCGCGTCCACCGGCTTTAAGCATGGAGGCGCGGGCGGTGACAGCCAAAGTGGGGGAAGGTTTGATGGCCTGTACGCGGCGGGAGAGTTCCACAGTGTTTCCTTGCATGCACCCACAAAGGCGAGGGTGCTACTATCGACGGGTTAAAGTTGCGCGATTTTACCTGTGTTCGTTACCTTCCCCAATAGCCCGTTCCGTTTGTTCCAGCCTTTTCAGCCGGCTGGCGATCAGCCGACCGCCATCGCCCAACTCATCGAGGGCATCGAGGATGGGTTGGCCTATCAAACCCTGCTGGGGGTAACGGGATCAGGCAAGACTTACACCATGGCCAACGTGATTGCGCAGACTGGGCGGCCGGCGCTGATCATGGCGCCCAACAAAACCCTGGCGGCGCAGTTGTATTCGGAGATGCGTGAGTTCTTTCCGGAAAACGCAGTCGAGTATTTCGTTTCCTACTACGATTACTACCAGCCCGAAGCCTATGTTCCGGCACGCGACCTGTTCATCGAAAAGGATTCCAGCATTAACGAGCACATCGAGCAGATGCGCTTGAGTGCGACCAAGTCGCTGCTGGAGCGGCGTGACACGATTATCGTCTGCACAGTGTCGGCGATCTACGGCATCGGTGATCCATCCGACTATCACAGCATGATCTTGCTGCTGCGCGAGAACGAAAAAATGAGCCAGCGTGAGGTCATCACGCGACTGACGCAGATGCAGTACGACCGCAACGACATTGACTTCAAACGGGGTGTGTTCCGCGTGCGCGGCGACGTCATCGACATTTTCCCGGCGGAACATGCAGAAACGGCGATTCGTATCGAACTGTTCGACGACGTGGTGGAAAGTCTGCATTTGTTTGACCCGCTGACCGGGCAGATATTGTCGAAAGTGGCGCGTTTCACCGTGTTTCCATCCAGCCATTACGTCACCCCGCGCGCCACTATTCTGCGGGCGATTGAGGCCATCAAGATCGAGCTGCGTGAGCGATTGGAATGGTATTACGCCAACGGAAAGCTGGTCGAAGCACAGCGGCTGGAACAGCGCACCCGCTTCGATCTGGAAATGATGGGTGAACTGGGATTCTGCAAGGGGATTGAAAACTACTCGCGGCATCTGTCGGGGCGCAAGCCTGGCGAGCCGCCGCCCACGTTGATCGACTATCTGGCGAAGGACGCGCTGATGTTTATCGACGAATCGCACGTCACAGTGACGCAGGTCGGGGGCATGTACAAGGGGGACCGTTCGCGCAAGGAAAACCTGGTCGATTATGGATTTCGCATGCCATCGGCACTCGACAACAGGCCCCTCAAATTCGAAGAGTTCGAAGGCCTGATGCCGCAGACCGTGTTTGTGTCCGCGACGCCCGCCAAGTATGAAGCCGAGCATGCCGGCCAGGTGGTCGAGCAACTGGTGCGCCCGACCGGACTGGTCGACCCGATTATTGAAGTGCGGCCGGTGGGCACCCAGGTCGATGACCTGATGAGCGAAGCGAGAAAACGCATCGCCCTCGGCGAACGTGTACTGGTGACCACGCTGACCAAACGTATGTCGGAAGAGTTGACCGATTACCTCACCGAACACGGTATCAAGGTGCGCTATCTGCATTCCGACATCGATACGGTCGAGCGCGTCGAGATCATTCGCGACTTGCGGTTGGGCGTATTCGACGTGCTGGTTGGCATCAACCTGTTGCGCGAGGGGCTGGATATCCCTGAAGTGTCATTGGTCACGATTCTGGATGCCGACAAGGAAGGCTTCCTGCGCTCGGAGCGCGCGCTGATCCAGACCATCGGCCGTGCGGCCCGCCATTTGAATGGCATGGCGATTTTGTATGCCGACAAAATAACCAATTCGATGCAACGGGCGATGGACGAAACCGAGCGCCGTCGCATCAAACAGACTGCATTCAACCTTGAACATGGCATCACGCCGCGCGGTGTGACCAAGCGGATCAAGGACATCATTGACGGCGTCTACGATGCCGACGCCAGTCGCCAGGAACTCAAGGCTGCGCAGATCGTGGCCGAATACAAGGTGCTGGATGAAAAAACGCTGACCAAAAGAATCAAGAAGCTGGAAAAAGAGATGCTGGAAGCAGCGAAAAATCTGGAATTTGAAAAGGCCGCGGCACTTCGCGATCAGTTGAGACAACTCAAGCAAGTGTTATTTGGTGTAGAAGAACATGACTAAAGTTTTATTCTGTTGCATGGGAAACATTTGCCGTTCGCCAATGGCGGAGGGCATGTTCCGAAAAGCCGTTGTGGCATCCGGACTGCAGCAACACGTCGAGACGGATTCTGCGGGTACGCATGCCTATCATGTGGGTGATACACCCGATATGCGTGCACAGGAAGCCGTGCGTCGGCGTGGGGCTGACATTAGCAAGCTGCGTGGCCGCAAGGTGGCGGATTCGGACTTCGATGCGTTCGATTACATCCTGGTGATGGATGGCGACAATTACAGCACGCTGATCCAGCGTGCGCCAGCACACCACCACAGCAAGATCCGGCGCTTGCTGTCGTTCAGTCGCAAGTATCCCAACCTTGATGTTATGGATCCGTATTACGGCGGCCCACAGGGATTTGAGGAGAATCTCGACATGATCGAGGATGCCGTACAGGGATTGATCAAGGAAATTACCGCAGCTGAAGCCAAAGCGAAAATCCGCTAAGCCGTTATTCAGTTTCGGGTGCTGCAGACAAAACAAGGGCCGCTCATTGCGGCCCTTGTTTATGGGTGGGACAGGGTGTTATTTGTCCTGAGTTTCCACCTGGACCAGCGGTTCCTGTGTCGTGCTCACGGGTGGGCGTGAACGACGGCGGGTGGGATGCGGTGCATCTGCAGTGGGCGTCTCGCTGACGCGTGCCACGGGCGCACTGGTTTCCACCTGCATCAGGCTGACAGACTCGGCCTCAGGCTTGGCCGCGGGACGACGACGGCGCCGCGGACGGCTCGCTTCGCCTGATTCAGTCGTGCTGGCTGCTACACCCTGCGTTTCAACCTGTTGCAGATTGGTCGTGTTGGCGGGAGAGGCCGACACGATTGCAGGGGCTTGCGCGCTTGGCGAATGAGCTGCATCTAGTTGGAACGCCTGCTGAGTGGGTAGGGTAGGCGTGTGCGCACGCTTGGGTGAGCCGGCAATTTCAACGGTGCCATGGAACGCGGCGGGTACGTTACTGGCACCCGTTTCAAGCGCAGCATTTTGCGACTCTTCTCCAACGGTTTCCGGACGGGCATCACGCGGACGGCGATTGCCGCGTCCACGACGACTGCGCGGCTCACGTTTTTCTTCGCTACCTGCCTCGGGTGGTGCATCAACCAAGACTGCTGCTTGCGGGGCGGATTCGGCTTCCGGGCGCGGCTTGGGTTGACGTGGCTGACGGGGCGGCCGGGCTGATTCAGCGTTGGCACCCTCGGCACGATTGTCCTTTTGACGCGGTTCGGCCTGACGTGCGGCTTGTGGGCGAGCATCGTTGCGACCTTCTCCGCGACCCTCTCCATGGCCTTCACCGTTACGACCTTCGCCACGACCACGACGCTGTGCTGGTTTGCGATCGCGGTTTTCGTTGGGTCGCTCGCGTCGAGCGGGCGTGGGGGGTGCCGCTGGTGTCGCTGCGGTTGCCGAGGCGTCGTCGGTGCGGCTCTTGAACCAGCCAAAAATGCGATCGAACAAACCGGCTTCGGCTTGGGGTGCGACCGGTACAAGCGGGCGCGCTGACGGTGCAGGTTGAGCGGGTGCAATCGATTTGACGGCAGCTTCTTGACGTACCGGGAGGGCCGCAGGTTCTGCTTGATAGCCAGAGTCGGCATCTGGCAGGGCCACCATCTTGTAGCTCGGCTCGGCCGCGTCGCGTAGATTGAGTTCGTCGTGACGCAGTCGGGTAATCGTGTAGTGCGGGGTTTCCATGTGGATGTTGGGGATCAACACCACATTGACCTTAAGCCGCGTCTCGATGGTGTGGATATCCACGCGCTTTTCGTTGAGCAGGAAGGTAGCGACATCAACCGGCAACTGCACGTGCACGGCGCCTGTGTTTTCCTTCATCGCTTCTTCGCCCAGGATGCGCAGAATGTGCAGCGCCGACGATTCGCTGCCGCGAATGTGACCGGTGCCGTGGCAACGCGGGCAGGGCGTGTAGCTGGTTTCGCCGAGTGAAGGCTGCAGGCGCTGACGCGACATTTCGAGCAGACCAAAGCGCGATATCTTGCCGGTCTGCACGCGGGCGCGGTCGTGATGCAGCGCATCGCGCAGGCGATTTTCTACTTCGCGCTGGTTCTTGGGGTTTTCCATGTCGATGTAATCGATCACGATCAAGCCGCCCAAGTCGCGCAGACGCATCTGACGCGCAATTTCGTCGGACGCTTCGAGGTTGGTGTTGTAGGCAGTTTGCTCGACGTCGCTGCCTTTAGTGGCGCGCGCCGAGTTGACATCCACCGACACCAGCGCTTCGGTGTGGTCGATCACGATCGCACCGCCGGAAGGCAGGTTGACCTGGCGTGAATACGCCGACTCGATCTGGTGCTCGATCTGGAAACGCGAGAACAGCGGTACGTCGTCATGGTAGAGCTTGACCTTGCTGACGTTGTCCGGCATCACGTGCGCCATGAACTGCAGCGCCTGTTCGTAGATGTCGTTGGTGTCGATCAGGATTTCGCCGATATCCGCCGAGAAGTAATCGCGGATGGCACGAATCACCAAACTGCCTTCCTGATAAATCAGGAAGGTGCCTTTTTGTGAAGTCGAGGCGCCGTCAATGGCTTTCCACAGGCTAAGCAGGTAGTTCAAGTCCCACTGGAATTCCTCGGCAGTACGGCCGATGCCGGCGGTGCGGGCAATCAGGCTCATGCCTTCGGGGATTTCAAGCTGCGCCAGGGTGTCGCGCAGTTCGTTGCGGTCTTCGCCTTCGATGCGGCGCGATACACCACCGCCGCGTGGATTGGTCGGCATCAGCACGACGTAGCGGCCGGCTAGCGAGACGTAGGTGGTGAGGGCTGCGCCCTTGTTGCCACGCTCGTCTTTTTCGACCTGGACCAGCAGTTCCTGGCCTTCTTTCAATGCATCTTGCGGACGACCGTTGCCAGGCAAGCAGGCGCGCGAAATTTCCTTGAACGGCAAAAAGCCGTGGCGTTCGCAGCCGTAGTCAATAAATGCGGCTTCAAGACTGGGCTCGACTCGGGTAACAATACCCTTGTAGACATTGCCTTTGCGTTGTTCTTTGCTGGCGGACTCGATGTCAAGGTCGACCAGCTTTTGGCCGTCGACGATGGCAACCCGGAGTTCTTCCGCCTGGGTTGCGTTAAATAGCATGCGCTTCATGTTTACTCCCGCGCGCAGGCATACGGGACAGGCCAAACTGCTGCTTTACAGCGAGCAGTTCATGCGATCACGGATTGTGTTGGGTGAATTGGCATGGATTAAGTGTCCTGTTCCTGGAGAGTGTCACCGGCTAGGCCGGGGCCGTCTTTCCGATTCCCGCTGGGTTTAGCCGAGCGTGAATACTGATTTCGTATGCTTGTTGTCGCGTCATTGATAACATCGCTGCTTTACCGACTAACGCGGGGCGGGTGGTTTCGACTGTCGGCTCCAGCATAATTGTCTGCTGTGCTACAGGAATCCAGACGGGCCGAGTAGGCGGTGGCCGGTGAGCGTTGTAACCGGCTTGGTGTCCAAAATGGTCAGGTAATAACAACCTGAACCGAAGATAGTGTATATGAAAAATAATGACTTAGAGAAAGATTCGGTCCGGCGCGTGAAGATTGACGACAGCGCGGATGGTCAGCGCCTCGACAACTTTCTGATGACGCGGCTCAAAGGCGTACCCAAAAGCCGAATTTATAAGTTGGTGCGGGGTGGTGAGGTGCGGATTAATGGGGGTCGCGTCGAGGTGAGCTATCGGCTTCAATTGGGCGATGAAGTGCGGATTCCGCCGGTGCGCATGGCAGCGCCTGCAAACACAACCGCGCCCTCGTTGCCGCCCAGCACGAACCGCCTGCTGCCGCATATTCTCTATCGCGATGACGCCCTGATTGTGCTGAACAAGCCTTCAGGCATGGCGGTGCATGGCGGCAGTGGAATTTCGCGCGGGGTGATTGAGCAAATGCGGATGGAACTGCCGGAGTGTCGCTATATGGAACTGGTGCACCGGCTCGACCGTGAAACCTCGGGCGTGCTGATGATTGCGTTGAAACGCCGCGCGCTGGTCGGGCTGCACGAAGCCATGCGCGCCGGTTTGATTGAAAAGCGCTACCAGACGCTGGTGGCCGGAAACTGGCCGAACCCCACGCAACACGTGAAGCTGATGCTGCACAAACGCGTGGATGCCAATGGTGAGAAGCGTGTGTCCGTGCGCGAAGATGGCCAGACCGCGCACACCATTTTCCGCCGCCTGCACACTTTTCCTGATTTTACTTTGCTGGAAGCGGAACTGAAAACCGGGCGCACCCATCAGATTCGCGTCCACACCTCGCATCTGGGCTTTCCGATTGCCGGGGACGATAAATATGGCGATTTCGAACTCAATAAACGGCTGGTCAAGCAGGGGTTGAAGCGGATGTTTCTGCATGCTGTCAAACTGGTGTTCGATCACCCGATCTCGGGGGAGAAAATGCTGATCGAAGCACCCCTTCCCGCTGACCTTGCCAATTTTCTTGATACTTTAACCAAACCTGCGTCATGACAACTCAACCCAGACAATTTGACCTGCTGATCTTCGATTGGGACGGCACCCTGATGGATTCTGCCGGGGCCATCGTCGACTCGATCCAACGTGCCTGTGAAGATATTGGCCAGCCTACGCCAAGTGACCGCGCCGCGCGCCAGATCATCGGGTTGGGCTTGGTTCAGGCCTTGCAAACCCTGCTGCCTGAGTTGCCGGATGATGAGTACCCGCGTCTGGTTGAACGGTATCGCCACCATTATCTGGGGCGAGACGCCGATCTTCCCCTCTTCGAAGGCGTGGCAAGCGGCATTGAACAATTGCATGGCAGCGGGTTTACCTTGGCCGTGGCAACGGGCAAGAGCCAGCATGGCCTCATCCGCGCGCTAGAGGCCAGCAAGTTGGGGCCCTGGTTCACCGCCACACGCTGCGCCGACCAAACGCATTCCAAGCCGCATCCGGCTATGGTGCTCGAACTGATAGCCGAACTTGATGCCGATCCGGTACGAACGCTTGTGATTGGTGACACCAGCCATGATCTGCTGATGGCTTCGAATGCCGGGGTCGCCAGCCTGGGCGTGACCTACGGCGCACACGAGCCGGACGATCTGCTTCCGCACGCGCCGCTGGCTTTGATGAACAGTTTTGTCGAGGTGCATGCATGGCTGAACGCGAACGCCTGATCTGCGCCGCGAGCGATCTCGTCGATCAAGGCCGTGGCGTGCGTTTCGAGTTGGAGCGTTACGGCAAGCCGCAACCGGCTTTCGTCGTGCGCTACAACGGCACGCCGCACGCCTTCCTCAACCAGTGCGGCCATGTGCCGGTAGAACTCGACTGGCAGGAGGGTGAATTCTTCGACGACTCGCGGCTATACTTGATTTGCTCCACCCATGGCGCGCTCTATCATCCAGCCAGCGGCCATTGCCTGGGCGGCCGCTGCGCCGGCCGAGGCCTGATTCCTGTCCCGGTCGTCGAACGCGACGGCCATATTTATTTAATTGAAACTGCACCCTGAGACGGAAGACCGATGAGCGAACAAGACAAACCCACCCAGGAAAACTGGGAACGCAGCGTGCTGGAAAAACTGGCGCTGTCCGCAGTACAGGAACAACGTCGTAGCCGTCGCTGGAGCATCCTGTTCAAGACACTCGGTTTCGTTTATTTGTTTGTGGTGCTGTTCATGATATCCGGCTGGTTTGGTTCAGACGGCGTATCCATCAAGGCGCACACCGCACTGGTCGACTTGCAGGGGGTGATTTCGTCCGACGAAGCCAGCGCCGACAACGTAATCAGTAGCCTGCAAAGCGCGTTCGAAGACAAAAAAACAAAGGGTGTGATCCTGCGCATTAACAGCCCTGGCGGAAGCCCGGTGCAGGCTGGGCAGATCTACGACGAGATCAAGCGTCTGCGCGCGTTGCACCCAAAGATTCCGCTGTATGCCGTGGTTGACGATATCTGCGCTTCGGGGGGTTATTACGTCGCCGCAGGCGCCGACAAGATATTTGTCGACAAGGCCAGCCTCGTCGGTTCCATCGGCGTATTGATGGATGGCTTCGGCTTCACCGAAACCATGCATAAGCTCGGTGTTGAGCGGCGACTTTTAACCGCGGGTGAAAACAAAGGCTTTCTCGACCCGTTCTCGCCGGTTGATCCCAAGCAGCAGGAGTTTGCCAAACAGATGCTCGAGGAAATTCACGGCCAGTTCGTCGCCGTCGTGCGCGAAGGCCGCGGCAAACGCCTCAAGGAAACCCCCGACATGTTTAGCGGCCTGATCTGGAGTGGCGAAAAAAGTATCCAGCTCGGCTTGTCCGACGGCCTCGGCACCGTCGATTCAGTCGCGCGTGACGTCATCAAGGCGGAAGACATCGTCGATTACACCCAGCGCGAAGGTCTGGCCGATCGCCTCGTCGGTCGATTGGGCGTGACCTTGGGCAAAGCCTGGGCCCCGTTTGAAAAGTCGGGCGTCGTATTGCGTTGAGCGATTACCAGCCTATCGCCTGTGCCGATCATGAGCGCCTGGAAATTGCCGTTCTAAGGCGGCAGTGGACAACCCTGAACGTGACAGTGGGTGTTCGACTTGGGCCGCAGCGGCTGTTGCCGGTGGATGTCACTACGCGCGATGGTGCGGAGTGGTTGGTGGCAGAGACCGAATCCGGTGAGCGGGTGACGCTGCGGCTCGACTGGATAAAATTTGATGCGTAAGCGGTGTAGTCCGTCCGCATGGTTTACGAGTTCAAGGGTGGAATGACACATTCAGCATGCTCGTTTTCTGACATCAGAATCATGTCCCGCGCATGCACAACAAATCGCGACATGGCTTCACATTTTGTCGGGCTTGCATTGGCCCGGTCATCGATCAGCGTGGACACAGTGACGGCCAGTGCGTCACACGCATTCATCAAGCGCTCCATCCGTGCAACCCCGGCACATTCACGTAGCTGTAACAGCGCGAGCGCATAGGCAAGGATGTCGTCCTGAGTCAGGGTGTCAGGATGATTCAAGCATCCATCCGCAACGATGACTTCGATTTTCTTCAGTGCGTCCAGGCTTGTGGCAACCGAATTCCGAGGGGGGTGAGGTGGCAGGTTCTGTTGACGATTTGAGTCGATATAAAACGGCATGGCTATATAGGCATGTTGCCCCATATTCAGATAATGTGAATTTCGCATAAGGATCCCTCCAGCGAAAAATATTGACGCGGCACCTCATGTCATGACGGCATGTCGGACATTGAGTTTTTCTGGTCAGCCTGAGGCCAGACACTGTGTATAGACCATCGAAAACAGGGCGCGGTTGTGGGGTGCGCGTTTTAATTTTTCATTAATAACAAGGCTTTCCAAGACCTTTGTAAGCGTACCGGGAAAAAATAGTATATTAATACTAGCATGTATTGTGGGCCTTGCTGTGTAAGGGCATAGCCGGGGTGAGCCTATCTTGGCGTTCCCTGGTTTTGCCTCAAGCTTTATTCCAAAGGGCTCACAAAGGGTTCAGGTTTATCCGGTTTTCCGTATGAACACAGGCATAAAGCCGCCTCGTCCCCTCGTATAATCAGGCATGACCACCCAACCCATATCCCCGTCACCCCCTGAATCCTTTGACCGTCTGCCCCTGGCCCCAGCCATGCTGGCTAATCTGCAGCAGTTGGGTTACCTGAACATGACGCCGATCCAGGCGGCCAGTCTGCCGATTGCGCTGGCTGGACATGACTTGATTGCACAGGCCAAGACCGGCAGCGGCAAGACTGCGGCGTTTGGCCTCACGCTGCTGACCCATCTGAATGTTCGCTTTTTTGGGGTGCAGGCATTGGTGATGTGCCCGACGCGCGAATTGGCCGATCAAGTGGCGCAAGAGCTGCGTCGTCTGGCGCGCAGCGTGGAGAACATCAAAATTCTAACGCTGGTCGGTGGTTCAACGATGCGCCCTCAAATGGCAAGCCTGGAGCATGGCGCCCACATCGTAGTCGGCACGCCGGGTCGCATCATGGATCACCTGCAACGCGGCAGCCTGAACCTGGAAGGCTTGAATACGCTGGTGCTCGACGAGGCCGACCGCATGCTGGACATGGGATTTTACGACGACATCGCCTTCATCGCCCGACAGTGCCCGGTCAAACGCCAGACCTTGCTGTTTTCCGCGACCTATCCCGAGGGGATTGGGGAGCTGAGCCGGCGCTTCATGCAGCAGCCGCAGGAAGTCAAACTGCTGGAACGCCATGAGAACGACAAGATTCGCCAACGGTTTTATGAAGTGAGCAAGGAAGACCGTTTGCAGGCGGTGGCGCTGCTGCTCAATCATTTCCGCCCGGTCAGTACGCTGGCATTCTGCAACACCCGCCAGCAATGCCGTGACCTGCTGGACGTGTTGCGTGAACAAGGCTTCCACGCGCTGGCCCTGCACGGCGAACTGGAGCAACGCGAACGCGACCAGGTGCTGGTGCAATTCGCCAACCGCAGCTGTTCGGTGCTGGTAGCAACCGACGTCGCCGCACGCGGCCTGGATATCGCCCAGCTCGAAGCGGTCATCAACGTCGATGTCACGCCGGATCCTGAGGTCTACATTCACCGCATCGGCCGCACCGGGCGCGCCGATCAGGACGGCTGGGCGCTGAGTCTGGCCAGCCCCAACCAGATGCGGCGCGTGGCGAATATCGTCCAGGAGCTGGGTTCAGAGCCTGAGTGGCATTCGCTCAGCGAACTGCACCCCGCCAGCGATGAACCGCTGCTGCCCCCGATGGCGACTTTGCAGATTCTGGGTGGCCGCAAAGAGAAGATTCGTCCCGGCGACGTGTTGGGCGCGCTCACCAGTGGAGCCGGTTTCAGCAGTGCGCAAATCGGAAAAATCACCGTCACCGACATGTCTACCTATGTCGCGGTGGAACGGAGTATTGCGCACGAAGCGCAGCGCAGGTTGTCCGCAGGCAAGTTGAAAGGGAAAACGATCAAGGTGCGCGTGATGGATGTGTCCGACAATTTGCCGCCGCGTGAATCGGCAGCCGCCGTGTCTCGGCGCGATCAGTGATGTCGCCAATCCGCGATCTGCGTTCCTGAAATCGGGGGGCCTGCAAGAGGAGAAAAGTTAAAACCAGGGGGGTGATTCCAGCCGTCGATTTTGGGCGGGGAAGGATAGCGCAGACGGCGGGTATTCACTTTTGGGGCATCGATTCGCGAAACCACAGCCCCTGCACCCGGCCCGAAATCTGTATCTGGGGGTTTGCATGGCGGGTTTACTTCACTTTCATGCCGGGCTGCGCACCGTGATCCGGGGACAGAATGAAGAGCCCCGGTTCGCTGCCGGAGGCCGCCAGCACCATGCCTTCGCTCATGCCGAATTTCATCTTGCGCGGCGCCAGGTTGGCGACCATCACGGTATAGCGGCCGATCAAGGCTTCGGGTGCGTACGCTGATTTGATCCCGGCAAATACCTGGCGCGTACCGAGGTCGCCGAGGTCGAGCGTCAGGCGTAGCAGTTTGTCCGCGCCTTCGATATGTTCGGCGTTGGCGATGCGCGCAATGCGCAGGTCAATCTTGTTGAAGTCATCGATGCTGATGGTGTCGGCTACCGGATGGGTCGCGTTGACCTGTGCTTCAGCATGGCGAGCCGGAGAAGGTGCAGAGACCACTGGAGGCGGGGTGGCCGCGAGGTTATCTTTGTTGGCGTCTACCATAGCGTCGATGAATTTGGGGTCAATGCGTGTCATGAGATGGCTGTACTCGTTGATAGTGTGGCGGACGAGCAGGCTTTGTGCGTCGTCCCAAGTCAAGGGGTCAATATCAAGGAAGGCTTCGACCTGCTCTGCAAGCTTAGGCAGCACAGGCTTAAGGTACAAGGTCAGCAAGCGGAAGCAGTTC
>JBKJIS010000121.1:0-6092 GCA_046598305.1 Thiobacillus sp.
TTTTCGCGAATATGCGGCAAGCGGACTTCGGCGCCGGTAATCGCACCCACTTCGCGCGCAATCCCCTGCATCGACAAACAGTCCGCGCGGTTAGGCGTGAGCTTCAGGGTGATGAGCATGTCATCCAGATTGAGCCAGCTGCGAAAATCCTCACCTACCGGCGCATCATCAGGCAGTTCCATCAGGCCATCCACCGCACCTTCCAGGCCCAGTTCCTTGGTCGAACACAGCATGCCGAAAGACTCTACCCCGCGTACTTTGGCTATCTTGATTTCGAAGCCGGGCAAAATCGCCCCAGGGCGGGCGCAAGGCACTTTGAGACCGGCCGCCGCATTGGGTGCGCCGCACACGATAGTAATAGGCGTTGCCTCACCGACATCAACCTGACAGACGCGCAGACGATCGGCATCGGGATGCTTTTCCGCCGACAGGATTTCGGCCACCACCACGTTGTTGAATGGAGGCGCAACCGGGGTCGAAGCTTCCACCTCCAGCCCGGCCATGGTCAAAACATGGGAAAGTTGTTCGGTATCGAGCGCAGAGTTAACGAGATTGCGCAGCCATGATTCAGGAAATTGCATAATGAATGCGCCCTAATTAATTGAATTTCTTTAGAAATCTAAGATCATTTTCGAAAAACAATCGTAAGTCGTCGACGCCATAACGCAACATGGCAAGACGCTCCACGCCCAGTCCAAACGCAAAACCAAGGTAGCGTTCGGTATCAATGTCGACATGCTTGAATACATTGGGATGCACCATGCCGCAGCCCAGCACTTCGAGCCAGCCGGTATGCGAACACACCCGGCATCCCTCACCACCGCACATCACGCAACCAATATCCATCTCGGCTGACGGCTCGGTAAAAGGAAAGAACGAGGGACGAAAACGCACCGGCAAATCGTCGCGCTCGAAGAAGTTGCGCATGAAATCGGCCAGCACGCCCTTGAGATCGGCAAACGACACAGTCTCGTCCACCCACAGACCTTCAACCTGATGGAACATCGGCGTATGCGTCACATCGGAATCGCAACGGTAGACCCGACCCGGCGCTATGATGCGCAGCGGCGGTTGATGGGTTTGCATGTAACGCACCTGCACCGGCGAGGTATGGGTACGCAGCAATGCGCCGCCCTGCATGTAAAAGGTATCGTGCATCGCCCGCGCCGGGTGGTCTTCCGGAATGTTGAGCGCAGTGAAATTATAGAAATCAGTCTCGATCTCGGGTCCGGTTGCCACCTCGAATCCAATCGAGCGGAACAAATCCTGAATCCGCGTCAGCGTACGCGACACGGGATGCAGCCCGCCGCGCGCCAGTCCCCGGCCAGGCAGCGTCACGTCCAGCGTTTCGTCTGCCAACTGGCGATCCAACTCGACTTGCAGCAGTGTGTCACGGCGGTCTTTGAGTGTTGCTTCTACCGCCTGCTTGGCTTCGTTGATGCGCGCACCGGCCGTTTTGCGTTCGTCAGCGGGCATTGCTCCCAGGCTTTTGAGCAATTCTGTCATCTGACCGCTTTTGCCCAGATACGTGGCCTTCACCTGCTCCAGTGACGTCAGGTCGGGACAGGCCTGGATGGCATTCAGAGCCTCGGCAACAATTTCGTTGGGATTGCGCATGGCAGTTTCTCGTTTCGCTTAGTCCATTTCCAAATCAAGCAGCCTGCACAGTGAACCCGCGATGAATGCTTGATTGAGAAATGACACTACCAACAAAAAAAGGCCTTGCGGCCTTTTTTTGTGACAGTTTGACGGATTAAGCCGCCAACTTGGCCTTGACCTGATCGACGATTTTGGCAAAAGCATCTTTGTCAAAAATCGCGATGTCAGACAACACCTTGCGGTCGATGCCGATCTCGGCACGGGACAAGCCGTTCATGAACACGCTGTAGGTCAGACCATATTGACGTGCAGCGGCGTTGATACGGGCAATCCACAGCCTGCGGAACTGGCGCTTGCGCTGACGACGGTCACGGTACTGATACTGACCGGCCTTCATCACCGCTTCATTGGCGACCCGGAATACGTTTTTACGACGACCGCGATAGCCTTTGGCGGCATCGAGGACTCTTTTATGACTGGCTCGGGCTGTTACACCCCGTTTGACGCGTGGCATGCTTTCTCTCCTTTAAGCGTAGGGCAACATACGTGCAACCGACTTGTGGTTGCTTGCATGGACAGTTTCCGTACCGCGCAACTGACGCTTACGCTTGGTGCTCTTCTTGGTGAGAATGTGACGCATGAACGCGTGCGAGCGCTTGAACTTGCCGCTACCCAACGCACGGAACCGTTTGGCGGCCCCGCTTTTGGTTTTCATCTTAGGCATGATGCTTCCTTTTATCTCATGCGGCCAGGTGACCCCACTGCGTGGAATGCTTCACCAACCCGACTGCACGTATTGTGGCGTTTTTGACCTGGTGGTTTAACCCGTCAGGCCTGAGAAACGCCGGTCTCTACAATCAAGAACATCCGCTTGCACTCAAACAAATGCAATCAAGAACAGCTTAAATCTTTTTCTTCGGCGCCAGCATCATCACCAACTGACGGCCTTCCATCTTGGGGAACTGCTCAACGACGGCCAGTTCGGCCAGGTCATTCGAAACCCGTCGCAACTGGGCCATACCGATTTCCTGGTGAGCCATCTCGCGACCTCGAAAACGTAATGTAATCTTGGTCTTATCACCATCTTCAAGAAACCTGATCAGGTTACGCAGCTTGATCTGGTAGTCGCCTTCGTCCGTACCCGGGCGAAACTTGATTTCCTTGATCTGAACCTGCTTCTGCTTCAGTTTGGTATCGTGCAGCTTCTTGCTTTCCTGGTACTTGAACTTGCCATAGTCCATGATCTTGGCCACGGGAGGCTGTGCCGTAGGCGCAATTTCCACCAAGTCCAGTTCTGCTTCTTCTGCCTGACGCAAGGCATCGCCAATTTTCGCAATGCCGAGTTGTTCGCCTTCCACTCCGACCAAACGCACCTCAGGGGCTGTAATTTCACCATTGATGCGTGTCTGCTTCTTTTCTGTCGCGATGAGCCGTTCTCCAAAACAATACCCGGACGATCACGCCCGGGCTAAACATGCCAAGCTTGAAAGCCTGACCTAAAATAAAGCATGAGGCGCGGAATTGAATCCGGCGCCTCATTTGAAGCCGATTATTGCCGTGTAAGAATTTCGTCTTTCAGTCGTGCAATCAAGACTTCCAGACTCATCTGCCCAAGATCCTGGTTACCGCGAGCCCGGACGGAAACCAATTCGGTCTCCACTTCCTTGTCGCCGACAACCACCTGATAAGGCAGCTTCTGCAAGCTATGTTCGCGGATTTTATAGGTAATTTTGTTATTACTCAAGTCTGATATAGCCCGAATGCCTGCCAGCCGCAGCGCCTGAGTAATTTTTTCCGCATACTCGGTCTGGCGCTCGCTGATATTCATCACCATCACGTGCACCGGTGCCAGCCACAGCGGGAAATTGCCGGCATGGTGTTCGATCAGAATACCGATAAACCGCTCCATTGACCCCAGGATCGCGCGGTGCAGCATCACCGGGGGCTTGCGCGTGTTGTCCTCGTCGACAAACTCCGCACCCAGACGCACCGGCAGATTGAAATCCAGCTGGATCGTGCCGCATTGCCACAAGCGCCCAATCGAATCCTTCAGCGTGAACTCAACCTTGGGGCCGTAAAATGCGCCCTCACCCGGCTGCAAGTCATAGGCCAGCTTGTTCCGGGCCAGTGCTGCGGCCAATGCCGCTTCCGCCTTGTCCCAACTTTCATCTGACCCGACGCGCTTTTCGGGCCGGGTCGACAGTTTGACCAACACGTCGGTGAAACCGAAATCCGCGTAGCACTTCTCCAGCATCACGATGAAATCGGCCACTTCCTGCTCGATCTGGTCTTCGGTGCAGAAGATGTGCGCATCGTCCTGGGTAAAACCGCGCACCCGCATGATGCCGTGCAGCGCACCCGACGGCTCGTTGCGGTGACACGAACCAAATTCGGCCAGACGCATCGGCAAATCACGGTAGGAATGCAGCCCGCTATTGAAAATCTGCACGTGGCCCGGGCAGTTCATCGGCTTCACCGCGTAGTCGCGGTTCTCCGACGAAGTGGTGAACATGTTCTCGTGGTAGTTCTCCCAATGGCCAGACTTCTCCCACATGCTGCGGTCCATCACCGCTGGAGTGCGCACTTCCTGATAACCGTATTCAACAAACTTTTGCCGCATGTACTGCTCAATCTGCTGCCATACAACCCAACCCTTGGGGTGCCAGAACACCATGCCCGGCGCTTCTTCCTGCATGTGCAGCAGGTCGAGCTGCTTGGAAAGACGGCGGTGGTCGCGCTTCTCGGCTTCTTCCAGCCGGTGCAAATAGGCTTCGAGATCTTCCTTTTTCGCCCACGCGGTTCCATACACGCGCTGCAGCATTTCGTTCTTCGAGTCGCCGCGCCAGTAGGCGCCGGCCAGCTTCATCAGCTTGAAATGCTTGAGCTTGCCGGTTGACGGCACGTGCGGGCCGCGACACAGGTCGATGAAATCGCCTTCGCGGTACAGCGAAATGTCTTCGTTGGAGGGGATCGACGCGATGATCTCGGCCTTGTAGGCCTCGCCCATTTCCTGGAAAAAGGTCACCGCCTTGTCGCGCGGCATCACGCTGCGCACAACGGGGATGTCTTGCTTGGCCAATTCGGCCATTTTCTTTTCGATCGCCACCAGGTCTTCCGGCGTAAACGGGCGCTTGTACGCGAAGTCGTAGAAAAAGCCGTCGTCGATCACCGGACCGATCGTCACCTGCGCGTCCGGGAACAGCGACTTCACCGCAAAGGCCAGCAGATGCGCGGTGGAGTGGCGAATCATGTCGAGGCCGTCGGCGTCCTTGTCAGTGACGATGGACAGTCTGGAGTCAGCGTCGATCACGTGGCTGGTATCGACCAGCTTGCCATCAACCCGCCCGGCGAGCGCAGCCTTGGCCAAACCCGCGCCTATGCTGGAGGCAACCTGCGCAACGGTCACCGGCGCGTCAAATTCGCGGACAGAACCATCGGGAAGCGTGACGTTGACCATGACTCAAACTCCAGAAACAGAAAAAGCGCGGACCGGCCGCGCTTTTTAGGTAGTACACGTTAAAGAATGCAGACTGTCTGCGAACTACGAAGCGCTGGTTTACCCAAAGACAAACGTGCTAGTTCGCGGTGACATGCCGCACCCTCCATCGGGGCTCAGCCCCATTATGACCGGATCATTTACCGACCAAATAAATTTGGTAGGCGCGAATGGACTCGAACCATCGACCCCCACCATGTCAAGGTGGTGCTCTAACCAGCTGAGCTACGCGCCTAATGCGGGGCGGATGATAACCGAAAGCTTGTGTGACTGTCGAGTCCAATCGGCTTTATTGTCGCGATCTTTTGATCTGTCCGGTTTTGTAGCACGCAATCTGTCCGGTCCTCATAGTTCCCTGCGGGAACGCTGCGTACTGCATGCCGATGCCCTAAAGGATACCGTCCCTTTGGGACATAAGACCCCGGTTCCGCAGCTGGATCCTGGAAATGGAAAAACCAAAAAAGCCTATCTCTGGGCGTACCGCAGCAGCGACCTGGACTCGGGGCCGCCCATCCTCGTATTTGACTATCAGCCTGGTCGACACGGGGCGCATGTACGCACCTATCTGGAGGGCTGGCAAGGCCATCTGATGGTGGATGACTACGCGGGTTACAAAGTGCTGTTCACGCAAGGCGTCACTGAGCTGGGCTGTCTGGCGCATGCGCGTCGCAAGTTCTTTGATCTCCAAGCAGCCAACCAAAGCCTGGTCGCCGCCGAGGCGCTGCGCCGGATAGGGGAACTATATGAGGTGGAACGGCACGCGACCGGGATGGATGCGGCGAGTCGGCACCCGCTGCGACAGAACGACGCCCGCCCTGAACTGGATGCCTTGCGGACGTGGCTGATGCAGACCCGGGTCGGCGTGGCCCATGGCGGCGCCACGGCCAAGGCCCTCGATTACAGCATCAGGCGCTGGCCAGCGCTGATGCGCTATGCCGACAGCGGCGTGCTGCCGATCGATAACAATCCGGTGGAGAACGCGATTCGCCCGATCGCA
>JBKJIS010000171.1:0-7041 GCA_046598305.1 Thiobacillus sp.
ATGGGAATCAGGCCGTCGAGCAGCCAGGAGCCGTCCTCGCGTTGCACCGCCCAGGCCTCTTCCAGGGTGCGCGGCTTGAATTCGCCGGTGACGGCTTCCAGCACGTCGCGCAGGGTGACCAGGCCGTTGATCTCGCCGTATTCGTCGATGACCAGCACCAGGTGGGCGTCGGAGGCGCGGAACTGTTCTAGCAAATCCAGTCCGCTGAGGCTTTCCGGCACGAACACCGCCGGCAGCAGCGAGTCGGTGAGGCTGGGCGGCGCGCCGCCCAGCATCGCGTTCAGCAGTTGTTTGGTGTCGAGGATGCCGAGCACCTCGTCGAGGCCGTCCCGGCAGACCGGGAAGCGCGCGTGTTCCGACGCAGCCATGCGTTGCAGGTTTTCTTCCAGCGGCAAGGTGGCGTCGAGATACACGATGTCGGTGCGCGGCACCATCAGCGATCCCACCGGGCGGTCGTCGAGACGGAACACGTTGCGCACCATCTCGCGTTCCTGCTGTTCGATCACGCCGGAATCCGAGCCCTCCTGCAGCAAGGCGTGGATTTCCTCCTCGATCACGTCCGTCTGGCTGGCGGGCTGTTTGCCCAGCAGCCGCAGGATCGCATCGGTGGACACCGACAGCAGACGCACGAACGGGCGCGCCAGCAGCGCCAGCAGGTTCATCGGACGCGCCACCCGGCGCGCAATGCCCTCAGGGTTGAACTGGCCGATGCGCTTGGGCACCAGTTCGCCGATCACGATCGTGACATAGGTGATGACGAGCACCACCAGCGCGGTCGACGCGATGCCGCTGGCTTTGCCTTCCACCCCGAACGCCTGCAACCGCAGCGCCAGCGGCCCGGCCAGCACAGCCTCGCCGATAATTCCGTTGAGGATGCCAATCGAGGTGATGCCGACTTGAACGGTCGACAAAAAGCGCGTCGGGTCGTCGTGCAGTTTCATCGCCATCGCCGCCGAGCGGTCGCCGGCGTCGGCGAGCCGGGCGAGGCGTGCGCGCCGCGCCGTCACCAGCGCGATTTCCGACATGGCGAACACGCCATTCAATACGATCAGTGCAATTAAAAGCAGGATTTCCATGGCGTGACCCAGTCGGAAAAGGGGATGAGGTGCGCCGGCAAATGAGGCCCTGGTGTGGCTCATATTGCGCGGCCGTTCTTTCTGGCAAATGCATTCGTGCCTGACTGTCCGAATGCGACGCTATCAGGATAGTCGAAACGACAAGCCGGTCTGGCCCTGTGGCAATCAGGCCCCGGCCTTGGCGCCCTGCGGGCGCAAAAAAGGCGACGCCCCCTGAATGGCGCCGTCTTTCATCAAGTGTCGGGAAGTTACTGGATCGCCAGTTTCCTGGCCGAACTGGCCGCTTTCTTCGGCAAGGTCAGTTCCAGCACCCCGTCGGCGTACTTGGCCTGGGATTTGGATTCATCCACCTCATGCGCCAGCGTGAAGCTGCGCTCCACCTTGCCGCAGTAGCGTTCGGAACGCAGCACTTTCTCGCCCTTTTTTTCTTCCTTCTCCGTCCTGGTTTCGGCGCTGATCGAAACCTGGTTGCCTTCGATGCTGACGTGGATGTCTTCCTACTTCACGCCCGGGATGTCGGCGTGCACGGTATAGGCGCCGTCGTTTTCCTTCAGGTCCATCTTGATTTGAAGCCGGGGCTGGCCTTCGAAGCCAACAGGGCGAACAAAAAACCCCTTGAAAATATCATCAAGATCGCCAAACGGATCGATACGCGTGAGGTTAAAGGGATCGTAACGGGTGATGTTGGGCATGACTTTCCTCCTCTTTAACAGGTTTTCTGGTTACAGCTTTCAGCCGTCATCATGACTGTACGTTCATGCTAGACCCGCATCCTGATAGTTCAAGACCCGGAACATCCCGTTCACCTGTGTGCCCTGGAGCATATTGCGGATATGCTCCTGAAACGGGCCAGATCGGCAGGGTCGATCGCACCATGCGTCGCCGCTTCCGGCGTGCAAACCGGCTGGATATTTTTCATGAACGCGCTGGCCCACACCGGGGAACCCATGAACGATCGTATCCGCCATTTACTGGCTCAGATGCAGGCTCTCGAAAACGACCTGCGTGAAGCGCTCCACGAACAGGAGACAGGCATGCTGTTCCAGATCAAGGGCAAGCGTGTTGAATTTGAACATTCCATCAAACAGGCGCATCGCCGGCTCAAAACGGGATTCTTTCGCTGGCTGGTCACCAACCGACCCCAGAACCTGATCACCGGCCCGGTCATCTACGGCATGATTATTCCGCTGGCCATCCTGGATCTGTTCGTGACTTTCTATCAGGCGGTCTGCTTCCCCATCTACCGGATTGCGAAGGTTCGCCGTGCCGATTACATCGTGCTGGATCGGCAGCATCTCGAATACCTCAATTTCATCGAGAAATTTCACTGCACCTATTGCGCGTATGCCAGCGGGCTCATCGCTTATGTTTATGAGGTCGTTGCTAAAACCGAGCAGTATTTTTGCCCGATCAAGCACGCCCGCAAGATACTGGTCATGCATTCGCACTACGCCCGTTTCCTCGACTATGGGGAAGCCGCGGACTACGAGGCCAAGCTCGAAGCGTACCGTCGCTCGCTCGCCGGGAAAAAATGAACGGCAGAGCCGTGGCGGCGCCGGGAAGTCACTGATACAGGCAGTGCCCGATTCACCTGTCGCATCTGGGGCGCCGCACTATATTGAATGGATCCCTATGATCAACAAGCGCATGACGGCGCCTTTTCTCCTGTGCACATCCAGAGCCTCACTGCCGAGCAGTCTCTCGCCAGCCTTCATGCTTCTGCCATTGGCCTGACTGCGGCCGAGGCGCGGCGACGCCTGGCGGAGTTCGGTCCCAACCACGTCGAGGAAGTGGGCCGCGAGCATCTGCTGCTGCGCTTCGCCCGCGAGTTCACCCACTTCTTCGCCTTCATCCTGTGGCTGGGCGCCGCGCTGGCGTTTTTCGCCGAGTACTTCGATCCCGGCCAGGGCATGGCGCGGCTGGGGGTCGCCATCGTCGGCGTTATCCTCATCAACGGGGTTTTCTCTTTCTGGCAGGAATACAAGGCCGAGCGGGCGGTCGACGCGCTGCGCCAATTGCTGCCGCAGCAGGTGAAGGTATTACGCGACGGCGAGATCGTCGAGATGCTCGCCAGCGAGCTGGTGCCCGGCGACATCGTGCTGCTGGAGGAGGGCGACTTTGTGCCGGCCGACTGCCGGGTGATCGAGGCGTTCGGCCTGCGCGTCAACACCGCGACGGTCACCGGCGAATCGCTGCCCAAGGCGCGCAATGCCGATCCGCATCCGGAGGTGTCGCCGCTCTTCGCCAAAAACAGTGTGCTGGCCGGCACCTCGGTGGTGTCGGGCCAGGCGCGTGCGGTAGTCTACGCCACCGGCATGCGCACCGAATTCGGCAGGATCGCCCATCTGACGCAGATGGTGGGCGCAGTCAGCTCGCCGCTGCAGCGCGAAATTGCCCGGCTTTCCCGCATCGTGGCCATGCTCGCCAGCGGCATCGGCGGGGTGTTTTTCCTGATCGGCCAGGCGCTCGGCCTGCCGTTCTGGGAGAACCTGCTGTTCACCATCGGCATCATCGTCGCCAACGTGCCGGAAGGCCTGCTGCCGACCGTGACGCTGTCGCTGGCGATGGCGACCCAGCGCATGGCGAAGCGCAATGCTCTGGTGCGGCACCTGCCGGCGGTGGAGACGCTCGGCTCGACCACGGTGATTTTGTCCGACAAGACCGGCACGCTGACGCAGAACCGCATGGCGGTGCGGCGCCTGTGGCTGGGCGGTGGATTCTTCACGCCGGAGGACATCGCGGCGCAGCCGCGTCTGGTCGTGAGTTACCTCGCGCTTTTCGTCAATGCCGCGCTTTGCCACAACCTGAAAACAATACGCAACCAGGGCAAGCATGAACGGCTGGGCGATCCGATGGAAGTGGCGCTGGCCGCCATGGGCCGGAATGCGGCGGGCACGCTGGACGGGTTCGTGCGACTCGACGAGATCCCCTTCGACACCGACCGCATGCGCATGTCGGTGATTAGCGAGACCCCGCAGGGGCGCATGCTTTACTGCAAGGGCGCGCTGGAGACGGTGCTCGCGGTATGCGACTCGGTGCAGCGCGACGGCGCGATCGTGCCGCTCGACGCCGCCGCGAAAACCCGCCTGCTCGCCGCGCAGGACGAACTGGCCGAGGCCGGCCTGCGCGTGCTGGCTTTTGCCCATGCCCCGGTCGCGGGCGGCCAGCCTGCCGAGGAGCGCGGCCTGACCCTGTCGGGTCTGGTCGGGCTGGAAGACCCGCCGCGGCCCGAGGTGGCCGACGCCGTTGCGCGCTGCGCCGTGGCCGGCATCCGCGTCATCATGGTCACCGGCGACCATCCGCACACGGCACAGGCCATTGCCCGCGAGATCGGCTTGGTGAAGACCGCGCAGCCGGTCGTCATCACCGGCGACGAGCTGCGGCGCCTGTCGACGGCGCAGTTGCAGCTGGCGCTGGATGCGCCGGAGATCCTGTTCGCCCGCGTCGCCGCCGAGCAGAAAATGCACCTCGTCGAGGCGCTGCAGAAAAAGGGCGAAATCGTCGCCGTCACCGGCGACGGCGTGAACGACGCGCCGGCGCTGAAGGCCGCCGACATCGGCATCGCCATGGGCATTGCCGGCACCGATGTGGCCAAGGAGGCGGCCGATCTGATCCTGCTCGACGACAACTTCGCCAGCATCGTCGCCGCCATCGAGGAGGGGCGGGCGGTGTTCGACAACCTGCGCAAGTTCCTCACCTACATCCTCACCTCCAACATTCCCGAGATCGTGCCCTATCTCGCCTTCGTGCTGTTCCGCATCCCGCTGCCGCTCACTATCATTCAAATCCTCGCGGTCGACCTCGGCACCGACATGCTGCCGGCACTGGCGCTCGGCGCCGAAAAGCCCGACCCCGATGTGATGCGGCGCCCGCCGCGCGCGCGCAACGAGCGGCTGCTGTCGTGGAAGCTGATTGTCCGTGCCTACCTGTTCCTCGGCGTGCTGGAAGCGGCGGCCGCGATGACCGTATTCTTCTTCGTCCTTAACGCCGCCGGCTGGCACTACGGCGAAACCCTGGCCCGAACCGCGCCGCTTTATTTGCAGGCGACCACCGCGTGCCTGGCGACGATCGTGATGATGCAGGTGATGAACGTCTTTCTGTGCCGTCACCCACTCAAGTCTTCGCTTTCCTTCAGGCTGTTCAGCAACCCGCTGATCCTGCTCGGTATCGCGGCGGAACTGGGCCTGCTGCTGTTCATCGTCTACACCCCGGCCGGCAACTGGCTGTTCGGCACCGCGCCGATTGGGGCCGAGGTCTGGCTGCTCGCTGCGGCGCTGGCCGTTTTCATGGGAATCGTGGAGGAAGCGCGCAAGGCGTGGCTGCGACGCTCGCACGAGTGACTTGCCCGTGATCGCATGGCTGCGGGAGGATTGATATCATGGCAGGTGTCGGCACTGATCGGGCGTCTCAATTCGAACCCTGTGCACAGTTTCAAACTGTGCATAGCCGTCGCTATGTAGAGGTTTACAGTGCGACCCCGCCTGTGCACGCCCGCACCACGGAAAGACTGCTTTAAAGCAGCAAATAAATTGAACATGTCACCCCCTCGTCAAGACTCGCGAAGAAACGTCATCGTGCGGTTGAATGCCATACTGACATTAAGGGTCGATGCCTCCATGGCAACCCAATATGCCATGATGAATACGTAAACACCGGGTGATGAGATTTGTTCCCGCACGCCTGCAATAAAGATCACAGCGCTGGCAGGGCGTGGCTGCCAGCCACGAAACGCCGGCACACCCATCATGGCGTGGTCGGTCGTGCAATGTGTGGAGGGTGGAAAAGCATCGGCAGCAGTGCGGGTGGTCTAACCCGGCGTGGGATCAAGTTCAGGTGCCCACAGGTCAGTTCACTCTCGGCAGTTCGTCCCACCGCGTGGTGTAGGACGGCGTTACCCGTTCACGTTTCATCTGCCACGGCTTGTTTACGCCCTCGGCCGCCAGCTTGAGCGTGCCGCCGCCCCAGCGCGCATTGGCGCGGTCGATCACGTCATCAGCGCCGGGCGCGCGGGCGCGGCGGCGGCAAACAACACGCCCTGCACCTGATCTTCGCTGTGCAGGTCCATCAGCATCACGCCGGCTTTCTGGTAGGCGAAGCCGGGCCGGTAAATGCGCTTCAGGCCCCACAAGGCCGCTCGCGTCAGCCGCATGGTGTCGCTGGTCGCCTGCGTCAGCGGCACGGTGATGCCGCGCTGGTATTGCGGCTGGCGCTCGCTGAAGGGGTTGGTGCGGATAGTCACCTGCACCGCATTCGCCAGCGAGCGCTGCCGCCGCAGCTTTTCGGCGGCGCGGGCAATGTAAGTCGATACGGCCTGTTCCAGATCGGTGAGTGCGGTGACATATTCGCCAAACGAGCGCGAAGACATGATCTGCTGCTTGTTGGGCGCGACGTCTTCCAGCGCCAGACACGACACCCCGCGCAGTTCGCGCACCGTGCGTTCCAGAACCACCGAAGCCTCGCGCCGGATCAGCGTCGGGTCGGCATCGCGCAATGCGCGCACCGTGGTGATGCCCATGCCGGCCAGCTTCTCGGTCAGGCGGCGGCCCACGCCCCACACCTCGTTTACCTGGATGCGGTTGAACAGCGTGCTCAGTTCGTCGGCACTGAGTTGGCCGAAGTCGCACACACCATCGGCTCCGGCCAGATTCTTCTTGGCGCAGTGGTTGGCCAGCTTGGTGAGTGTCTTGGTTGAGGCGATGCCCACGCACACAGGTATCCCCACCCATTGCTGCACCTGCTGCCGGATGCGCTGGCCCATCGCGGCCAGCCCGTCGGCCGCAAAGCCATCCAGCCCGAGAAAGCATTCGTCGATGCTGTAGATTTCCTGCTGCGGCGCGTAGCGCCCGATCACCCCCATCATGCGGTTACTCATGTCGGCATAGAGCGTGTAGTTGCTCGACAGCGCCAGAATGTTGTGGCGAGCGGCCAGGTCTTTCAGCTGAAACCACGGCACCCCCATCTTCAC
>JBKJIS010000264.1:0-7151 GCA_046598305.1 Thiobacillus sp.
CTCAATAAGACCCTATCCCATGTGTACCTGCAGAGTCGGTCAACCGTCCCAGGCATCCTTGGCTGCCCGTATCGCGCCAAATACCTCGGCAGGGTTGGGGTGTGGCTGATTCAAATATGTCGCAGCAAAGGCGGTCATTTCCGCATCGTGAAAGCGCAGGAACGGATTGGTCAGTTTTTCCAGCGCCAGGGTTGAAGGCAGGGTGGGGCGCCCGTGCGCACGCGCGTCACGATCCCGGGCTTCCCGCTTAAGCAATGCCGGGTTATGGCCGTCTATCGTCTTGGCGAACTCTATATTGCTGAGCGTGTATTCATGCGCACAGCAGACTCGGGTAGCATCGGGTAGAGCCAAAATCTGATCGAGGCTGGCTGCCATCATGCCGGGGGTTCCTTCGAACAGTTTTCCACAGCCGCAGCCGAAAACCGTGTCGCCGCAAAAAAGGGTGCCATGACCCACGTAGCTGATGTGATCCAACGTGTGGCCAGGGGTGGCTAATACCTCGAAATGTAAGGGTGGGTGGGCAATGTCTACGGTGTCGCCACCACGCAGGATGTGGGTTGTAGCGGGGATTCGGGGATTTTCCGGTGCGTAAATGGTACAGCCGAAGCGTTGACGCAGCAGGGTGTTGCCGCCAGTATGGTCGCGATGGTGATGCGTGATAAGGACAGTCGTCAGCACAAGCTGTTGCGCGTCGAGAAAGGCGATCAGCGGCGCAGGATCACCCGGATCAACTGCGACAGCGTGCTGTCCATCGTGCATTACCCAAATATAATTGTCCTCGAACGCAGGCAATAAAATAAGTGTCAGCATGGGGGGCGTGGAGACAGAAAGAATGGCTATGGTACCCAAGCTTGCGGCAGATTGGTTTGAAACCCCGCTCGGTCAGCATGTGCTGTATCGCGAGCAGCGCTATTTCGATCACGCTGTCTCGGATGTATTTGGATTTAATGCGGTCCAGGTAGGGTTGCCGCAGATTGATTTTCTGCGTAACAGCCGGATCCCCCTGCGTGTGACTTGTGCCACTGAGCAAACGGCCGGGGTGCGGGCTGACCCCATGTTTTTGCCGTTCGAGAGCCAGTCGCTGGACTTGCTGCTTCTGCCCCATGTTCTTGAATTCAGTGCGCATCCGCATCAGGTTCTGCGCGAGGCCGAGCGTGTGTTGCGCCCGGAAGCGCGCCTGGTGATGGCAGGATTTAACCCGCGCAGCTTGTGGGGGCTGGCGCGAACATTGCAGGGCGGTGAACGTGGCTACCCGTGGAATGGCAGCTTTTTGAATATTTCCCGGGTCAAAGACTGGATGGTGTTATTGGGGCTCGAGGTGGCGGCGGGCAGCATGTGTTGTTACCGCCCGCCGATCAACCAGGAAAACTGGCTGCGGCGCCTGCGCTTCATGGAACCGGCGGGGGATCGCTGGTGGGCCATGGGAGGGGGGGTGTATTTTTTGCAGGCAGTCAAGCGTGTGCATGGAATGAACGTTATCCTGCCACAGTGGAAAACGCCGGTGACGCAACGTTTGCTTTCACCTGCAGCCAAAGTCATTCATCTAAAACAGGTTCGAGTACGCCGTGAACGCTGACACTATCTACATATACAGCGATGGAGCCTGTAAAGGTAATCCAGGCGCAGGCGGCTGGGGCGCCTTGCTGATGTCCTCCGGACACAGCAAGGAGATTTGCGGCGGAGAAGCCAATACCACTAATAACCGTATGGAAATGACCGCAGTGATTCGCGCGCTGGAGTCGTTGAAGCGTCCGTCTACCATTGAGGTTCATACTGACTCCCAGTATGTGCAAAAAGGCATCAGCGAATGGATGGTCGGCTGGAAAAAGCGCAACTGGCGAACCGCTGATGGCAAGCCGGTCAAGAATCAGGATTTATGGTTGCAACTGGATTCTTTGAGCCAGTTGCACAGCATTAAATGGAAGTGGGTCAAGGGCCATTCGGGGCACCCGGAAAATGAGCGTGCCGACGCGCTAGCCAATCAGGGTGTGCTACAGGCAATGCAAAACTGATATGGGCACGCGACAAATCATTCTCGACACTGAAACCACCGGCCTCGATCCGAATTCGGGGCATCGCATTATCGAAGTGGCCGCAGTGGAAATGGTCAACCGGCGCTTGACCGGTAATCATTTGCATCGCTATGTGAACCCCGACCGCGATATTGATGCCGGTGCGATGCACGTGCACGGCATCACGCTTGAGTTTTTACAGGACAAACCCCGCTTTGTGGATATTGCGCGCGAGTTTGTCGACTTCATTCAGGATGCCGAACTCATTATTCACAATGCGCCATTCGACGTGGGGTTCCTCAATATGGAACTGCGTCTGCTGGACATGCCCCTGTTGGCCAATTGGTGCGACAGCGTGACCGACACACTGGTCATGGCCAAGGCGCTTCATCCTGGCCAGCGCAACAACCTGGATGCATTGTGCAAGCGTTATGCGGTAGATAATGCAGCGCGCACCCTGCACGGCGCTTTGCTCGACTGCGAGCTGCTTGCAGCGGTGTATCTGGCGTTAACGCGCGGACAGGAAAGCCTGTCAATCGGATTGGAAGCGCGTAGCGCACAGGGTGATCAGGCGGCTGCACGTTCGCGCCCCAAGCCGGTCTTACTGGAGGCTACGGCAGAAGAATTGTCGATGCATGCAACGCTGCTTGAGGCAATCAACCAAGAGAGTAACGGGACCTGTTTGTGGCGTGATGTGCGTCAGGCCCCCAATGGGGAGTGCGATTGACGACTTGGCGGGCACCTATTCGGATGAGCCTGCGGCGCATCGCCGGCTGGGGGTTTGCCTGCGTCTTCGGCATGTCGGGTCAGGCAGTCGCTGCGCAGGTGGCGGTTGTGATGAGCGACGACTCAGCGCCCTATCAAGAAGTTTATAAAACAATACAGGCCCAACTCGCGGCCGCAGGCCATGACGTTAGCCTGGCCTACGCTGAGGGCCTGGCGGCCAACTCATTGATAGAGGCGCGCCTGATTGTTGCCGTGGGGGTTCGCGCCGCAGAGGGGGTGTCTTCCTGGGCTAACCATTCACCTGTGCTGGCGGTACTGGTGCCAAGGGCCTGGTATATCAAAATTGGACGAACCCGTTTGTCTGATGGCGGACGCCGTCCGGTGTCTGCCATTTACCTCGATCAGCCCCTCGACCGTCAGGCGAAGCTGATCCGGCTGGCCTTTCCGGAAGCACGTCGGGTGGGCGTGTTATTGAGTGTGGAACAAAAAGGGTTGGCGGATGAACTGGAAGAGGCACTCAGGCCGCAGCGCCTCGGCCTGATGCATGCCACCGTGACGGAACATGAGCGCATGATGACACCCCTCGAGCAGGTGTTGAGTGAAGCCGATGTATTGTTGGCCATCCCCGATCCACTGGTTTTTAATCGCAATACCGCACAAAGCCTTTTTTTGACGTCTTACCGCTACCGTGATCCGGTGGTGGGATATTCGCGTTCAATGACGCGGGCAGGCGCGCTGGTTTCGCTGTACTCGACCCCCAGCCAGATCGGCCGGCAGGCTGCGGAATGGGCGGGCAATGCACTCAATACCGCAACGGTGAGCTTGCCTGCACCTGCGCATCCCGTGTACTTCGAAGTGTCAATCAATGACCGGGTGGCGCGTTCGCTCGGTTTTTCGTTGCCGTCTGAGGCTGAGCTGGAAAAGCGTTTGGAGGAGGTGCGGTAATGGCAGCATCATGGGGGATACGGAGTCGCGTGATCGGTCTGGCGGTGATGCCGGTTGCGATCGTGGGCATGTTGCTGCTGTTTCAGTTAATCAGCGGAAAAATTGATGATCTTGATGAGTCCTTGCGCACCCGAGCGGTTGCCATCGCGCGTCAGTTGGCTCCAGCGGCCGAGTATGGGGTGGCATCGGGCAATAGCGGGGTCTTGCAGACCCTGCTCGAAAAAACGGCTATCGAGCCCGATGTCCGGGGCGTGGCAGTCTTTACTGAACATGGTTTGCGTTTGGCTCAAGTGGGTCGAGGCACCTGGATCGACCCGGAGAACGCCAAGCTACCCACCGGACACATTCACCTGATTGAATATCCCAATCGCTTGGTTTACTACGCGCCTATCACCCGGACCCAAGTGGCGGTCGATGATTATGAATTGATTGATATTCCGGCTGCAGAGTCCGGGAAGCTGACCCATATGATTGGATGGGTCGGGTTGGAGGTTTCACGTAGCGCGACCATCCAGAGTCAGCGCGATGCCATCCTGCACAGTTTGCTGATCTTGCTGGCAGGGTTGAGCGTCAGTCTTTACCTGGCTTGGCGCATTGGCCGTCAGATCACGCGTCCGATCCTGGCCCTGACCCACACCGTCAGTCGTATCGGTGAAGGGCACCTGGACGCGCGCGTGGAGCAGACCGGGCAAGCTGAACTGGGTGTGCTGCAACGCGGCATCAATTATATGGCGGCACATTTGCAGGCGATGCAGGACCAGATGCAGGAAAAGATCGACCAGGCCACCGCGCGCCTGGTTTATCAGGCCAGCCACGATGCCTTGACAGGCTTGATCAATCGCCACGAATTCGAACAACGCCTGGAGCGCACCTTGCTGTCGGCGCTCCAGCAGGGCCGTGAACATGCCCTGTGTTACATGGATCTTGATCAATTCAAGGTGATCAACGATACCTGCGGCCATGCCGCGGGCGATGAACTGCTGTTGCAACTGGCACTGATGCTCAAAGGTAACTTGCGTGAACGCGACACGCTGGCCCGCCTGGGAGGCGACGAGTTTGCGCTGCTGCTGGAAAACTGCAGCATCAAGGACGCGCTGGAAGTGGCGGATACCTTCCGCTCCGAAGTCCAGCGCTTCCGCTTCAAATGGGAAGAACGCATCTTTGCCGTTGGCATGAGCGTGGGCGTGGTGGCCATTAATCGCGACAGTGGCACAGCAGCGAACCTGTTGTCGGCCGCCGATGCAGCTTGCTATGTGGCCAAGGATCGCGGCCGCAACCAGATCCACTTATACGAAATACGGGATATTGATCTGGCGCGTCATCGTGGGGAAATGCAGTGGGTGACGCGTATTCATCGGGCTTTGGAAGAGGATCGCCTGCGCCTGTTCTGGCAGGAAATCCGCAGAACGGATGGTGAAGCAGGCGGTACGCGCCACGTCGAGTTGTTGTTGCGGATGAAAGACGACGATGGCAGCGATATTTTGCCGATGGCTTTTATTCCGGCAGCCGAGCGTTATTCCATCATGCCTGCGCTCGATAGCTGGGTAATCGAAGAAACACTCCGGCTGTGCAAGCGCTATCTGGCTTTCAGGCAGGCGCAGCATTGTTTGTTTGCCATTAATTTGTCGGGTGCTTCGCTGAAAGCGCCGGCCTTCCGCCAAAAGCTATTGGCGCAACTGCAGGAAAACCCTGCGATGGGGCCGCATTTATGCTTCGAAATTACCGAGACCGCTGCGATTGGCAATCTCGGTGTCGTAAACGAATTTATCGAAGCCATGCGTCAATTCGGTTGCAGTTTTGCGCTTGACGACTTTGGCAGCGGGCTGTCGTCATTCATCTATCTAAAGAATCTGAAAGTGGACTTTCTCAAGATTGATGGCGCCTTTGTGCGCGACATCGCCATCAATCCAGTCGATCGCTTAATGGTCGAGGCCGTCCATCGTATCGGCCATCAGATGGGTCTTAAAACCGTGGCTGAATATGTCGAGTCGGACGAGATTCTCGCGATCCTGCGTCAGATCGGGGTGGATTTCGTTCAGGGCAATGTGGTGCATAGCCCTGAGCCGCTGGAGACTTTATGCGGTACGACTTGTCTATAGGTATTTAGAGGTGCCCTTTAGAGGGGCAATCAGCTATTGATCCCGAAGCCAGCATCGATAACGGCCTGTTCCAGCGCAGCACGCGCTATCACTGATGGGTCGAACGTTACGCGGGCCTGATCGGGACTCAGGGTGACCTCGGCGCTTTGAACGCCAGGCAAGGCAGTGAGCACTTTTTGCACACTGCTGACACAGCCACCGCAGGTCATGCCGGATACGGATAAGGTGATTTCAGTCATGTAGAACCTCAAGATAAATTTGAGGTTTGATTCTATTCCATCGTTGAATCAAAAGTTGCCATGCGGGCCACCTGGCGTGACACGGCGTATTGCTTGGGGGCAGGTTTACTTTTTGCGCGGGCGGTTGCGCAGGGCTTCCTTGGTATGGTCAATGAGACGGTCGGCTACGACTTCAGCGTTGACGGTAAAGGAGCCGTCAGCCAGCGCTGCCTTGACTGACGCGATTTTGCCGACATCGGTAATATCAACTGAAGCCAGGTCGGATTCCAGCGTGCGGATGCGGGTGCTGGAATCCGTCAGGGTCAGCGAATCACTTGCGCCAGAGGGGGGGGCGGAGGACTTGCCCGCCCCCTTGCCTTTGGCGGAGGAAACGTTGGCGGCGGCGGGAGGGGTGATGCGTTTGTCGATTTTCACGGGGGATCCTGGATGCGTTTATACGATCTTTGACTGATTGAGTAATCAATCGTTTATCGGCATTCTGCAGGACTTCTTTAGCGCCCCAGAAGGGGAAGTATCCCGTCCAGCCCAACCTGGTTCACAGAATGGTTGGCCTGCTCACGCACCAATGGCTTGGCCCGGTAGGCGATGCTGACACCCGCTTCGGCCATCATGTTCAGGTCATTTGCGCCGTCGCCCATGGCGATCACCTGAGCGGGGGCGAGATTCAGTTCGGACCGCACCCGGTTGAGCCAGTCGGCCTTGCCCTGGGCGTCAATGATATCGCCCAGCACCCGTCCAGTCAGCTTGCCCTCAACGATTTCGAGCGTGTTTGCGGCAGTGTAGTCCAATCCTAATCGAGGCTTCAGCCGTTCGGTGAAGAAGGTGAACCCTCCGGATACCAGCAAGGCCTTGATTCCGGCAGCCTGGAGGGTGGCCAGGAGTGTCCCGGCGCCCGGCGAGAGCTTGAGCCGCTCGTCGTACACACGCTGCAAGGCGGATTCGTCCAGCCCTGCCAGCAGGGACACGCGCTGGCGCAGGCTTTCGGCAAAGTCGATCTCGCCGCGCATGGCGGCCTCGGTAATCTCCGACACCTGCGGTTTGAGTCCCTGCATGTCGGCGATCTCGTCGATGCACTCGATGGTGATCAGCGTGGAATCCATGTCCATCACCAGCAGGCCAAAATCGCTGAT
>JBKJIS010000019.1:0-6193 GCA_046598305.1 Thiobacillus sp.
CCGGAATCGCGGGCACCGGCCAGCCCGCCGGATTGATGCCGGTGGATAAATCCAGCCAGTTGTCTTTTTCAATGCCGTAACGCGCTGCGGCGGCAAGCAGTTTTCCACCGTGCTCAAGCATGGCCGCTTCCCCACATCAATAGCGCGACCGCCACCATGATCGCCCACCACAGCCCTGCGCCGTGGCGCACCAGCCTGAGCGCGCGCGCAATATCGGCGCCTTGCGGTGCCGCGCCCTGGCCTAAGGGCGGGCGAACTTCGGTCCGCCCGTGATACACCGCCGCCCCGCCCAGGCGCACGCCCAGCGCGCCTGCGCCCGCAGCCATCACCGGGCCGGCGTTGGGGCTGTCCCAAGCCGCCGCCTGCGTGCGCCAGCAGGCCAGCGCGCTGCGCGTCCGGCCGAGCAGCGCGTAGCTCAGAGCGGTCAAGCGCGCCGGAATGAAATTCAGCACGTCGTCGAGCCGCGCCGCCGCCCACCCAAACTGGAGATAACGCGGGGTTTTGTAGCCCCACATGGCGTCGAGCGTATTGACCAGCCGATAGCCGAGCACGCCGGCTGCCCCGGCCACCAGAAACCAGAACAGCGCGCCGAACACGGCGTCGTTGCCATTTTCCAGCACCGATTCGACCGCCGCGCGCGCCACCCCCTCGGCGTCGAGCGCCGATGTATCACGGCTCACCATGTGCGCCACGCTCGCACGCGCCGTCTCCAGATCGCTGCGCGCCAACGCCGCAGCTACGGGTTCGGCATGCTGGTGCAGGCTTCTCAAACCCACCGCGGCATACAGCACGACCACGCTGAACACCGCGCCTACTGCCGCTTGCTGTTGCAGCCACCCGGCGAGCGTGACACCCGGCGCCACCAGCAAGACCATTGCCGCCACGCCCTGCCAGCGCTGTCCCCGCCCGCCGGGATTAAGGCCCGCCTCCAGCCACGTCGCCAGCCGCCCGAATCCCGCCAGAGGATGAAATCGGCGCGGCTCGCCGAGCACGCGGTCGAGCAGCAGCGCCACGCCAACGAGGAGCGCGCTCAGGGCTGCCCCCAGCCGTTTTCAAACAGGCAGTCGGCGACGGCACGGCGGCGATCCCAGCCTTCCTGTTCCAGCATCGGCGCGTCGTAAAACGCATCGACGTGTCCCAAACAGAGGATCGCCACTGGCTGCCCGCCGGGCGGGATGCCCAGCAGTTGGGCCACCGCCTGCGGCTCGAACAGCGACACCCAGCCCAGCCCCAGCCCCTCGGCGCGCGCCGCCAGCCACAGGTTCTGGATCGCGCAGGCGACCGAGGCCAGGTCCATTTGGGGCAGGGTGCGGCGGCCCAGGATATAGGGTTCGCGCGCGTCCATCAGCGCCGCCACCCACAGTTCGCCGCAGTCCAGGATGCCCTCGACCTTGAGCCGCATGAAGGCGTCACCGCGTTCGCCCAGCGCCTCGGCGGTGCGGATGCGTTCGGCCTCGACCAGGGCATGCAGGCGCTGGCGCAGATCAGCCTGGGTGATGCGGATGAAGCGCCACGGCTGCATCAGGCCGACGCTGGGCGCGCAATGCGCCGCCTCCAGCAGCCGCTGCCGCACCTCGGGCGCGACCGGGCCGGGACGAAAGTGGCGCATGTCGCGCCGCTCGCGGATGGTGCGATAGACCGCGTCTCGTTCGGCCGGGCTGAAGGCGTGGGCGCTCATCCCGTGCGCCCTCTCAAAGATCGATGCCGCGCTGCGCGATGACGCCGGCGCGGTAGGCGTGTTTTTCGTCGGCTATGACCGACACCGTGTCGGCCAGTTCGATCAGCGCATCGGAGGCGCCGCGCCCGGTGACGATGACGTGCTGCATCGGTGGACGGTTAGCCAGCGTATCCAGCACCTCGTCGGCGTCGAGGTAGCCATAGCTCAGCAGATAAGTCAGTTCGTCCAGAATCACCAGTTGATACGACGCATCGCCCAGCATTTGCCTGGCCACGTCCCAGCCGCGTTGGGCGGTGGCGATGTCCTGCTCGCGGTTTTGTGTGTCCCAGGTAAAGCCGTCGCCGAGCACATGCCATTCCACCCCGTGTTGCTTGCCGAAAAATGCTTCTTCACCGGTGTCGGTGCGGCTCTTGATGAATTGGCAGACGCCGGCTTTCATGCCGTAGCCGAGCGCGCGCGCAAGGGTGCCGAAGGCCGAGGTGGATTTGCCCTTGCCGTTGCCGGTGACAACGATCAAAAGCCCGCGTTCGATCACGGCCGATGCGATCGCCGCGTCGATGATCGCCTTCTTGCGCGCCATGCGCACGGCGTGGCGCGCGTTTCGCGGGCCTTCGTCAACCGCCATGATGCTTGCCCGTGATGGTGCGCGGGTCGGCATCGCGCCGGAATGCCGCCGCCAGCGCCACATGCACCGCCGCTGCCACGCCCAGATACAAGGCAAACGTGCCGAGCATGTGCGGGAAATATTTCTCGAAACGCGGGACGAAACCGGCCAGCGTCGGCTCGGCAAAGCGCCCGGAGAAGAAATAAAACCCGCCACTGGTGAGCAGTTCGGCCACCACCACCACGACCAGCGCGACGCCCACGAGTCGGGCCAGTCCCAACAGCGACAAGCGGTGGCCCCGGGCATAGAAGCGCCCACCGGAAAATAGCACCAGATAGGCCGGAATCAGCAGCCAGTAGGCCGGCGACACGCAGAAATCCGACACCCCGCCCCAAGTGATGGCGACATAGTCGATGATCACGCTGGCGGCGATCAGCGCGGGCACCACCCACAGTGCCCGCACATACACGCCCAGCAGAAAAAAAATCGCCCACGAGGCGTCCGGCAAGGAATGGATGCTGGCCCAGTGGTGGCTGCGGGTGAGCAGCATCATCAGGGCAAGCGCGAGGCCGATCGCGATTTGTTGACGGCCCGTGAGGTTAAGCATGGCAATTCCTGACAAATTCAAAGTGCGTGCGTGGCGGCGAGGCCGATCCAATGGCCCCGCCGCCGAAGCGACCGCCTGTTACTTCTGGCGATATTCCAAACCGACAAAGCCGTTGATGCCCGGCGTGTTGTAACCGGCACGCAACGAATAATCGGCATCCAGCGCGTTGTTCACACGGGCGAGCAGGCGCCACTCGGGTGTCATGCGATAGCTAGTACGCACGTCGAGGCGGGCATAGCCATCGAGCGTACGGGTGTTGGCATTGTTGGTATAACGCTTACCCGAGGCAACGAGCGCAGTTCCGATTTCCCAGTTACCCAGGGTCTTGGAAATATCCAGCGTACCGTAATTTTGCGCCCGGTAAGTCAGCTCTTTGTCGGTGGCTTCATCCTCGGCATTTTGCCAGTCATAGCTGGCCTTGATGCGCAGCCCCGCCAGTTCGGTATGACCTGCCAGCGTCAGCCCTTCGAGCGTGGCGCGGTTGACATTCTGCATGGTGGGGAAGACATAAACGATCAAATCCTGCACCCGATTGCGATAAGCAGTGGCGCTCAGCAAATTGCCCCCCTGCTGGTAGCGCAGGCCCAATTCAACGTTGCGGCCCTGTTCCGGCGTGAGGTTGGGATTGCCCTTAAAAAAAGTCGTCGCCGGATAGTACAGATCGTTGAAAGTGGGGGCCTTGAACGACGTGCCGTAGCTGGCGGAAGCACGCCAGGCTGGCGTGAAATCAAAACCATAGCCGACCGTTCCGGTAGTCTGACCGCCGAAGTCACTATAGGCATCGTGGCGCAGCGAAGCTTGCAGCGCGTGACGACCGATGCGGGCCTGGTAACCGACCTGACCCGCATTCACGGTGCGGCGGGTCTGGTTAAATGCAACCTTCGATGCATCGACCTCCTGCTCCAGACGCTCCAGGCTGGCAGTCAACTCGCCCAGCGGCAGGGTGAAATCGTTTTGCCATTGATATTGAGTCTGGTCGGTGTTGAATTCTCCGGTGGATGCGCCGAGGCTGAAGTTGGCGCTGCGATTTTGCCCTTGCCCGATCAACAGGCGGCTTTGCCAATGCTCGGTTAAGTGGCCTTTCCACCATGCGGACACACTGTTGACGTAGTTGATGCCATAGTCATTCGCCGTGCCCGCATCGTATTCCGAACGAGACTTGTTAAACAGCCCGCTGAGACCTACGCTGTGTGTGGAATTGAGCGCGTGCTCAATTTTGAGATTTGCGCTGTGTTTCTCGTCGCCATCGTTGTCCGGATTGTATCCCCACGCACCAGGGCGTGTACTGGAAAATCCGCCGTCGGTGCGCGCAGTGCCGGCGCCCAGATTAAAGCGGGTGGCGCCCACCTGCCCGCCATATTGAACATCCCCCTGCACCAACCCGTTGCTGCCGCCGCCCATCCGCGCTGAAAATTTCGGCGCGCCTTTGCCTTGTTTGGTGAAAATCTGTACCACACCAGCCACGGCGTCCGCACCATACAAACTGCTGGCCGGGCCACGCAGGATTTCAATGCGCTCAATCTGGTCGAGCGAAATACCTTCGAGCGGCGTAGTGCCCAGCGTGGCGGAACCCACGCGCAAACCGTCGATCAGCACCAGCGTATGTGCCGGATTGCCGCCACGGATGCGGATGTCGGCGCCCGTGCCGGCGCCGCCATATTGAGTGATTTCGATTCCGGGCTGTTTTTGCAGCAGTTCGACCAGTGTGGTCTGCCCCGCTTCGCTGATCTGGCGGGCGGTGATAACCGTCATATCGCCAATGACCTGACTGGCTTTTTGCGGCGTGCGGGTCGCCGTGACGACGATGGTTTCGCCAACACCTTCAGGCAGGGTTTCCGCGTACGCGAAAGATGAAAAAACGACGCCCAAGGCGAGCGAAAGGGTAGTTTGACGCATGATGAACAATTCCAGTTTGGGCGCCTGGTTCCCCGCAGGCGCGTTGCACGATCCGCCGGGCGACCTTTGTCGCGCCAGGGCTCAGGCCGGTATCCGGGCTCGCGCTTGAAATCCATCGCCTTCCCGGGTGAGCCCAGTGGCGTATGTGATGGATCGTTTAGCGCTTACCGTTGCGGGGGCAGCACAGGCATGGCTGCAAAGCAGCGCACCTGTTTCCCGTTTAACCCACGCAGCGGAAAGCGGCATGGGCACCTGAAGTCGCGAATTGTACCAGCATGAAGGTGGTACGCCCGCAACCCAGCCGTTGCGGCGTGATTGACCGTGCGCACAACGCCCCCTGCGGAAGGGTCGCTGCCATAGCAGCGGGGAACCCGCCGGCGTACCCCTTGCGGGTGCTATAGTCCGGCTCATGCACGCTGAACTCGATACCCTCGAAGCCAAAATCCGCCAGGTCGCTGAACTTTGTCAGTCGCTGCGGCACGACAACATTGCCCTGCGCCAACAGTTGCTGACATCGCAACAAGACAACAAACAATTGAGCACGCGGCTCGAAGCGGCCAAGACCCGTTTGCACGCGCTGCTCGAAACCCTGCCGGAAGACGCGTAATGGCCAGTTCCCGCTCCATTGATATCAACATTCTGGGCCGTGCCTATAAAGTGGCGTGCACTCGGGAAGAGGAGCCCGCTCTGGTTTCTGCGGCTGACTTTCTCGACGAGAAAATGCACGCAATCCGCGGAAACAGCACGGTCATCGGTACCGAACGCATCGCCATCATGGCCGGACTCAATCTGGCACACGATCTGCTGACCCATGGCGGCGGCGGTCTGGTCGAAGAAGCGCGCGTCCGACTGACAGAATGCAACGCGTTGCTTGATTCAGTGCTGGAAGATCAGGACAAACTCTTCTAAACTTGGAACCGTTCCCTGCGGTGTTCGAGGTTTGTTGCTATTTCTCTGGACCAATGCATACGTGCAAGGCTGTAGTCTTTTCCGATGTGGGTGTGCGCGTGACACGTTTCATGTGCCCAAAACATCTTTGACCACGGCCGTCTTGGACCCCGGTTCAAGAGTCAGCGGCTTGTCACGGCACAGGCGGGGAGCCTTACCCTTCCATGAGGGTACCCATGAATAAATCCACCCTCAGACGGCAACTCAAAGCCGCGCGCAACGCATTCACCCCCACCACCCGCCGCATTGCTGCACGCGCATCGCTGAGGCTCGCACTGCGCCATGGGCTATTGCTGCGCGCCCAGCGCATCGGGTTTTATCTGCCGCAAGGCGGCGAATTCGATGCGCATCCACTGCTCAATCAGGCTTTATGGATGCTGCGCGAATGCTACCTGCCGATGCTGCCACGACGGGGGCGGGTGATGCGATTCGGACGGGTGGGGCGCAATACGCGGATGAC
>JBKJIS010000063.1:0-3844 GCA_046598305.1 Thiobacillus sp.
CAAATGGTATCCCGGTGAGCCCTTGCCGCGCTGGGCGCTCGGCTTGTATTGGCGGCGCGATGGCAAAGTTATCTGGAAGAACGACGCATGGCTGGCCGAAGCCGGTCAGGACTACGGTCACACGAACGACGACGCCCTACGCTTTGCCGAAGCCATGACGCCCTATCTGGGATTGCCATCACGTTATGTCCAGGCCACGTATGAAGACGCGCTTGCCGCGCTGCTGCAGGAAGCCGAAATTCCGCTGAACCTCGACGCCGAAGCGGTTGATCTGAACGATCCGTCCGCACGCGGCCAGCTTGCCAACAAACTGTCGCGCGGTCTCAACACGCCCACCGGCTATGTCCTGCCGCTGGCGTGGCGCGACGACACCCATCGCTGGCATAGCGCACTGTGGCAGACGCGCCGTGATCGGCTGTATCTGGTGCCCGGTGATTCCGCGATGGGCTTGCGTCTGCCGCTGGGCTCGTTGCCGTGGGTGGCCGAGCAAAAGCGCGAGCCCTGGATCGAAGTCGATCCCTTTGCGCCCACCGTGCCGCTCGCCAACTTTCACGGCGAGGTCGCCGCACGCTACAGCCATCTGGAACACGCCGCGTCCGAGCATCCCGAGGTCCACCCCCAACCCGAAGACGACAGCGTCACGGTCGAAGTCCCCCACACCGCGCTGTGTGTCGAGGCGCGCGGGGGCTGCCTGCATATCTTCATGCCGCCCACCCGCACGCTGGAGCAGTATCTGGAAGTGCTCGCCGTCGTCGAAGCCTGCGCCGCCAAACTGAAACAAGCGGTGGTGATTGAGGGCTACGCACCGCCGGGCGACACTCGCGTCGACAAGTTGCTGGTCACCCCCGACCCCGGCGTCATCGAAGTCAACATCCACCCGGCCCATTCATGGGAGCAGCTGGTCGAGACAACCACGATGGTCTACGAGGAAGCGCGCCAGTCGCGCCTGGCCGCCGAGAAATTCATGCTCGATGGACGCCACGCCGGCACCGGCGGCGGCAACCACGTCACCCTCGGCGGTGCTACGCCCGCCGACAGTCCTTTCCTGCGGCGTCCGGATCTGCTTGCCAGCCTGATCACCTACTGGCAACATCACCCCGCCCTGTCGTACCTGTTCTCGGGTTTGTTCATCGGCCCCACCAGCCAGGCGCCACGCGTGGACGAAGGGCGACCCGAACGGCTGTACGAACTCGAAATCGCGTTCCAGCAAATGCCCGTCGGCGAGACGCCACAGCCCTGGCTGGTCGACCGCCTGTTGCGCAACCTGCTGACCGATCTCACCGGCAACACCCACCGCTCAGAGTTTTGTATCGACAAGCTGTATTCGCCCGACTCCGCCACCGGACGGCTGGGGCTGGTCGAATTCCGCGCCTTTGAAATGCCGCCGCACGCGCGCATGAGCCTGGCGCAGATGCTGCTGGTGCGCGCCCTGGTCGCGCGCTTCTGGGACAAGCCGTATCGCAAGCCGCTGGTGCGCTGGGGCACGCTGCTGCACGATCGCCACATGCTGCCGCATTACATGTGGGCGGACCTGAAGGAGGTGATCAACGACCTCAACGACGCCGGATTCCCGTTCCAACTCGACTGGTACAAGCCGTTCATGGAATTCCGTTTCCCGCGTTTTGGCACGCTGCAACTCGGTGACATTGCCGTCGAACTGCGCACCGCCATCGAACCCTGGCATGTACTGGGCGAAGAAAGCTCCAGCCAGGGCACGGCACGCTATGTGGATTCCTCCATCGAACGGGTGCAGATCAAGATCACAGGCCTGACCGGCGATCGCTATGTGCTGACCTGCAATGGCCGCCGGGTTCCGCTGCTGCCCACCGGCACCCATGGCGAAGCCGTGGCCGGGGTGCGCTACCGGGCGTGGCAACCGCCCTCAGCGCTGCATCCCACGATCGGGATTCATTCGCCTTTGACCTTCGATGTGATCGACACCTGGAATGGTCGCGCCATCGGCGGCTGTACCTACCGGGTCGTCCACCCCGGCGGACGCCACGACGACACCTTCCCGATCAACGCGACCGAAGCCGAAGCACGCCGTCACATCCGCTTTCAGGATTGGGGGCACACCACGGGCCCCCTCACCCCGCCCCCCGGCCTGGCATCGATTGCCCACTTCTATCCTGGCGGCACCCCGCCTGGCCCGATGGCACCCCCGGCAGAAGAACTGTCGGAGGAATTTCCACACACGCTCGACCTGCGTCGCAATTAACCTGCACCCTTCACGGAAAAAACCATGGCTCACATCCACTTCATCGGCGGCGAAAAAGGCGGCGTCGGAAAATCACTGGTCGCCCGCATCCTCGCTCAATATCTGATCGACCACGAGCGTCCGTTTCTGGGATTCGACACCGACAAATCCCACGGTGCGCTGATGCGTTTTTATGCGGGTTACGCTTCGCCCGTTGTAGTGGACCGCTATGAAAGTCTCGATGCCATTGTCGAAGCTGCCGTCGCCGAACCCAATCGCAGCATCCTGGTCGACATGGCCGCGCAAACGCAGGACGCGCTGACGCAATGGATGGATGATTCCGCGCTGATCGAATTGTCGAGCGAGATGGGACTGGCGCTGACCTACTGGCACGTGATGGACTCGGGTCGCGACTCGGTTGATCTGCTGAAAAAACTGCTCAACCGGTTTGGCTCCCGTCTCAATTACGTACTGGTGCAAAACCACATCCGTGGCGACAACTTCGACATTCTTGAAGCCTCCGGCGAGAAGAAGCGGGCGCTGGAATTACACGCCCGCGTCATCAACATCAAGCGTCTGCATGAGGCTTCCATGATCAAGATCGACGGCCACAGCAGCAGCTTCTGGTCCGCCACGCAAAGTGCGGATGAGCATGCGCTGGGCATTCTGGAACGGCAACGCGTCAAAATGTGGCTGAAAAATGCCTACAGCGAAATCGACACGCTGCACATTTAATCAACCCTCCCGCACGAAGCCCCATGCGGCAAAGCGCCAAACCTTGGCGGGTACAATGAACCATGCGACAATTTAAAATACTTCATCGTACCTATTACAACTTCTCGGGTACCGTACGACTCGAACCCCATGTTTTGCGCCTGCGCCCCAAAGAAGGGCATGAGCTGCGCATCGAATCCTCGTCCCTGGAAATCACCCCTGCGGCCACCCTGCGCTGGCACCGTGACGTGGAAGACAACTCGGTTGCGATCGCAACTTTCGACACACCCACCCAGCAATTGGTGATCGAGAGCGAAGTCATCATTCAGCAATTCAACGAAGCGCCACTCGATTTTCTGGTGGACGTTTATGCAACGAATTACCCGTTTTCCTATACCGCAGAAGACCGGATTGTCTTGGCACCCTATATGAACGCAGCCAAGACTGCGGGCGGCGATCCGCTGATCAAATGGGTAGCCCATCTATGGAAGGCAGGCGAATCTATTCAAACCTACACCCTGCTGGAACGCCTCTGCGTCCACATCAACCAGACCCTGTCTTATCAAGTCCGTGAAGAACCCGGCGTTCAAACGTCCGCAGACACCCTGGCGCGCGGCACCGGATCCTGCCGTGACTTTTCCAATCTGTTCATGGAAGCGGCACGTCACCTGGGCCTCGCTGCCCGTTTTGTCAGCGGTTATCTCCACGCCGAGCCCTCATCGGCCAATTTCGGCTCAACCCATGCATGGGCCGAAGTATTCCTGCCTGGGGCTGGCTGGAAAGGATTCGATCCCACCATCGGAAAAATCGTCGGAACCGATCACACCCCCGTCGCCGTCTCGCGTCTACCCGAATCCGTACCACCCATAGCCGGCGCATTTGTCGGGCCACCGGGCGCGACCCTCGATGTGGGCGTCTGGGTAACCGAGCTGG
>JBKJIS010000150.1:0-3488 GCA_046598305.1 Thiobacillus sp.
GTAGGCGGGCACTGACGGTGTCGAGAACGGCCTGATGCGCCGCTTCATAAAAAACCAGGACGCGGGTGTTGGGCGCGCTTTGTACGGCGGCCAGCAGGGATTCGAGGTTGGACAGACGGTCGCGGAAGTCGGACTGGTGGTAAAAGTCCGCGACGATGACTGCGGGCGGGGATTTGCGTACCAGGCTGATGGCCTTGCGTTCTGACCATTCAGCGACGACGGTATAGCCCAGCTCCTGATACAGCTTTTTATAGCCTGCCGTGCCGATGAAGGCATTGACCATGAGCAGCGTGCTCATTCAGCGGCTTTTTTGGCGGGCTTTTTTGCGGCGGGCTTGGTTGGTGTTTTCTTGGCAGCCGCTTTTTTCGTCGCGGGTTTTTTCACTGCGGGGGTTTTGGGCTCGGCTTTGGCTTTTTTCTCGGCAGCCGGTTTGGCAGCAGCCTTTTTCTTGACTGGCTTTTTGGCCGGGCCCTTGGCGATCCGGGCGGCGAGCAGGGAGAGCGCCTCGTCTACCGTGATCTCTTCGGGCGTGATGTCCTTGGGCAGGGTGGCGTTGGTGGCGCCGTGCTTGACGTAGGGGCCGTAGCGGCCACTGCGCACGGTAATGTCTTTACCATCCTCCGGGTGCGGACCCAGGTTTTTTAGCAGCGAGGCGGCAGAATCAGCACCGCGCGCTTCGCGTTCCATAACCAGCACTTCCAATGCGCGTGGCAAGTCGATTTCATAGACGCTGTCGGTTTTGGGGATGGACTTGAACTTGCCGTCGTGCAGCAGATAGGGTCCAAAGCGGCCGTTGTTGGCGACGATGGGCAAGCCGGAATCCGGGTGGTGCCCCACTTCGCGCGGCAGCGAGAGAAACTTCAGCGCGAGTTCCAGTGTGGCGGATTCCAGCGGGATGTCTTTAGGCCAGGATGCGCGGCGTGGTTTGGGCGCCTTTTTGTCTTCCGGCATGTCGCCGATTTGCACGTAAGGACCGAAGCGGCCGGACAGCAGCTTTACATCGAGACCCGAGTCCGGATCCTTGCCCAGAACGGTGTCGCCTTCGATGGCATTGGCGTGCAGGGGGCGCGTGTAATCGCATTCCGGGTAGCCCGAGCAGCCGATAAACAAGCCGCGCTTGCTGGCTTGCATAAACAAGGGCTTGGCACACTTGGGGCAGGCTTCCGGAATCGGACAGCCGCGCTCGATGTCCACTTTGGCTTTCAGCTGGCCATCGAACTCTTTCCAGAACTCACCCAGCAACTGCGACCAGACGCGCTTGCCGTTGGAGACATCATCGAGCTTGTCTTCCAGCTTGGCGGTGAAATCGTAGTCGACATATTGGGTGAAGTGGCGCGTCAGAAAACAGGATACCAGCCGGCCTATATCGGTGGGCTCAAAGCGCTTTTTTTCCAGCAGAACGTATTCGCGATCCTGCAGGGTGGAAATGATGCTGGCGTAGGTGGAGGGACGGCCGATGCCGTATTCCTCCAGCGACTTCACCAGTGAGGCTTCAGTAAAGCGCGGCGGAGGTTGGGTAAAGTGTTGCTCGCCGTAGAGTTTATCGACCGGCAGGGTTTCACCTTCGGCCAGCACGGGTAGTTTTGACTCTTCTTCGTCCTCGTCGTCCTGATACACCGCTAGGAAGCCGGCAAAGGCCAGTGTTTGGCCGGTGGCGCGGAAGGTGCCCTCGCCTACGGTGATGTCTGCCGCGACCGTGTCAAATTGCGCCGCCGTCATCTGGCAGGCAACCGTGCGCTTCCAGATCAGTTCATAGAGTTTGGCCTGGTCGGCCGATAAAAACTTCTTCACGGCCTCGGGCGTGCGGCTCACCGAGGTCGGCCGCACGGCTTCGTGCGCTTCCTGCGCATTCTTGGTTTTGGCCTTGTATTGTGGTGCGGTCGGTGGCAGATAAGCCTTGTCGAAGTTAGCGCCCACATACTTGCGGATGTCGGTGATGGCTTCTTGTGCCAGCACCACCGAGTCGGTACGCATGTAGGTGATGAGACCCACCGGGCCTTCGCCTAAGTCCATGCCTTCATACAGTTGCTGAGCGGTACGCATGACGCGATCGGTGGTCATGCCGAGCTGGCGTACCCCGGCCTGCTGCAGCGTCGAAGTGGTGAACGGGGCGCCGGGATGGCGCGCGCGGCGCTTTTTCTCGATGCGCATCACGGTGGCATTTTTGCCTTCCAGTGTCGCCAGCCATTCCTTGCTGCGTGCTTCATGCTCAACCGTGAACTGTTCGAGCTTTTCACCTTTGAAATGCGTGAGCTTGGCGGAAAATGCCTGCGTGCCCTTGTGGGTATCGAGGTGCATCGACCAGTACTCACGCGGCACGAAGGCTTCGATTTCCTCCTCGCGCTCGACAATCATCCGCAGCGCGGGTGACTGCACGCGCCCTGCGGATAAGCCGGGGCTGATCTTGCGCCATAAAAGCGGGGACAGATTGAAGCCGACCAGATAGTCGAGCGCGCGCCGTGCCTGCTGCGCATCGACCAGATCGGTGGCGATTTCGCGTGGGTTGCGCACCGCATCCTGAACCGCCGATTCGGTGATTTCGTAGAAGGCAACCCGCTTCATCGGGGTTTTGACCTTGCGTTCCTTGAGGACTTCGCTGATATGCCAGGAAATCGCTTCACCTTCGCGGTCCGGGTCGGTTGCCAGTAGCACTATTTCAGCTTTTTTCGCGGCCTTAACGATGGCTTCGAGGTGCTTGGCATTGCGCTCGATGATCTGATATTTCATGGCAAACGTTTCAGTATCGACCGCGCCGGTTTTCGGCTCGAGGTCGCGTACGTGTCCGTAGCTGGCGAGAATTTCGTAATCCGCGCCGAGATATTTCAGCAGCGTTTTGGATTTCGAGGGGGATTCGACGATAACGAGTTTGGACATAGTTGGTTTAGTGCAGGCGCCCCGGCTCGTGATTCAGCAGCATGTCTTCAAGGTGAGTGAAATGTTCGATCAGGCCGCGGCTCCAAAGCACGATCAGTGTCATCCAGCGTACGTGATCAGGCTCGATGTCTTCACCGCCGAGCGCCATCAGGCCGGAAATGATCCATTCGCGCGACTCGGCATCGATAATTTCGGCACTGAGCAGATAAGCCAACTCGTCGCGACAGGCCTCGTTCAGGCGTTCGAGTTCCTGCGCTGCGTAATGACGGTAGTGCACGTGAGACAGGCGCTCGTGCGCAGTGCTGCCCGCCAGATGGGCAAACCAGTCGAGCGCGGCATTGATGTCGGGTTCTTCAAAACCTGCAGCAAACAGGCGCTTTTCCAGCGCATCGCGATCGGGTGCCAGCTCCGCCATGCGGAAGCTTTCGTAGAGGTAAACCAGGATATCGAGCATAGAGTCAGTAAATTTTTTGGTAACGCCCGCCAGGCAAGGAAGCAACCCGCCCATCCAGTTCCAGCGTCAACAGCTTCGCTGAAAGCGCATCCAGCGTCAACCCGGTTCTTTGTGCCAAGGTGTCGGGAGTGGTGGGCGCGCCATCCAGAGCGTCCAGAAC
>JBKJIS010000276.1:0-3548 GCA_046598305.1 Thiobacillus sp.
GAAAAACTGGGCACGCTGATGGACGAGCGTATCGTCAGCGCAAAATCCGAAATCTCCTCACTGGTTCAGGAAAAGGTCGAATACTTCAAACACGAGATCGACAGCTTTTTCATCGAGCGTCAGCGCGACCTCGCGCGTGAGCGGCGGCGGCTGTTCATCAACGTTGCCATCGCCATTCTGGCATCTTTGTCGCTGGGGTTTGTGTCCTGGCTATATCACCAGTATCTCGGCGGCGGTCTCGACGTATTCGCCATCTTCCGCATCGTGTTTGCCTCGCTGGCGGGCGGCTATGCCGCCTATCTGGCCGTCAGGCTTGTACGCCGCTGGCTATCGATGTCGGAGCACAAGAAGGACACGTTGTTTCTGGTCAGCCGCTACTGGGGCGTGCTGCGGCCCGTGAGCATATTCGGCACCCTGATTCTGGTATGTCTGATGGCCATATTGGTGGGTTTTTTGTTGTTCCCGGATCAAATTGCGCACCTGACCGGCAGCGAGAAATGGCTCAAGAACCTGCGTGACGCCTATCCTCTGATTCGGTAGTTCGCTCTGCAATCCGTTGATTAAAGGGCACCTCTAAACCGCTTCGAGCGACGCCAACTCCCAACGGGGTTTAACCGCAAAGCCTAAATCCGGCTGAGGGGGTGTTCCGGATAAACACGCGGCCAGTCGCTGCGCACCCGCGTAGGCGATCATCGCGCCGTTATCGGTACAAAACTCCATGCGTGGATAAAACACGGTAATCCCACGTCGCAAGCCTTCGGCCGTAAGGTGCGCGCGCAAATGCGTATTAGCCCCGACTCCACCGGCAACAACCAATCGGGTTGCGCCGCTTTTTTTGCAGGCAGCCAGACTCTTGCGAACCAGCACATCCACTGCGGCAGTCTGAAACGCAGCGGCAATGTCTGCCGCCTGACCCAGGCCTTCCTTGCGCACCAGGGTCAGCACGGCCGTTTTAAGCCCGCTGAAACTAAAATCAAAATCGCCCGAATTCAACATCGGACGCGGTAAAGTAAAGCGTGTGGCGTCCCCGGTTGCTGCCAGTTTCGACAACGCCGGTCCACCCGGATAGCCCAGACCCAACAACTGAGCGGTCTTGTCGAACGCTTCGCCCGCTGCATCGTCCAGCGTTTCGCCCAGCAAGGCATAACGGCCCACGCCTGAAACCAGCATCAGCTGGGTATGGCCGCCAGAGACCAGCAAGGCGACAAACGGAAACTCGGGTGGGGTATCCGAAATCAGCGGCGACAGCATGTGGCCTTCGAGGTGATGCACCCCAACTGCGGGAATATTGAGCGCAAACGCCAGCGCGCGCGCCATGCCTGCGCCCACCAGTAATGCGCCGGCGAGCCCCGGGCCCTGCGTAAAAGCGATGCCATCGAGGTCGGCCGGTGTGCGCCCACCCTCTTCAAACACTTGGCGGGTCAACGGCAACAGACGCCGGATGTGGTCGCGCGACGCCAGTTCCGGCACCACGCCACCATATTCGTTGTGCATCGCGATCTGCGAATACAAGGCGTCCGCCAGCAGGCCCTGCGCGCTGTCATACAGCGCGACACCGGTTTCATCGCAGGAAGATTCAATGCCAAGTACCAACATTAGGGAAGGGATTACAGGGGGGACTGGAATAAAGCGCGTGAACTTGCTATTATTCTCGTTTTTCCCGTTTCCCGGAAGCCATCTTCACATGCCTCACGTCAAAGTCAAAGAAAACGAGCCGTTCGATGTCGCCCTGCGTCGCTTCAAGCGTTCCATCGAAAAAGTGGGGCTCCTGACCGAACTGCGCGCCCGCGAGTTCTACGAAAAGCCCACCGCCGAACGCAAGCGCAAGCTCGCCGCTGCGGTCAAGCGTCAAAGCAAGCGTCTGCGCGGTCAGCAACTCCCTCCCAAGATGTATTGATTCTGCGTTCACGCAGAATCACGCTCACGCAGAATCATCCCGTCAAAAATAGCCTCAAGCATGTCGCTCAAGCTTCGCATTACTGAGGACATGAAGACGGCCATGCGCGCCAAGGATACGGTGCGCCTCGGTACGATTCGTCTGCTTCTGGCTGCCATCAAGCAAAAAGAGATTGACGAACGGATCGAGTTGGATGACACCACGGTCAGCGGCATCGTCGAAAAGTTGATCAAGCAGCGCAAGGACTCGATCAGTCAGTTTCAGGCTGCCGGTCGTGACGACTTGGTGGCAGTTGAGCAGGCTGAAAGCGTCATATTGCACGCCTATCTGCCTGAGCAATTGTCCGCTGCCGAAGTTGAGGCTGCGGTGGTTGCCGCGATTGTCGAATCCGGTGCAGCCAGTGCGAAGGATATGGGCAAGGTCATGGGGCTGGTTAAACCCAAACTCGCCGGCCGCGCCGACATGGGGCAGGTTTCCGCGTTGATCAAAGCCCGCCTGGCGGGTTAATGTCCCCCACCCGGATCCGTCCGGGTTTATCATGCGCGAACCATGATCCCGCGTGATTTCATCGACACCCTGCTCGCCCGCGTCGACATTATTGACGTGATCGACCGGCGCGTTCCGCTGAAAAAAGCCGGCCAAAATTATCAGGCCTGCTGTCCGTTCCACAGCGAAAAAACCCCGTCCTTCACCGTCAGTCCGACCAAGCAGTTCTATCACTGTTTTGGCTGCGGCGCACATGGCACAGCGCTTGGCTTCCTGATGGAATACGAGCACATGAGCTTTCCCGACGCGGTGGCCGCGCTGGCGCAGGACGTTGGCCTGCCCATTCCAGAGTCGGCCCAGGAGCCCGATCGGCCCAGACCGCCCCCCGCTTTGTGGGACGCGCTGGAACAGGCCTCGCAATTCTATAAGCAACAACTCAAGCAGTCTCCGCTCGCAATCGACTATTTAAAACGACGCGGGCTCACTGGCATCATCGCTGCACGCTACGGCATCGGGTACGCACCCGACGGTTCGCCCCTGAAGCAGGTTTTTACCGATTACTCAGCGGACGCGCTCGCCGCATCAGGGATGGTTATCGACGGTGACCACGGACGCTACGATCGTTTCCGCAACCGCATCATGTTCCCGATCCGCAACGTTAAAGGCCAGATTATTGGCTTTGGTGGGCGAATACTGGATCAGGGAGAGCCCAAATACCTTAACTCTCCCGAAACGCCCCTGTTTCACAAAGGCTCCGAGCTTTACGGCCTGTTTGAGGCGCGTGCCGCGATCAAGGCCGCTGGCCGCGTCATCGTGGTGGAAGGCTATATGGACGTGGTGGCGCTGGCGCAGCATGGGGTGCCGTTCGCCGTTGCCACGCTCGGCACCGCCACCACGCCGATCCATACACGCACCCTGTTGCGCCACAGCGACCGTCTCATCTACGCCTTCGATGGCGACAACGCCGGGCGCAAAGCCGCCTGGCGCGCACTGGAAAATTCGCTGGAAGCGCTGCAGGACGGCAAGGAAGTCAGCTTCCTGTTCCTACCCGAAGGCGAAGACCCCGACAGTTACATCCGTACCCACGGCCAGGCCGCATTTTTGAACCTGCTGGATACCGACACGCTGCCGCTCTCGGCTTTTCTGATGCGCGAACTGGGTCGAG
>JBKJIS010000061.1:0-8031 GCA_046598305.1 Thiobacillus sp.
CAGACCTCGGGTTGCCAGCACCTCATGTTCCGCACCAGTTGGGTCTACGCCGCACGCGGCGGCAATTTCGCCAAAACCATGCTGCGTCTGGCCCGGGAGCGCGACCATCTTGCCGTCATCAACGACCAGATCGGAGCGCCTACCGGGGCCGATTTGCTGGCGGACGTCACGGCCCATGCCATTCGCAGCGCGATGCAGCGCCCCGAACTGGGTGGCCTGTATCACCTGGCCGCCGCCGGCCAGACTTCCTGGTACGACTACGCCCGTTTCGTGATCGACTGTGCCCGGCAAGCAGGCAGCGAGATCAAAGTGGCGCCCGAAGCCATCCAGCCCGTCCCCACCAGCGCGTTCCCCACAGCGGCCCGGCGTCCGCTTAACTCGCGCCTGAACACTCAAAAACTACACACCACCTTTGGCCTGCGCCTGCCCCCTTGGCAACAGGGCATCACCCGCATGCTGACCGAAATTCTCGAGAAATCCTCATGACCCAACGCAAAGGCATCATCCTCGCCGGCGGCTCCGGCACCCGCCTGCACCCCGCTACGCTGGCTATCAGCAAGCAGCTATTGCCGGTGTTCGACAAGCCAATGATCTACTACCCGCTCACCACCCTGATGCTGGCGGGAATACGCGACATCCTCATCATCTCCACCCCCCAGGACACCCCACGCTTTGAGCAACTGCTGGGCGATGGCACGCAATGGGGCCTGAACCTGCACTACGCCGTGCAGACTTCGCCTGATGGCCTGGCGCAAGCCTTCCTCATCGGCGAATCCTTCATTGGCGATGACCTGTCGACCCTGGTGCTGGGCGATAACATTTTCTATGGTCATGACTTCCATCTGCTATTAAACAGCGCGCTAACCCGAACAGAGGGTGCCAGCGTCTTCGCCTACCATGTACACGACCCCGAACGCTATGGTGTAGCTGAGTTTGATGCTGGCGGAAAAGTGCTCTCGCTGGAAGAAAAACCGCAACATCCCAAATCCAGCTATGCCGTGACTGGCCTCTATTTCTACGACCGGCAAGTGGTCGAGCTGGCGAAAAGCCTGAAGCCCTCGCCACGCGGCGAGCTGGAAATCACCGACCTCAACCGCCTGTACCTGGAACAAGGCGCGCTTAATGTAGAGATCATGGGCCGCGGCTATGCCTGGCTGGATACCGGCACCCACGAATCGCTGCTCGAGGCCAGCCAGTTCATTGCCACCCTGGAAAACCGCCAAGGCCTCAAGGTCGCCTGCCCGGAGGAAATCGCCTATCGTCAACACTGGATCGATGCCGCACAGCTTGAAAAGCTGGCGCAGCCGCTGAGCAAAAACGGCTATGGGCAGTATTTGATGCGCATCCTCAAAGAAAAAGTCTTCTGATGAAAGCCACACCGCTTGCCATCCCCGACGTCATCCTGCTCGAACCCACTGTATTTGGCGACGAGCGGGGCTTCTTTTACGAAAGCTATAATCAAGCCAGGTTTGAAGCCGCAATTGGCCGGCACGTTGCCTTCGTTCAAGACAACCATTCACGCTCGGCCAAAAACGTGTTGCGCGGTCTGCATTATCAATTTAGCCAGCCGCAGGGCAAGCTGGTCCGTGTCGTCCAGGGCGAAGTGTTTGATGTGGCCGTCGATATCCGCCACGCCTCGCCCACGTTTGGGCAGTGGGTTGGTGAAATGCTGTCGGCTGATAACAAGCGGCAAATGTGGGTTCCAGAAGGCTTTGCGCATGGCTTTGTCGTGCTGTCTGAAACGGCAGAGTTTCTCTACAAAACCACCGACTACTACGCGCCGGAACACGAACGCTGCATTGCCTGGAATGATCCGACCATCGCCATACAGTGGCCCCACGTCGGCGTACCCGCACTTTCCGCCAAGGACCAGCTGGGCAAAGCGCTCGCCGAAGCCGAACACTTTGCATGATGCCGCCCCCGGCCTGAACGCCCGGCCAGCGCCCTGACAATATTCAGGCAAGTCCAACTTGGCCGGAATTATCCGGGGGTTCTTAACGCCCATTCCAAGCGTTGACATTGGCGTCATAATACATGCATAATTGTACATATATGAAACAGGCCGCCGAATTCTTCAGACTGTTCTCCGATCCCACGCGTTACCGCATTTTGCATGCGCTGGCGCAGGGCGAATTTTGCGTGTGCGAACTGGTGGACGCGCTGCAAACGCCGCAGTACACCGTCTCGCGCCATCTGGCCGGGATGCGCAAGGGTGGCTGGGTGAGCGAGCGACGCGACGGTACGTGGATCTATTACCAGTTGGCGCGTGAGCATCGGGGGCTGATCAAATCGGTGTTACGGGTGGCGGATAAACACGGGCTGAGCGATGCGTTGATCGAAGCCGGCCGGATGCGGCTGGATGCGCGGCTTAAGCTGCGGGTGGGCGGGCGCTGCATCTTGGGCTACGGCGAGATTTGATTTTTTTGCACCTATTTATGCGTATATGGACATATATAACTTCATGAAAGCGGATGCAAAAAAGACGCTCGCGCTGCGGGTCGAGGGCCTGTGTTGCACCGTGTGCGCTGTGGAGAAGGTGCTCGCGTAGGCGAATGTGGGCCCGGACGTGCTGGTCGCACTGAACTCGGCGCGACTGCTCAATGGAGTAAAGCCATGATGTTATCTAAGGCTTAGATAATGAGGGTAAAGACATGAATAAACCGCTTAAGGCATTGCGGGAGTTGGGGGTCGTGGCGGGCCTGTGGATTGCTGCAATGGCGTTTTTCTTCCCGGTTGCCGCGAATGCCGAGTTCGCGCTCGGCGACTCGCGGGCGCCTGTAACGCTGGTCGAGTACGCATCGCTGACGTGTGGCTACTGCCTGCGCTTTCATCGGGAGGTCCTGCCGCTCATCAAGTCACGCCATATCGACACCGGGCGGGTTCGCTTTGTGTACCGCGATTTCCCAACCAGCGCGGCGGCAATCCGTGGCGCGGTTGCCGCGCGCTGCGCCGGACCCCATCGGCACTTCAAGATGCTGGACACACTCTATTCGGCGGTCGGCCGTTGGTCGCGAGCGAGCGATGTCGATGCGGCGCTGGTTGAGCACGCCGCCTCGCTTGGACTGGATCGTGCGGCGTTTCGCGCTTGTCTGGATGATCCCCGACACGTTCGCAGTATTGACGAGGAGCAGCAACGGGCCACGAAGGAGCATGATGTGCTTGGCACGCCGACTTTCCTCATCAACGGTAAGCTTGTCCGTGGAATCAGGGATATCGACGAAATGGATGCGCTGATAGAAGAAGCCCTGCTCCGCACGCGGCAGTCGGGTTCGATCAAATAATGAAGCGCTCAAATTCGCTGCGTGTGTTGTTGGGGCTTAAGCCCCTTACAACCACGACGTACCCCTGGCGGGTGCCATGAGCAACTTTGTCCGTCGTGTCATTTACTTGCTGGTGATCACGCTCGTGGTCAATGTGGGCGGCTGGACGTTCAACACGGAAGTGCTGGCGGACGTGTTGCGGGGAGATCAGGAAACCGTTGCGGTGAAATCCGTCCAGGTAAGCGACCCGTCCGAAGCAGGTAACCTGGCTGCGTCCGAAGAACCCTGCAATCACTGGTGCCATGCTATCGGCCATTTCATCGGCTTATTCAGCCATTGGACGCTCGTGGCGCTCGAATTCGCACAGGGATATTCCGCCCAGCGATCTCTCATCGCTCAATCTTTTTCTCCCGATGGCCATTTCCGGCCACCAAAATTCTTCTCCTGATCCAAATCGCGTTGTGGTTTTGTCTTGAGTGCGCTCGTCTCCAATGAGCCGCCCTACGTGTATCAGAAGGAGTTATCGTGCAATTCGTCACTATTTTTCGTATCCTGCATGGCAGGGCGCGGCGGGTGCGCCGCCTTGTCGGCGTGCCATTCTTGCTGGCATCGCTTTATTCGCTCCCGGCCCTGTCGGCTCCGCTCACCTTGGAGCAGGCCTGGAAGCAGGCTGAACAGGCCAACCCGGCACTGCGTTCTGTCCAGGCAACGCTTGCAGCAGCGCAGGGCGAACTCACCGACGCCCGTGCGCTGCTGTGGAACAATCCGCTATTCTCCACGGATTTTCGCAAGCGCACTTTTCCCCGGGTAGCCGACCCCTCGCAAGTCAACCGCGAGTGGAGCGTCGGGCTGGCGCAGACTTTCGAAATAGCCGGGCAACAGGGTGCGCGCCGCAACGCAGCGCAGCAGTCACTTGCCGCGACGCAGCAGGGGATCGCGGAAACCCGGCGTCAACTGCGCGCGGAAGTGGAGCAGCGCTTCGTGCGGGCGTTGAGCCTGCAACTGCGCATTCAGACCGAGGAGCAGACGCTCAAACTTGTCCAGGAAGCCTCGGTGGCGGTGAAAAAGCGTGTCGCGGCGGGCGAGGACAGCCGCCTCGACGGCAACCTCGCCAAGGTGGAAGCGGAGCGCGCGCAAAACCAGGTGTCCCTGTTGCGGGAGCACCTTCTCCAGGCACGGGCCGAGTTGGCCGCCTTGCTGCAACTGCCAGCCGATCACTTGCCCGAAGTGGAGGGACCGCTCGCCCCCTTAACCGCTGCGTACACCGTGGAGGCGTTGCTGGATTCTGCAGCCAAGCGTCCGCTGCTACGCGCGTTCGAGCATGGAGAAAAGGCCGCCAAAAGCAGGCTCGATTTAGCGCGCGCGGCGGTCTATCCGGACGTGACGCTGGGCCTCTCCACGGCGCGCGAAGGCCAGTCCAATTCCCGCGAGAATGTGACGGGTTTGAGCGTCTCCCTGCCGCTGCCGCTGTTTCGCCGTAACGGCAGCGGAATCGGGCGCGCCACCACCGAGCTGACCCAGGTGCAGGTGGAGCAACAGGCCGCGCAGCGGGATACCCGCGCTCAGGTGTTGGCGCTGTGGGAACGCTGGGGAAGTCTGCAAGTGCGCGTCAAACGGCTGAGCGTATCGGTGCTGCCCAGCCTGGAGGAAAACCAGCATTTGTCCGCCGTTTCCTTTCGGGCCGGCGAAATCGGCCTGCTGCAATTATTGCTGGTCAACCGCCAGGTGCTGGATGGGCAGCGCGACTTGCTCGACGCCCGCACCGAATTGCGCCTGACCCAAGCAGCTCTTGAAGCGGCGGCAGGCTGGCAGCCCACGCCCGACATGCGTTGAACAAAATATTCAAATTTAGGAATCCATGACATGAAAAACTTACACAGCCAACAAAAAAGTCACCTGAAGCGACTGGCTTTGCTGCTCTTGGCAGGAAGTCTGTCTGCAAGCCTGCTCGCAGGGTGCGGCGACAAAGCCAAAGTAGAGGAGAAAGACGGTGAGCAGTCCAGAAAAATCGGGGCCAGCTCAACACAAACGGCAAGCAAAGGTGCGGCAAGCGCCGAACAGGAAGAAAAGGGCGCCGAGGCCTTGCTCACCCTGAGCGCCGAAGAAATCCGGAAAGCTGGCATCAAGGTGCAGAAACTGGAACTGCGGGAAGAAGCCGGGCAGCTCACAGTCACCGCAACTATTCAGGCCAACCAGGACAGGCTGGCCCATATCGCGCCGCGCGTGCCGGGCCGCATTGTCAGGGTCAATGCCAATTTGGGCGACAAGGTGAAGCCGGGCCAAGCGCTGGCCCGGCTCGACAGCATCGATCTGGGCGAGGCGCGTTCCGGCTATCTGCAGGCGGCGAGCGAGGCGGCTGTGGTGCAGGCCGGGTTCGAGCGCGCTCAGCGCCTGCACGCCGAGCACATCATCCCGGAAAAGGATTACCTGCGTGCCCGCGCCGAGCACGAAAAGGCCCGGGCGAGCTTGCGCGCCGCCGCTGACAAGTTGCGCATGCTGGGGGTGAGTCCGGAAAAACTGTCCGGCTCGGTGTTTCCGCTGACCGCCCCTTTTGCCGGCACCATAATCGAGAAAAAAGCAGTGCTGGGGGAGCTGGCCCAGCCGGACACGTCCCTGTTTACCGTGGCCGATCTGTCCACCCTGTGGATAGAAAGCGATCTGTTCGAGAAGGACCTTGGCAAGGTCCGTGTCGGCGCCCAGGCTGCCGTCACGGTGTCCGCCTATCCGGGTGAAGTGTTCAGGGGGCGGCTCACCTACATCGGCAGCACCATGAATAAGGAAACCCGCACCATCAAGGCGCGGGTGGAGGTGCCGAATCCAGACGGCAGGCTGAAACCGGAAATGTTCGTCAGCGCCGCGATCGACACCGGAACCAGCGCCAAGGCGCTGATCGTGCCGGAACAGGCCGTAGTGCTGGTGCAAGGCCAGCCGACCCTGTTCGTGGCCGAGAAAGGCGGATTTGAGCCACGCCCGGTGGAAATCGGCGAGCGTGCGCAAGGGCGGGTGGTCGTCAAATCCGGGGTGGCGGCCGGGGAAGACGTGGTGGTGAGCGGCGCCTATGCCCTCAAGGCGCGCCTGCTCAAAGCGCAAATCGGCGATGCGGACTAGGAGACGGTCATGTTGAATAAGATTGTCGATCTCGCCCTGCGCTACAAGGTGCTGGTGCTGGTGGCGTTCGTGCTGGTGGTATTTTTTGGGGTCAGGGCCTGGCAACACATTCCGATTGACGGCCTGCCGGATGTGACGCCGGTGCAGGCGAGCATCCACACGGAGGCGCATGGTTTGGCGTCCGAGGAAGTCGAAAAGCTGATTACCTTGCCGGTCGAGACCGCCATGGCGGGTTTGCCCGGCGTGGAACATATCCGCTCCACCTCCATGTTCGGTTTTTCCTCGGTGACGGTCTATTTCAAGGATGACGTGGACATCTATTTCGCGCGCCGTTTGGTAAGCGAAAAGTTGGCACAGGCCAAGGCGCAAATACCGGAGGGCTATGGCGAGCCAATCTTGGGCCCCAATACGTCTAGCCTTGGTCAGGTTTTCTGGTACGCCATCGAGTCAGCCGACAAAAAACTGAACGACATGGAGTTGCGTGAAATCCAGGACTGGAACGTACGGCTGAATTTGCGCACTGCTCCCGGCGTGGATGACGTGATCTCCTGGGGCGGCCATAAGAAACAATATCAGGTGCTGATCAATCCGCAAAAGCTGATCAAGTACGGCCTGACTTTCAAGGAGGTCATGCAGGCAATCGCCGCCAACAACCGTCAAGTGGGCGGGCAATACGTCAACCTTGGTCAGGAGCAATATCTGGTGCGCGGTTTGGGTCTGGTCGCCAATAGCCAGGACATAGGCGCAACCATGATTACCGCAAGGGCTGGCACGCCGATTTATGTGCGCGACGTGGCGGAGGTGAAGGAGGCACCTGCCTTGCGTTTCGGTGCCATTAGCAAGGATGGCCAAGAAGCCACTATTGGCATGGTGCTTGCGCGTAGCGGGGAAAATGCCCAGAACGTGGTTGACGCCGTCAAGGAAAAACTTGCAGTGCTCAAGCAGGCGTTGCCCGCCGGCGTGACGATAGAGACTGTCTACGACCGCACCGAATTGATCGGCAAGGCGATCGCAACCGCAGACCGCGCCATGATCGAGGGCGCGCTGCTGGTGATCGCGGTGCTGTTCCTGTTTCTTGGCGAAGTGCGTTCCGCGATTATCGTGGTGGTCGCCATTCCGATGGCGCGCCTGATCGCCTTCATTTTCATGGAGGAATACGGCGTCTCCGCCAACCTGATGTCGCTCGGCGGCTTGATCGTGGGGCTGGGCATGACCATCGACGGCCCGCTGGTGCTGGTGGAAAACATCTACCGCCTGCTCTCACACCATGCCGGCAAGACCGTCAACCGCAGCCAGGTGGTGCTGCAGGCGGCGCGCGAGGTGATGAATCCCATCGCCTTCGGCGTACTGATCATCATGGTGGTGTTCCTGCCGCTGTTTGCGCTGACAGGGCTGGAGGGCAAAATGTTCAAGCCGCTCGCCATCAACATGGTGTTCGCCATGATCGGTTCGCTGATCCTCACCCTGACCCTGATCCCGGTATTGGCCGCCATCGGCCTGCGCGCCAAGCAGGAGAAGGAGCCTGCCCTGGTGCGCTGGCTCAAGCATCGCTATACCCCGATTTTGCTGTGGTCGCTGGGACACAGAAAAACCGTGGTGATCGGCGCCGCCTCGCTGTTCGTGCTGGCTATTGGGCTTTTTCCTTTCCTGGGTAAGGAATTCA
>JBKJIS010000099.1:0-3002 GCA_046598305.1 Thiobacillus sp.
TGACACGTACATGGCGCCCTTCATCCGCAACGATGAAATGGGCTACGAGCAGGTGAAGCAATGCATCCAGGAACTGATCTACAACCTCAACGTACCCTCGCGCTGGGGGACGCAGACACCGTTCACTAATCTGACCTTTGACTGGACCTGCCCCGAGGATCTGCGTGAACAAATCCCGATCATCGCCGGCAAGGAAATGCCGTTCACCTACGGCGAGCTGCAGGTCGAAATGGACATGATCAACCGCGCCTACATCGAGGTGATGACCACCGGCGATGCGAAAGGCCGGGTGTTCACCTTCCCCATTCCCACCTACAACATGACGCCGGATTTCCCCTGGGAATCGGAAAACGCCGAGCGCCTGTTCGCCATGACCGCGCGCTACGGCTTGCCGTATTTCCAGAATTTCATCAATTCCGAGATGAAGCCGAACCACATCCGCTCAATGTGCTGCCGTCTGCAACTTGATTTGCGCGAACTGCTGAAACGCGGCAATGGTTTGTTCGGCTCGGCCGAGCAGACCGGTTCGGTTGGCGTGGTCACGGTCAACTGCGCGCGGCTGGGGTATGAGTACAAGGGCGACGAAGCCGGGCTGCTGCGCCGTCTCGACGCGCTGCTCGAGATGTCGAAGAACGGCCTCGAAATCAAGCGCAAGGAAATCCAGCGGCTGATGGACAACGGCCTCTTCCCCTACACCAAGCGCTATCTCGGCACCCTGCGCAATCACTTCTCGACCATCGGCGTCAACGGCGTCAACGAGATGATTCGCAACTTCACTTCTGACGAGAACGACATCACGACGAAGTGGGGGCACGAGTTTGCGGTGCGACTGCTCGATCACATCCGTGGGCGCATCGCCGCGTTCCAGGAAGAAACCGGCCACATGTACAACCTGGAGGCCACGCCGGCCGAAGGCACGACCTATCGCTTCGCCAAGGAGGACCGCAAACGCTATCCGGCGATCCTGCAGGCGGGTACGGAGGATGCGCCGTATTACACCAATTCGTCGCAGTTACCCGTGGGGTTTACCGATGATGCGTTCGAGGCGCTTGAGCAACAGGACGACCTGCAACGCAAATACACCGGCGGCACCGTATTGCACCTGTACATGTCGGAACACATCTCGTCTACAGAGGCCTGCCGCAATCTGGTGCGCCGCGCGCTGGAGCGCTTCCACCTGCCCTACATCACCATCACGCCCACCTTTTCCATCTGCCCCAAACATGGCTACCTCGCCGGCGAGCACGAATTCTGCCCGACGTGCGACGAGGAAGCCCTGTCCCGCAAACGTGCTGTTGCCGCCTGACCCCAAGGAGATTGAGATGAACGACATGACTGTTCCGACCCATGTTTTGACCGCCGCTGCCCTGAAAGACGAAGAGCGCACCCGCTGCGAAGTGTGGACCCGCGTGATGGGCTACCACCGCCCGGTGACGAGCTTCAACAAGGGCAAGCAGAGCGAGCACCGCGAGCGGCGCCACTTCGTCGAAGGCCGCTGCACCCCCGGCTGATTCGAGCATGCGGCACCTGCGATCATGACGCTACGCGTTGGCGGCCTCACCCCGCTTTCCACCACCGACTGGCCCGGCATGCTGGCTGCGGTGGTGTTTTGCCAGGGCTGTCCGTGGCGCTGCGGTTATTGTCATAACCCCGACCTGATTCCCGCGCGCGGCGAAAACGAAATTCCCTGGGAAGACGTGATGGCATTTCTGCGCCGCCGCCAGGGGCTGCTCGACGGCGTGGTGTTTTCCGGTGGCGAGCCGACGCTGCAGACGGATTTGCCGGAGGCGATGCGCGAAGTCCGTGCGCTCGGGTTCAAGGTTGGCCTGCATACCGGCGGCATGCTCCCGGAAAAACTCAAGGCAGTGCTGCCGCTAGTCGACTGGGTGGGGTTGGATGTGAAGGCGTCATTTGCCGATTACGCGCGCATCACCGGCGCGATGGGCAGCGGGAAACGCGCACTCGCTGGTTTGGAGCAGGTTCTCGCGTCTGGTGTCGATTACGAAATCCGTACCACCATCCACCCCGGACTATTGAGCGACGCAGACGTGTTTGAGGTGGGCCACGATTTGGCCGAGCGCGGCGTCAGACACTATGTTCTGCAGGCTTTCCACAGCCGGGGATGCGGGGATGAAAGCTTGCGCCAGAATGCGGTGCGCGAGCGGCCCTTGCAGGAAGTGGGCGGGCAACTGGCAGGGCGGTTCGAGAATTTTTCGATTCGCTAAGCGCGGCGCCGGCCCACGCGCATAAACAGCGGCCACTGCAGATGCAAGGCCGTGTCTGGATCGTCCCACAAGGGTTGAAGCTCAGTCTTCAATTGCGGTAGCGGATTACTCCCACACGCCGCCTGATAGCGCTTCACCGCCGACCAGGTGGAGAGATAGTCCATCAATCGGGGCAGCGTCCATTCGACCTCGATGTTAAAAGCCGGCGCCAGGATTTCGGCGAACGGGAATTCCAGACTCCGATACGCATCATCGATCAGTGCGCGTTCGGGCGGCAAGTAAGGGCCGACGGTTTCCGCATAAAAGCGCTGAAATGGCGCGTCCATTTTTTCCGGCAGCACCATGCGCCCGTAGCCCCACAGGACAACTATCCCACCGGGTTTTAGCACGCGCACTGCCTCGGCATAAAACCGTGTCAGGTCGAACCAGTGCGCGGCCTGTGCGACAGTGATGAGATCAATGCTGTGATCTGCCAGACCGCTGGCCTCGGCGGGCGCCACCCGGTAGTCGATATTGGCGTGACCCTCGGCATGCCGGATCTGCTCGGCGGAGGCATCGGTGGCAACGACCTGTCGGAAATAAGGTGACAGTCCCAATGCTGCCTGGCCGCTCCCGGTGGCGCAATCCCAAGCTGTGTCACGGTCGCCGCACTGACCCGCAAGCCACTCGAACAGCGCAGCAGGATAGGCCGGCCGATAGGCGGCGTAGTACTCGGACGAAGTGGAAAAGTGATCTTTGAACGTGCTCATATTGGCAGCAGAGTCAGGCGCAGATCGC
>JBKJIS010000098.1:0-5865 GCA_046598305.1 Thiobacillus sp.
ACCAGCCCGGCGATGGGGTGGGAAAAAAGCCAGTCGAAACCCGGATCGGCGCTAGATATGAACACAATCGCCCCCGCCAGCCGATCCCGCTCTTCAGGCCTTGTCACCGGCCCCGTCACGCTGGACTGGGTCACAAAGTTAGGCTCGCATTCGGGAACATGAAAGGCCCAGACATCCTCTGGCCGGGTAATCAGCGGCGGCAGCCAGAGCTGGCAGGTTTCACGGTAACGGGTCTTCCCCTCTTCAATCGAACGCGCCAGCACCGCCCCGGGATCGTCTGTCCCGGCATATAGCTCACGAATGCAGCCAATGTTGGCATAGGCAAGGTCATCGGTTGTGAACCCGAACCGCCCGCCCCATTCGCGAAATATCGACAAGGCATCAGACAGGTTGCGCGTAAACACAAATTTGGCATGCTCGCGCAATTCAATGCCCGCCTGCAGGAAGTCAAACAATCCCACCACGTCCGACGACAGCCCATGGTCTTCCAGCAGCTTGGAAATGGATCGCATCTGAACCAGGCTGAGTGAAAACGGTTTGCGATCACTGTTAACCTCGTTGAGCGAACGCTTCCCGCCCAGATATTCGTCGGGAGCTTCGTCATAACGCGGCGACAATATATCGTAAGTGCCCGGACGCAGATGCCCGTAGCGTGACAAGAAGCTGGCGCGATCCAGGCTGCCTAAATCACGCGCCAGCTGGCTACTCACCGTATCCAACCCGTTCATAAAGCGATCGAAGTCACCCTGGCTGAACACCCCCACCGCCACCAGCGACCTGAGCATCTGCACCGCAATAAAACCAGCCCGGGCCAATCCGGCAAAAGGCAGTGTGCCGTAACGCTTGCAATCCTCGAGCAGCCAGTAAATGCGCGAAACAGGGTCAAGACCGGCGGCCAAAATCTCCTCGCGACGTTGACTCAATACCGCCAGTTTGTCCGCATCCGCCCGCCACAAACCGTTATCGCGGTGGATGATGCGGTTAGTCAGATTGCGAAGACTTTCGGCAATCTGGTTACGGTCGCGCTCGCTGAAACCGGCGTCTTCCAGCACCTGCAAACGCTGCGGCAAATCCAGCGTATAGCAGGAAAAGACAATTTCGAACTCCACCTTGTCATGCAGGGTGGGCGCGGCAATCAGACGGTCGATGTAGTAATCCACCAGCCGGCCTGCCAGGCCGCCCTCCACGTCCTTGGGAATAAAGGAATTGAATGACAGCCGCACGTCGATATACGGTTGCCCGGCAAAATGCACCAGCAGGGGAAAACTGCGTAAATTGCGATAGCCATAGTTATGCCGCTGGTAGGCCCAGATCGCGTCCGTCACCAGTTCGCGATACAGCGACAACGCCAGTGGTCGGGGGCGTATGCCAATAATCTCCGCCGGATTCCAGTCCGGCATTACGCCAAACACGGTGGAGCGGCCATGTAAAAAAGGATGCGGCTGCTGCGCCGCCCGTACCTTGTCGGCCACGCGCGCCATCAAACGCTGGTGTTGTTCGCCACCAGCCGGGGTTTGCTGCATGACCAGCGGGCGCATTTGCAGCAAATACAGTGTGTCCTCCGGCACAGCAAAAGCGAACTCGACATCCAGGGCATGCGCCGGAAACAACGCCTGCAGTTCGTCTACCAGCGCCAGCACCCGCTCCATCTCCGACGGCACACCGACGGCCCCAACGGCCGCAACGAATGTGCGCGTCTGATCCGCCCCTCCTGTTACAGCTGCCGTGTTCGTCCCCACGGCGTAGTTCACCACCCGATAGGGCGAGCCGGTGGCCGGATCACGGCTGAATGCCACACCCGAGAGACGCACACTTGCCAGCATCGGCTGCACCAGCACCTCGTCTTCGGGGCTGGCTTCAGCACCATAGGAGGCAATGACCGCCTCAATGGCCGTTTGCAGCGCCACATCACCCCGCACATCCAGCACAGAAGTGAAATGCCCGGCCAGCGAAGCCGTGGTTGAATCCTCGCTGATGGCACTGGAGCGCACCACCAACGGCGCTTCTGCGAAACGGGCCCCCAGCCGAGCCAAAACCTTGGTCGGATCAGCCCGCCAGTCAGCTACGGAGAAAAATACCAGCGGCAATACCTTTGCGCTAGCCAGCCCGCCTGACAGCGAAGCCAGGGTGCGGGCCTTGGTGGAAAGGAGCGGAGCGGTGTTTCCTGTCTTCATTAAACAGGCTTACGCGCCACCCATGCACGGGTCAGGTAAGTCGCCTCAATTTGAGTCAATCCGCTGATGCGATGTTCAACCCACACCAGGAATTTCGCAAATTTCTGCGGCCCCAACTGGACCCGCAGATCGTTAACTGACCGCCAGGCGCCGATATACCGCTCCGGAGTGAAAGCAAGCACGTGCTTAGACTCCAAATAGACAACTTCGGCAAAACGACCACAGCCTTCGAGGCGCTCGGTCAGGGTATCGGTAAATTCTGAACGGCCCGACGACACTCGTTTTATCCCCCCCCCTTTGAGGGTGCTCAGATACGCCTCGATTTCAACTAGCAAGGGATTGGCTTCGATAAAGCGCGGATTCCATAACGCCACAAAGCAACCGCCAGGCCGCAGCAGTCGCTCGAATTCTGCAGTCCCCTTGTCAAAATCAACCCAATGAAAAGACGAGGCCATTGAAACCAAATCTGCACTGCCTGTTGCCAAACCCGTGTCTTCGCCAGAACCTTTTCCCCACACGATGTGCCCATTATCTGGGTGCGCAGCCCCTTGGACACGCATGTCATCGTTTGGCTCGATAGCTGTAACAGCGCGAATACCAGTCCCTGCCATCATGCGCGACCAAATGCCCGTGCCTGCGCCAACATCCACTGCCTCGATTTTGGCAATTGGCAGGGCAACAATTCCAAGAATAGCTCGCAGTGCAGCCAGAGCGTAATCAGGACGATAGCGCGTGTAATCGTTGGCCAATCCAGTAAAATCACCATGTTTCATTCAACACCTCTGTTTTTTAAATTCAAATCTAGCTGTTCAATCACTTGTGCCAAGGCTGCATCAACGGTCAGCCCTGGTCCCCATTTAATGCGCACATCCGGCGCCTGCGGCTCATCCACCGCAAAATCGACTCCGGCCACATCCTTCAACTCGCCCTTTGCCGCTCGCGCATAAATCTGCTTGGGGTCGCGCCGCGCCAACTCATCCAGCGGTACATCCATAAAGATTTCCACATAGCCCGGCAGGTTGATACGATTCCATTCGTGCACTTCGCGGAACAAAGAAATAGTGGCAATTGCCACGTCAACTCCCTGCGCAGCGATCATGTAGCACAGATGTGCATAGCGCATTGCCAGTTGCAAACGCTCCTCGCGGCTGTGCGCTGCCGTCGCGCCCATGGCCTCGCGCAGTTCATCGCCGTCCAGCATTACGACCGAGTGACGCTGCCCGCGAAGATGCGCCACCAGTTGGCGACACAAAGTTGTCTTGCCCGCGCCGGAAAGTCCGGTGATCCAGAAAACGGTGCCGCCTCCACGCGCCAGCGGCACAATGCTTTTTGCCGAAGGGAGAAAAGAATCACGCGTGGTGTTTTCAACGATGTACAGAGGCCGGCGCTTGGTTTCATCGAAGGTCTTGCCCAGGTAATATCCCACTACCCCCAGGTTGGCAATAATGATCCCGCCGATCAGATACAGCGACACCATCACGCTGGCCCAGCCGGGAACCTCGATGCTGCCGGCCATCCAAAGCACCAGAATCGCAGCGCCCATGGCAAGAGACAGGGCTGCCATCGACAATCCAACCGAGATGGCCAACTTAAGCGGTTTGTCCGAGTAAGCCATGGCAATGTCGATCGCAATGCCAAGGAGTTTCTTAAAACTGTAACTCGTCTCGCCCGAGAAACGCTCATCCCGTTTCAGGGGCAGATACGCGGTAGTAAATCCCATTAGTGCCGTAATGCCGCCCAGCAGCCGCAACTGCTCGCGATAGCAGCGGAAGCTCTCGACTACGCGCTTCGACATGATTCTGAAATTCCCGACCTTGTGATCGAAGCGGATACCCGCAAGCCAACTCAGAGCAGCCCAGAATGTCTGGGAGACTTTCTGCCGAAGCGTGGATTCAGCCCGCTCCTCGAACTTGGCCACTACAATCTCATTACCTTCGAGGGCTTTGGCATAAAGTAGCGGGATGTGCTCCGGTGCATCCTGCAGATCGCAGTCCATCACAACTACCCAGTCCCCTGCCGCCACATCCAGCCCTGCTGTAATGGCCCGGTGCTGGCCACAGTTTCTGGCAAGCCGTATTCCGAACACACGGCTATCCTTCTGCGCTTCATCCTTGATTACCGACCAACTGTTATCGGGACTTCGGTCTTCTACGAGGATGATCTCGTAGTGATCGGTCAGAGGCTCGATCGCGAGCTTAAGGCGGCGACAGAGCTCGGCGACACATCCTTCCGCCTTGTAGACCGGAATGACTACGCTAATGAGTGGCATGGCTCGGCATCCTGTCAAACCCAATCGTTGACCGGAAAATCGACGATGCTCCGCAAGCGGCTGATTTCGTCTGCAAATACTGCCCGCAAGCGTTGCCTCGAGCTTTCCGGCAAAGGATCCTTGCCGACCGACAGATTAGCCCTAAGCCGTTCGACATTCTGACTATCTTCCTCGCAACGAATAATGGACGATACATCCTCATTCTTTCGAATACACTCGACAACATTCGGGAAACGATCTCCAAAGTATGCCCGCAACTCGATTTGCACCGAGCGGTCGATTACCGATGGACTTGAGTAGTTCGGGGGCAAAGGCAATTGCACGGATGAATCAACACCCAGGAAATCACATACACGCGCCACATTCTCATGTGGATGCCGCCCCAGGTCCTCTGATTTGAGCAGCAGAATGCGGTCCCTGCCAAATAAATCGATATATTCCTGCAAATGCACAGCATACCGGCTACGCGTCAAATAGGCATGGGGTTGCACCTCAGACCACATGCCCTCCGCTTTTTTCATTCTTTCTTGTTCACACTCAATCGCTTCATCGAATGAAAGCGCCTCGAGTCCCTCGAGCACGGTAAAGCGGTAGTTTCCCCAGGTGCGCTCTATGGGATTCCGCAAACAGAAGATCAGCCTGACCCCGGGCAGGATAGCCTTGATCCGCTTTGCCGCAACATCACTGGGCAACAGCAGCGATGAGCGCTCACCAACCGCTTTTTGGTGGCCCACCTCAGAGAACCATGTCTTCAAATACCAGTCTACGCCCTGGTTGAATTTTCGGGAATAATGAAAAAAGTTAGGCTCAGGCCGCTGAATTTTTGGCAAATAGATATCGGGATGATGCGCAAGGGTCGCCGATAAAAAGGAAGTCCCGGTAGCAACCCCGCCTGCAATCAAAAAATTGGGAAGCACTTTAGAGCGCCTCCCTGTTAGCGCTTATTTTTTTTGCGACTACAAGCCTGGAACCACCGGCGGGCCATCTGAAACCAAGGCGGATTAATTGAAATTCCAATTTAAGAACAGAAGACAGAAGAAAATTGACAACCGGTTTCAATCTAAGCTCTTGTAATACGTCCACAGAGCCGTCATTTTTATTTTTCATTAAATACCGCGACGCCGCCATTAACGGCAGCAATAAGGAATTAAAGGATGTCGATTCAATGATAGAAAAGCCCGCAACGGTAAGCTTCTCACGAAGATCCTTATTAGAATAGCGTCTGAAGTGGCGCCCGATAACATCATATTTGCTCCAAAGAAACATGTGTTGCGGTACGCTAAGGACAAAAAAACCTCCGGGTTTCAATGCGGCATGGATTTGGCTTATCGCCTTTACATCATCGCGAATATGCTCGATAACGTCAAAAGCCCCGATGACATCGAACTCCTCCCTGAAGGGAATGGCACAGGCATCCATCTG
>JBKJIS010000183.1:0-5802 GCA_046598305.1 Thiobacillus sp.
ACCAACGATTTACGGCAACAGCGTTTGCGTGCAGATTACCCGGTCACACTGGCTGAATTTCAGACCCCGCTCGAAACCATGCTGAAACTCGGCAAGGTCATGCTGGGCAAGCAGAAAGAGGTGACCTCCCAGGCCCGGATCGACCACCTGTCGCAGGTCAACAACCGGCGCAGCTTCGACGAAAAGCAGAAGGAGTTGTTTGCCAGCATGAAAGACGGCTGGTCACATAGTCTGTTGATTCTGGATATCGATAATTTCAAGCAGGTCAACGACACCTTCGGCCATGAGGCAGGCGATCAACTCATCATCAAGTTCGGAGACGCACTGAAATCCTGCTTGCGTAACAGCGACTTTGTTGCCCGCCTGGGGGGGGACGAGTTTTGTGTTTTGTTCCCATTCACCCCACTCGATCGGGCGCAGGAACTGGCCGCGCGCCTGCGTGCCAAGATGCCCGAGAGTGTGGAACTGATCCCCGGGGTGACGCAGAAACTATCCTGGAGCGGTGGCTTGTCTGAATACAGCCGTGAAGACAAGCAGGAAAATGAAGCGCTGGCACGTGCCGATACGGCCTTGCTGGAAGCCAAGCGCAGCGGCCGCAACATGACGCGTATCAAGGACGCCGCTTAAGCCCGATCAGTCGAGTTTCCGACCTGCCAGCGCAGTATTACAATCAGCACTCATGTAATACACAAGCGAGGCTTGCCATGACTACCACACTAACCAGCAAAGGCCAGGTAACCATCCCCAAGCAGATTCGCGATGCGCTTGATATGGCTCCGGGATGCTCGGTGCAGTTCGCTGTCAATCGGGATGGCGATGTCGTAATCCATAAAGCTGGGGGACGCCAAAGCCGCAAACCGGATCGTTTCGAGGCCGCGCGCGGCAAGGCGGACATCAAATGGCGCACCGATGCGCTGATGGCACTCCTGCGCGGCAATGATTGATGCTGCTCGTAGATACCAATGTCCTGATTGACGTTCTGGAAGACGAGCCAGAGTGGGCGGATTGGTCTATAGCCCAGCTCCGCGCCCAAACCAAGGTTCATCGCCTGCTAATCAACCCCATCATCTATGCCGAACTGTCGCTGACGTTTTCCACTGCGGAGGCGCTGGACGAGACTATCGGGAAGCTGGGTCTTGCTATTATGGAATTGCCGCGCCCGGCTATGTTTCTCGCAGGTAAAGCATTCATTCGCTACCGGCAGCAAGGTGGCAAAAAAAACGTGCTGGCCGATTTTTTCATCGGTGCCCATGCTGCTGTGCTCGGATGCCAGCTACTGACACGCGATGCCCGACGATATCAAACTTACTTTCCCCGCGTGACGCTGATTACACTATGAGCCTGTACGTCCAACTACAAAAAGCCAAAGCACAAGTAAAAGGGGGAGTAGAAAGTAAAGGGCTGACTCCGTACTTCCTGCGGGAGGTGGGATTGTCGGTGTCACGGGTGAGACAGATTGTGGCGTAAAGTGAAAAGTAGGGGGCAAAAGTCGAGACCCCGAGACGCGTTGAGTATCCGTTAAGCTCCAGACAGCAGAGATCCAGTTTCAACTTCTGAAATGTTGGGCGTACTCAATTTTATCCGTAACCTGAACCTTTGAGTCCGCTGGAAAATGCTGCGAGCCCGGCTAGATACCCGGTGCTTCGCTGCTCCGGTTCCTTACACAGACTGCGCTTTGCGCTGCTGGCTGAGGTACACCACCAGCACAAAGATGGCGCTGAGAAAAACGGCACTGGTGCCAACCGTGCCCCAACCAAAGCCGCCGTGGGTGATTGGTTGAGAAAGCAGGTCGCCGAACGAGGCACCGAGCGGACGTGTGAGGATGTAGGCGGCCCAGAACGCGGCAATGGCATTGGCGCGAAATCCGTAATAGGCCACTGTCACCACACCGATCATGGCGGCGAACATCAACGTGGAATTCGCGTAGCCAAGTTTCATGGTTTCGGCGGCAAGATCGCCTGCAGCGGTTCCAAGCGCAAATGTGAACAGAATTGCCAGCCAGTAAAAAGCCTCACGCCGGGGGGTGGTGATTTTGTGGACCGACAGAGTTTTCTCACTCGCATACCAGCCAATAAAGGTGGCGGTGAGAGCACCGCCAAACGCCCATACGGTGGTTGGCAGCGGCACGCCGAGGGTGTCAACCAGGTTGTCGGTGACGAGCGTACCAACGATGCTGATGAGTACGACCGCCAGCCAGTAAATGCCTCCGACGCAGCGGCGGGTGCGGAACTGCGCAACAAGGACGGCAGCAAGTAGAGCACTCATGATCAAGGTCGTGTTGCTCAGCCCCAGGTGCAGGTTAAAGTTCAGAAAATCGGCGGCGGTTTCCCCTACTGTGGTGGCCAGTATCTTGATGACCCAGAAATACAAGGTGACTTCTGGAACTTTGCTTAATGCGTTTCGAGCGACAGTGTTCATTATGTTTTCCCTGATTGAAAAATGCGCTGGGTGGGTTCGAATGGCAGGCATGCCATAAAAAACCGCCCATGGGGCGGTTGTGGTGCTTAACTGCGTTTGTTGCGATCTTCATGGTTGCGGCCATGATGATCATCATCCTCTTCGGCTTCAGCCGCGAGGACTTTACTATTGCCGGCATCGACGGCTATTTCAGTCGTGCCCCTGCCGTGCTTCACGTCAATCTGCCAGACCAGGTAACCGTCTTCATTCTCGAGTTTGGCTTTCACTACCTGGCCGGGTTGTACCGCAAGCGCAGCTGCTTCCGCTTGCTGCTGGCTAATCTTGGCATGCTTGGCAAACTCGGCCTGAGATTCGACACCGCGTGGCAGCTTGATGCTGGACGATTTGACTTCATCAGGCAGCTTGATTGCGCCGGTAGCGAAGGCCGTACCCGCAGCGAGCGAAGCAACCAGGGTGACGGCGGCGACAATTTTGGTATTGCGTTTCATGGTATTTCCTTTCATCAACAGCGGCGTTATTGCCGTGATGTGAAGACTACGCAGCGAATCTCGCCAGAGGCTGGCGGAAAAATGACGGTTTGGTAAGGTTCGCCCTGACCACGGCCTCTCGTGAATCGGTAATGAAACATTGCCGCGCGCCACGATTAAACTTGCGCCATGAAAATTCTGATCATTGAAGACGACATTGAAGCCGCTGAATATCTGCGACGCGGGCTCACTGAGTCTGGCCATGTTGTTGACTGTGCGCATGACGGTGAAGTCGGCCTGCACCTTGCGCTTCAAAACGACTACGACGTGTTGCTGGTCGATCGGATGTTGCCGCGTCGGGACGGACTTTCGCTCATCCGCATGCTGCGTGCAGACGGACGAACAACCCCTGTACTCGTGTTGTCGGCACTGGGGCAGGTCGACCAGCGCGTCGAAGGATTGCGCGCGGGGGGTGACGATTATCTGGTGAAGCCTTACGCCTTTGCTGAACTGCTGGCGCGCATCGATGCACTTGCACGGCGCGCAACCCCCACAGAATCAGTTGCACCGGGGGTGTTGAAAGTGGCCGACCTCGAACTCGACCTCGAGCGCCGTCGCGTCACGCGCGCCGGACAACTCATCCGTCTGCAGCCACGCGAATTGCGTTTACTAGAATACCTGATGCGACGCAGTGGGCACATCGTGACGCGAACCATGCTGCTGGAACAAGTGTGGGACCTGCACTTTGATCCCCAAACCAACGTGGTGGATAGCCAGATCAGCCGCTTGCGCGCCAAGATCGACCGTGATTTCGGCGCGCCGCTGCTGCATACCCTGCGCGGCATTGGCTACCGACTGGGCGACGAACGGTGAGCGCGCGATTGGCGCGACTTCGGCAACTTGCGCGAACCTCGGCGATCCGGTTGGCGCTGCGCTACGCATTGCTGCAGGTCGTCGTGCTGGCAATCGCGTTGGCGGCGCTGTTCTGGGTGGTCAACCGCTATGTCGATCAGCAGATCGCAGAAAGTCTCACCAGCGAACTCGCTACATTGAAAATCCTGCCTGCGCCTGCGCTCGCCACGCGTGTCGCCGCACTTGACGACACCCGCAGCCGGACACGGGGTGCGCGTCATTACCGTCTCGAAGACGCGCAAGGCCAGATATTGGCAGGCAATGTGCGCCACTGGCCGGGCGGGCTCACCACCGACGGGGCTCTGTGGCAGGGCGAGCTCACGGTAGGTGAACAAGGCGATCCGCACGACGACAACGAGTCGACCCCGTTGCCCGCCGTCGGAACGATGCTTGCTGACGGCGGGCGTCTGCTCATCGCGCAGGATACGGGGGCAGCGGAAGACCTGCATGAAGTCGCGCTGATTGCCGCCGTCATCGTGCTCGCACTGACCGCCAGCTTCGCTGTGCTGTTGGGGCTGTCACTCGGCTGGCAATGGTTAAAGCGCATCGACGCAATCAACCAAACCGCCGGAAGAATTGCGGCGGGCGACCTCACTCAACGCGTCAAAACGACGGATCGCGGCGATGAATTCGATCTGCTGGCAGGACACTTGAACACCATGCTTGAACGCATCGAACAAGCGTTAGCGGGAATGCGCGAAGTGTCGGACAACGTGGCACATGATTTGCGCAAACCCTTGTCGCGTTTAAAAACACGCGCTGAGGTCGTACTTAACAAGCCGCGCGACACCGCTGCCTATCGGGAGGCGCTGACGCAGACAGTTAGCGATGCCGACGAACTGATGCGCACATTTGATGCGCTGTTGTCGATCGCCCGGCTTGAAGCGGGTAGCGAGTTGTCTGGACGTGAAACCATCGACCTTGCCGAACTGGTCCGTGATATCGCCGGGCTCTACGCTGACGAAGCCGAGGACATGGCGCGACCGTTTCAGCTTGAATTGGACGCCGGCATCCTGGTATCGGGTAGCCGCGCGCTGCTCGCCCAAGCGCTTGCCAACCTGCTCGACAACGCCTTTAAATACAGCGCGCCAGAGGTGGCGCTGGAAGTGCTCCTGGAACGTGTGGGGTCACATGTACGGATCACTGTGCGCGACCATGGCTATGGGATTCCGCCTGGAGAACACGCACGCATGATCGAGCGATTCGTGCGTGGCGATACGGCACGCAGTCAATCCGGAAGCGGTTTGGGATTGGCTCTGGTGAAAGCGGTGATGCATGCGCATGGTGGCGAACTGGAACTCATCGAAACCCCGGGCGGCGGGTTGACCGCGCAGCTGACGTTGCCGCTCGGTTGAAGCTTTCCTACGCTTGTGTTTCCTTAATACGTTTGCTTTCCGTGTGGGTGACCCAGAAAACGCTGGAAAGCTGTTTTCTAACGTGCAGGGAAATGGTTAGAAATAGGCAGGTTTTTGATTCCGTCGTACTGTATTAACCGGGATGTCCCTGCGACTTAAGGCGCGCTTAAGAATCGACAGGCAGGATCCACGCAACACGCCCTGTGACGGGCAGTATTGAGCCACCCTCTGTAATCTGAAAACGTTTTATTTCACCGGACTTGTTTGCCCTGATTGTGTCTAACCGAATGACCCGTTACTTGATGTTCTGGATCGTCATCGCCTTGCAGGCGATGACGCCGTTCATCCATGCCCATGCGGGTACGGTTCAAATTAGTCACGCCAGTTTGAGTCATGCACAAACTGCCGCGCATGCTGAGTCTGCTTACCATGCGCTTGCGGCAAGCGAACATGGTGCTGAAATCGAAGTGGCCCATGGCATGCCGATTCGTTCTGACGCGCATGGCGTATCCGCCGATGTGCCTTCGATCTCACCCGTTATTTTGCTGCGCATTAATACATCCTCACCGGGCACGGGGCTGCCGGCACCGCCGCCGTTGTATCTTGTGCCTTCCAACCACACGCTCCCCTTCACTTTGGCGCCACCTTCT
>JBKJIS010000208.1:0-2569 GCA_046598305.1 Thiobacillus sp.
GAGACTTTGGTCAGGCGAGCCTGACGGCCGTAGGTGAGGTTGGCCATCGCACGGGATACGGTGACGGCGCTGAACATCGAGGTCAGAATGCCGAGACACAACACCACTGCAAAGCCCCGTATCGGGCCCGATCCAAGCCAGAACAGCGCGACCCCGGCAATCAGCGTGGTGAGGTTGGAGTCGAGAATGGTGCTCCAGGCGCGGTCGTAACCGGCGTGGATCGCTGCTTGTGGCGTGGCGCCATTGCGCAGTTCTTCGCGGATGCGTTCGTTGATCAGCACGTTGGCGTCGATCGCCATACCCAGGGTGAGCGCAATCGCCGCCATGCCGGGCAGGGTCAAGGTGGCCTGCATTATCGATAGCAGCGCGATCAGGAAGAAACCATTGGCTGCCAGCGCGATCGAGGAAAAAAGCCCGAACACCCGGTAGTAGAACGTCATGAATACCACCACGGCGAGGAAGCCCCAGAGGTTGGAGTGGAAGCCTTTTTTGATGTTTTCCGCGCCCATGCTGGGGCCGACGGTGCGTTCCTCGATAATCTGCATCGGGGCGGCCAGCGCACCGGCGCGCAGCAGCAGTGCGACGTCGGAGGCTTCCTGGGTGGAATCCATCCCGGTGATCTGCACCCGGCCGCCGCCGATCTCCTCGCGGATGACCGGTGAAGTAATCGATTCGGCGCGGCCTTTTTCGATCAGCAGGATCGCCATGCGCTTGCCAACGTTTTCGCGCGTGATGTCCTTGAAGATGCGCGCGCCCTTGCCGTCGAGATTGATATGCACGGCGGCCTGGCCGCTGGTGCTGTCGAAGCCCGGTGAGGCGTCGGTGATCGAGTCGCCCGTCAGCACCACATCTTTTTTCACCGCGATGCTGCCGCCTTCTCGGCTCACCACGATTTCGTCACCGAACGGCACCTGACCCTGGCTGACTGCCAGCGGATCGGCCTGCTCGTCGACCATGCGGATTTCCAGCGTGGCGGTGCGGCCCAGAATATCCTTGGCCTTGGCCGTGTCCTGCACGCCGGCCAGTTGCACCACGATGCGGCTGGCGCCCTGTTGCTGGATGATGGGTTCGGTCACGCCGAGTTCGTTGACGCGGTTTCTGAGCGTCGTGATGTTTTGTTGCAGGGCGAATGCCTGCACCTTGGTTTCAGTTTCCGGCTTGAGGCGGGCGGTCAGGGTAAAGCCTTCGGCCTGGTCTTTCGGGACGAAGGCCAATTCGCTGAACACGGCGCTGAGTTTGTTGATACCAGCGTCGCGTTGGTCACGGGTGGCGAAATGCACCGTGACCACTTTGCCTTCGCGGCTGATGCGGCCATAGCGAATCTTGTCGCTGCGCAGTTCGGTGCGGAAATCGCTTTGATAGCGGATGGCTGATTTTTCAAGGGCCGCTTTCATGTCGACTTCGAGCAGGAAGTGCACGCCGCCGCGCAAATCCAGTCCGAGGTACATGGGCAAGGCATGAATGGCCGTCAGCCAGGAGGGCGAGGCCGACACCAGATTGAGTGCCACCGAATAGCGCTCGCCCAGGCTGGTTTGCAGCACGTCCTTGGCCTTGATCTGCAAGTCGGTGCTGGCAAGGCGCACCTTGATGCTGTTCCCTGCCAATTCCACTCCGCTGTAAGCCAGATTGGCCGTCTTAAGCGCGGCTTCAACCTGCCCTAGCAGTACCGTATCGACTTTTTCGGTGCTGCGTAAGGGCAAGAGCTGGACTGCGGGCACTTCACCAAAAAAGTTGGGCAGGGTGTAGAGGAAGGCGATCACCAGCGTGAAGCCGATGAGCACATATTTCCAGAGCGGGAAGCGGTTCATGATTTAGCCGAGCGGAGAAGGATGAGGGACAGGCAGCCAGCAGGGTACTGGCCGCCCCTTTCTGGAACCTTACAGTCCTTTGATCGTGCCTTTGGGCAACAACGTCTGCACTGACTGCTTTTGTACGTGGGTGATGACGCCATCGGCAATTTCCAGAGACACATACTGATCACCGATCTTGCTGATTTTTCCGAGCTGGCCGCTGGAGGTGACGACTTCATCACCTTTGGTCAGCTCGGTCAGCATTTTTTTCTGTTCCTTGGCGCGCTTCATCTGCGGGCGGATGAGCATGAACCAGAACAGGATACCAATGATGATCAGCGGCAGGAAGTCGGTAATACCGGGGGATGCAGCGGCAGCGGATTGCGCGTGGGCAAGAGAAATCATGGTGTGGGCTTTGGAGTTAAAAAACCTTTGGATTTTAGCACGCCAAGGCGGCGGCCCTAGCAGAGATGCGGAACCAATACAGGTTCAAGCCATTGATGGGTGCCGGGATGGCTGTCGAGCAGGGTGGTGGAGTCGGTTGAGTCCTTGTCGAGGCGGCCCAGAATGTCGGCAAAGTGCCGCAGAATTGCAGAATTGGGGACAGACCACGGCTTCCGTTGCCCATCAAACAATTCCTTCATTTAAACCGTGGTCTGTCCCTCATGCCGCAAGTTTAAGCATTTATTCACCTTTTGGCGGAGTTGGTAGGGAGGGTTAGGCGCGAATTTTGCGCCGTAACCCACCGTTCGGACACCAAAAGCCGTGGGTTACGCTGC
>JBKJIS010000221.1:0-13610 GCA_046598305.1 Thiobacillus sp.
GCAGCGTAACCCACGGCTTTTGGTGTCCGAACGGTGGGTTACGGCGCAAAATTCGCGCCTAACCCTCCCTACCAACTCCGCCAAAAGGTGAATAAATGCTTAAACTTGCGGCATGAGACTCTGACACCAATGTCGCCGTTAAAATCGCGCACGCATCAACCCACCCTACTCGATGGAAAGCAAAACCGCACGCCTCACGATCTTGATGACCCGGCAAGAAGAAGGACTTCGAGCGCTTAGGCGCCGAACAGGATCTGACGCCTTCACAAGTGGTTTTCCAGCTGATACGAGAGTATCAGGCGCAGCTCAGCGTGCAATATGGCACGCCGAGCGGGCAGGCTGTGTTGCTGGAAAAGTGAGCGCTTATTCGCGGCCGTCGCCTCCATGATGACCGAGCTTGCGCCTGAAATATTCACGGCTGGTACGGAATATGTAATTTGCTATCGCGATATTCCTACGTACGCTGACTCAGCACAAGGGGGTAAACGATATGTGGTGCTCTTGACCAAATTTCAGGTAGGGCTTTACAGAAAGAAAGTCGCGGATGACGTCAAGCCGCCTGGAAAGAGTGTATCGGCTGCGGTCGATGCAATCGTATATACCGCACTTCTTGGGCTGATGCTTCTGTGTTGTCGCAGCTTGCTCTTGCTAGCTTACTTTCACGATTTTGACCGACAGAGTCTAGAAATAATACGTTTTGTAGAGAGTAAGAATGGCGTGCTGATGATCCTTGATGAAACCAGAAAGACATAGTAGAACAAGAGCACACCGTAACGGCCGCTTACTTTACCTGAGCCCGCAATAGCGCCTCAAACTCCCCTGCTGAAACCGCCTTCGAATACAACCAGCCCTGCGCATAATCACAACCATAAGTGACGAGCAGGTCGCGCTGTTGTTCGGTTTCCACGCCTTCTGCAATCACTTTCAGTCCCAGCTTATACGCCATGACGATAATCGCCTCGCACAATGCTTTATCGTCAGGATCATCTTCCAGGTTGCGCACAAATGACTGGTCAATCTTGAGGTAGTCGATGTCGAATTTCTTAAGGTAGGACAGTGATGAATAGCCCGTGCCAAAATCATCAAGCGCTACCTGAACACCCGCGTCACGGAATGAAAGCAATTTCTCTGTGACGTTTATCTCCGCATTCAGCAACACACTTTCGGTGATTTCAATGACAAGACTTTGTCCGGGCAAGTCCATTGCACGCAAATAATTGATCCACGACGATGCGAGATATACCCCATTCTGGCGGAACTGCACGGGTGATACATTCACACTGATTTGAAACTCAGGCACGAACAGCGCTCTCCAGCGTGCGAGCTCGCGTGCTGTCTCGTGGAAGACCCAGTCGCCCATTTCATGAATGAGCCCGGATTCTTCCGCCAGCGCTATGAACTGCATGGGGCTGACCAGGCCACGCTCAGGGTGCTGCCAGAGTAACAGTGCCTCGGCTTTGACAATCTTGCCGCTCGCCATTTCCACGATAGGCTGGTAGTAAACTGCGAGCTGTTTGCCAGCCAGGGCGTTGCGCAAATCGTTGCCCAGACGCAGGCGGGTTTGGGCAGCTTCCTGTAAAGCAGCAGTGAAGTAGCTGAAGCGGTTGCGTCCTGAGTTTTTGGCGAGATACATCGCCTGATCAGCGTTCTTGATCAGGCTATCAATATTCTGGGCATCGTTGGGATACAGGGTAATGCCCACACTGGCAGACACATAGGCCATCTCTTGATGTAGCTGAAAGGGGGCGGCAAGGCGCAGAATAATATTCTGGGCAATGCGCTCGACGATGTTGGCATCTTCAACCTCGGACAGAATGACGGTAAATTCGTCGCCCCCCAGGCGGGCAACGGTATCTGATTCGCGTACACACTCGGCAATTCGCCGTGCTGCCTCAACCAGCAACACATCGCCCTGAGCGTGCCCCAGGGTATCGTTCACCTCTTTAAAACGATCAAGATCCAGCAGCATTAGCGCCATCGGAAAACCGGAGCGGTGAGACTTCTTGATTTCCTGCTCCAGCCTGTCGTGAAACATGCGGCGGTTGGGCAGGCCGGTCAAGGTATCGAAATTGGCCTGTTGCCAGATCATCTCTTCCGACTTCTTTTTCTCGGTGATGTCGCGGATAAAGGCGCTGAACTCATGCTTGTCGCCTATTTTTAGTGAAGTGATAGACAGCTCAATCGGGAACGCATGTCCGTCGCGATGCAGGGCTGAAATCTCGATTCGTTTATTCAGGACTGGCCCCTCGCCGGAAACCAGGAAATGTTTAATGCCGCGAATATGTGCCTCACGATATTGCGGCGGGATGATCGTTTCATGCAGTATCCGCCCGATGGCTTCAACGCGCGGCCAGCCGAATATTGCTTCCGCCTGGTTGTTCCAGCGGTTGATGATGCCCGCTGAATCTATCTGTATCACGGCATCCAGCGCGGTATTGATGGTGGCAGACAGGATATCCTCGCTGACGCGCAGTAATTCTTCCGCACGTTTGCGCTCGGCGATCTTCTCGGTCAGATGACTGGCCAGTTCCAGCGCACGCCGGCGCTGAGTGGCAAACATCCAGATCAGCCCCGAGAGCATCACGCTCAATAGCGATCCAACTGCCAGGATGAACAACGGCTTGTTCTTGTCAAAGGCGGCATGAAATGCCGGGTGCGTGGTGAAATACAATGACCAGGTATGACCATACAAGTCTATGTTTCTGATAAGCGTCAAACGTCCAGGCGGCGGCGTGCCCAGCGCGTGCGCAATTCGATCATCGTCATAGAGCAGGCTGTCAGCCGAGCGCAGCGTGCCGTCGTATACTTCGATATCAATATCCGGCTCTGCACCCGCCTGCTTCTTTTCCAGGATGCCGCTCATGAGATCGTTTAACCGGAATGCACTGCCGACATAGCCAAGCAGATTGGCACGTCGCTCCGCCAATGTATTGTGAGGCGTTCCATTCTTGTAGTAAGGAAGATACATCAGCGTGCCGGCTTGCACTTCCTTGCCGGTTTCCTGAGCGAGTGTCACTTTCGAGGTAATGGCTGTGCCGCCAGTGTCACGTGCGTGCTCCATCGCCGCGCGCCGAATGGGTTCGGTGAACATGTCAAAACCAAAGCCGCGCTGGTTACGCCAGTCGAATGGCTCGAGATAAATAACGGAGGTGTATTCAGCACGAATACCCGCCGGACGAATCGCGTAATTGGGGAAGCCTTCGGCACGGATAGTGCGCAGATGCGCATCCAGGTGAGCGGGTGGAATATGGACTGAAACCCCCATGGCCTGTATGCCAGGGTATTGTTCCTGAATTCTCAGACTGGCGACATAGTCTCGCCATTCGGCTCTATCAACACTTTTAGACGCAGCAAACAGCCCGACACCGCCGCGCAACACCTGCTCATAGCCCTGCATACGCTTGAGAACGGCGTTGGTCACCTCTGAAGCACGATTTTCAAGCTGCACCTGCTGCGCCTGAACGAGTGCTTCCTGCGCGTTTTTCCAGGCCAACAACGTTACCAGCAAGGTGAGAAGCAGCGCTATCCAGGCAACGTGCGGACTAAGCATCCCTGCACCGACCCGCGCCCAGAAAGACTGCTGTGTGCTTCGCCCGGGAGTCGGCGTATTTTCTGAATCTACCGGGATATCGGGTTCCGACACTTCGAGCGCTCTCCCTGGAATGGGCAGATTTTAGAAGTTCTCATAAGGAAGAGTATAAACGTCGAAACGATGCTTGTGAAACCCTGCCGAGGCCACGGTCTTGCGCTCTGGCTCATCATATGGGGCGCTCTGAATCAGGGTTTGCGCAGCAGCCACAACATCAGAGCGAACGGGGGTCAGGTCAATAACCAATACAGAGGAAGCGCTATACCAAGGCACTGCTGCGAACCGGCCCGACCTGTCGAAATAATTCGGCAGCGAATCAGGCCGCTTTTTTGGCGCGGGTAAGCGGCAGCAACACGGCGGCCAGCGCCGGCAACAACAGGATCGCGCCCAACATATTGACCACGAACATGAAGGCCAGCAGCACGCCCATGTCGGCCTGGAATTTGAGGGCGGAGAAGGCCCAGGTGCCGACGCCGATCGCCATCGTCGCCGCCGTAAATGCCGCTGCGTTGCCGCGTTGCCTGAGCGCCTGAAAAAAGGCATCGGGCAAGGCTCGGCCGCGTTCGAGCTGATAGGCCATGCGTTCATAAAGGTAGATTCCGTAATCGACGCCGACGCCGACGCCGAGGGCGATCACGGGCAGTGTGGACACTTTCAGCCCGATGCCGAGCATGGCCATCAGCGCATTGCACAGCACCGCCACGATGACCAGCGGCAGGACGATGCACAGGGTCGCCTGCCAGGAGCGGAACTCCAGAAAACACAGCAGGCTGATCGCCACGAACAGCATCAGCAGCATGGTCACCTCGGCGGCATCGACCGCCTCGTTGGTAGCGGCCATGACCCCGACGTTGCCGGCGGCGAGCTTGAGCTCGACCCGCTGTGAGGGATTGTCAGCAATGAACTTCTTCACCTCGCCAATGATGTGGGCGATGGTGGTGCCTTGGTGATCGCGGGTGAAGATCAGTATCTGCATGGCATTGCAGTCGGTGTTGAGCAGGCCGGAGCTGGTATCGACCGGTGTCACCGATTGGGCGAGCACCGACGGATCGCGCGCCAGGATGCGCCATTTGGGGTTGCCTTCGTTCCAGCCGGCATTGATCACCTTGGCCATGCCGGGTAGGGACAGCACGCCCTGCACGCCGTGCACGTTTTTCATTGTCGCTTCGAAGCGATCGATGTGGTTCATGACCTCGTGGTGGGTGCAGGCGCCATCGACGTTGCGCGCCTGCGCGATCACCGCGAGAACGTCCACTCCGATCGAAAAGGAATCGACGATGGCCGCCGTGTCGCGGTTGTAACGCGAGTCGTCGTGCAGTTCGGGAATGCCCTTGCCCAGATCGCCAGTGCGCAGGTCGCGCGCCTGCCAGGTGCCGGCGGCCAGCAGCAGCGCTGCGCCAACGAGCACCAGCCAGGCGAAACGCGGTTCGGCGCAGTGCCTGAGAGAACGCCACAGCCATTTGCCGCGCTGTTTATTCCTGCTGGCGCGCTGTTTTGCGCGCGGCGACAGATCCATCCATGACAGCAGGATGGTCAGGAACATCTTGTTGGTGATGATCATCAGCGCCACGCCGAGACTGGCCGTGATTGCCAGTTCGCGCACCATCTCGATCTCGATGGTGAGAAGGACGATGAACCCGAGGGCATTCGCCAGCAGCGCCATCGCGCCCGGCATGAACAGCTTGAGAAAGGAGGTATGGGCGGCGGTCAGCCCGTCTGATCCGCGCAGCACTTCCCGCTTCCAGGCGTTGGTCATTTGCACGGCATGACTGACACCGATCGAAAAGATCAGGAAGGGCACCAGGATCGACATTGGGTCGATGCCGTAACCCAAAAGCGGCAGCAGGCCGAGCAGCCACACCACGGGAACCATCGCGCAGGCGAGCGCCACGGCAGTCAGCTTGAGCGAGCTTGTATACCCGTAAAGCAGGGCCGCCGTGATGAAAAAAGCCACCAGAAAGAACAGCAGCACCCCGCGCGCGCCGTCGGTGATATCGCCCACCGCCTTGGCGAAACCGATGATATGCACATCGAATCCGGCGGCCTGATAGCGCGCCCGAATCTCCTCGAGCTTGTTCGCCACATCCAGGTAATCAAGCCGTGCGCCGTTGCCCGGATCGATCTCCAGCAGTTCGGCGCTCACCAGGGCGCCCTTGAAGTCGTTGGCGACCAGACGCCCCGCCCGCTCCGATTTCTGCACGTTGGCGCGTACGATTTCGAGGTCTTCCGGCGTGCCGCTGAAATTGGCGGGAATCACGTTGCCGCCGGCGAATCCTTCTTCCACCACCTCGATGAAGCGGACATTCGGCGTGAACAGCGAAGTCACCGTGGCGCGGTCGACGCCGGGAATGAAGAACACATCGTCGCTCAGGCCCTTGAGCGCGCGGAAGAAGGCCGCGTTGTAGATATCGGGCTCTTTCTGCCCCTCTTTCTGCATCAGCGCCACCAGCACGCGGTTGGCGCCGCCAAAGGTTTTCTCGTATTCGACGAAAGTCGACATGTACGGATGCTGCAGCGGAATCATCTTGTTGAACGCAGCATCGACCTTCAGATGGGTCGCCGACCAGAGCATGGCGAGGGTGATCAGCACGAACAAGGCAAAAAAACTGCGGCGCCAGGAAAATAGCAGGGTGCCAAAGGCATGCAGTACGTCGAGCCTTGTCACTTGGCGACACTCCCGGTCCCGTTGCCGAGGCGCACGACGCCGCCCTCGCCGAATGCCCACACTTCCCTGCCACCCGGCAGGGACAGCGCCGCATTCAGCACGCGGCTGCCATTGCCCGACAGCCGCACGAAGCTGCGGCCCTGATCGCGACTCTCCAGCACCGTGCCGTTCTGTCCCAGCAACAGCACCCGGCCATCTGCTTGCAGCAGGCCGCCGAAGATCGAATCAACGCCATTCACCGCCAGCACCTGCCATGAACTGCCACGATCCTCGCTGCGCAAGACCTTGCCGCGCATGCCGTAGGCGAGCACCGTGCCGCCTTCGAGCGGCAACAGGCCGAAAAAGGAGCCGCCGTAGGGCGAGGGCAGCTTCTCCCACTGTGCGCCGCCGTCGCTCGAACGTCGCAGCAAAGTGCCGGCTTCCCCGGCCACCAGCAAGCTGCCGTCAGACAGGCGCGCCAGTGCGTTCAGATGAACGTCTTCCGCGACGATCTGCTGCGCAGTCCAGCTCAGGCCCCCATCGGTACTTTCCAGGAACGCACCGTAGGCGCCAATGGCAATCGCCCGTCCGGGCGCGACAAAGGCCACGTCGAGCAGGGGGCGGAGTTGTTTGGGCGCATCATGCACCTTGCGCCAGCTCAGACCGCCATCCTCGCTGCGCAGGATCAGAGCGTCGTGCCCCACCGCGAGGCCCAGCCGGTCGTCGGCGAAAGCGACGGCGGTCAGTGTGGTTTCGGTTCCCGAAGCCACATGCCGCCAGCTTGCGGCCCGGTCGTCCGACACGAAAATAGTCCCGCGCTCACCCACCGCGACCAGGCGCCGCCCGGCATGCGCCGCGTCGAGCAAGAGCACGTTGCCGATAGCCACCCCGGTCGCCGGCATGGGCGGCCCGTGGCGCGCCGAAAAGGCGAACACCGCCGCGAGCGCGACAAAAACCGCAAACAGGAAACCTGCAATTTTATGCATAGGGTGAATCAGGCCGGCGTTCCCTTGTCCGTGCGGACAAGGGAACGCGCGACGATCATGACGCAGGGAGTGTTAACGCGTACCCACCCCGCGTAGACCGGCAGGGGTGAAGTCTGCCGCGCTGCGCTTGATCTTTTCATAGACCCGGGCTTCGTCGTTGCGCAGGCCCATGGCCAGATAGCGGCCGGATTGCAGGTCGTGATGCACTTCCACCGTGCCATACAGCATCGGCACATCGTAGAAGTTGATCGAGTGCTGTTCCGACACGCGCCACAGCTCGCCGCGCGCATCGTACTTGTCGCTCACCATGACCATCCAGCTATCTTCGTCGATGTAGAACGTCCGTTTGTGATAGATGTGGCTGGTGCCCGGCTTGAGTGTCGCTTCGACCACCCAGACCCGGTGCAGCTCATAGCGGGCCAGCTCCGGGTTGACGTGGCCCGGCTTCAACACATCAGCCATCTTCGCCTGGTTGCCGGAAATCTTGTAGGCGTTGTAGGGAACGAACAGCTCCTGCTTGCCGATCAGCTTCCAGTCGTAACGGTCGGTGGCACCGTTGAACATGCCGAAATCGTCGTTGGTACGCAGGCCGTCGGCGGCGGTACCGGGGTTGTCATAGGCGACGTTGGGTGCCAGACGCACGCGCCGCTGGCCGGGGTTGTAAGTCCAGGCGCTGCGTGGTTCCTTGACCTGATCGACGGTTTCCTGAACGAGCAAAATCTGCCCGGCCAGACGCGCCGGTGCGGTGACCGTCTGCATGAAGTTGAGCAGTTTGTTGGGCTCACGATCTATAGAAGCCTTGGCGAGGTTGCCATAAGAGAAGTCATACTCGTACTCGAAACGCACCGGCGTGTAGGCGCCCTCGCGCGTCACGGCGGCCTGACTCCAGTTCATCGCGTAGGTGTCACCCTTGTAGCGCAGCAGGGTGTTCCAGATCGCTTCCAGACCATCCTTGGGAAGGGGGAACGGTACGCCGCCGGTGGTGCCGGTGACGCCGTTGCCGCCCGGCGCCAGCTTGGCGCGCGTAGCGTTGGCGATGGTTTCGTCGAGAGTGGCCTTTGGGAAGGTGGCGCTGCGCTGGGTCGGATAGACGTTCATCTTCCAGGTCGGATACTTCTTGAGCAGCGCCATCTGGCCCGGGGTCAGGTTCGCCTTGTATTTTTCGGCATTGCTCGCGCCGATGGTGAACAGCGCCTTGTCAGTCGCGAACGGGTCAGGGTAATGGCCGCCTGACGCATAACCCGCGACCGGGCGGGTGATGCCGCCGGCAAAGGTCGGGATGGTGCCGGCCGCGTTGGCGGCCGCTACGGCGCCTAGCGGCGTCAGGCTCTTGCCGAGCCGGCTGGCATCCGCCTGCACCAGTCCGGAGGAACCGGCAAAGGCCAGTACGAGCAGCGCACCCAAAAGGGAATGGGTTTTCTTCATGTCGCGTCTCCTGATTTTGGGTTGTGGGTCAGAACGAATAGCTGATGCTGACGGCGAGGAAGTCGCGGTCTTTCAGCGGATTCGTGCTGCTGGCGTAGGTGGATAACTGGCCAGCAGGCACCGCAGCGGGATCGGTTCCTGAGCGGGTCAGGCCGCCGAAGAGGGCGGTGTAGGCGATGTCGGCCTGCCAGACCTGGCGCAGGTTGAAACCGACGCCCAGCGTCAGCGCCTTCGCCCCCTCGTTGAAGGTCGGGCCGAAACCATCGACGTCATGCGAGAAGGCCACGCGCGGCGAAACGGTTGCCGCGCCGAGGGCATTCGGATAGTCCAACCGCCCGACGAGGCGATAGCCCCACGAATTTTTGGTAGCGAAGCAACCTGTCGACGTCGAACCGAACGAAGCCCCAGCAGCCGATCCCGGCTGTGGCAGATGGCAGCCCGGCGCGGCGAACTTGAGCGTATCGGGCAGGTCGAGATAGGTGTAGCCGACCTCGCCCAGCATCACCAGTTGTTCGGCGCCAAAAGTCGGGCCGAAGGCTTTTGTGCCGGTGAATTGCACTTGCTGCATCTTGACACGACGGTAGCCGCTGATGTCGTCACCATAAGCATTGAAGAGGCGGGCAGCGACAGGATTAAGGGTGGTCAGTTGACTCGCTGCTCCTAGCGCCGCATTCAGAATCTCGGCCGAGGGCAATTGCAGCGGCTGGTTTTTCCGGTACGAGTACTCGCCTTGCAGCGCAACGCCGCCTGGCAATGCCGTATTGATACTCACGCCAAACAGCTTGATGTCTTCCGGGTATTCAATGAAATACGTACCCGCACGACCTGCCGCAAAACCGCAGCCGGCCGCAAGGCCCGCACCGGCTGCAGTAGGGGCGTCAAAAACAGTGCATCCTGGAACCGGAGTGGCTGCTGCAGTAATACCCCCACGTTTGCCCGACACAAATGGGGTCCGGCTGTGGTAGTTGGCGTGATAGAAACCGAACTCGGTGTTATTCAACTCTGGTGCGAAGTAGCGCACGGCAACGCCATACTCGCCGCCATCGCCCGGTTCGCGATTGGCAGAGCGCGGTGCCCACAGGGCCGCAGTGGCATTCACTCCAAAAACTCCTGCCGCCCCGTTCAGGTCATTCCTTCGCCCAAAGCCTGTATAGGCGCGGGTGGCATCGTCGGCGACGAAATCGTTGGTGCTGAAAAACGACCCAGCCGGGTCGATCTTGGTCTTCTTCCATTCAGTCATCAGTGCAACCTCAACCGACAGATTGTCGGTGATTTCCTGCGAGGCGTAGGCCATCATGGTCGGGATCAGACCTTCTTTCAGTTCCGAGCCCGGCACGCGCAGGCGGCTGACGTTGATGGGGTTGAGCACGTTCAGACCGTTCTGGATGAAGGTGCTCTCGCCCCAATTCACCACCTGTTTGCCCAGTCGCACATTGAGCTTGCGCCCGCCGATATCGAAGTTGCCGCGCAGGTAGGCATCGAGAATCTCGCCGCCGTCGCCAAGCTCATTGCGCGTGGCGGGGAATAGATTGTCTTTGTCATGCACGGCGAAGTCGTAGAAATAGCTGGCGCGCATGAATGCGCCGAAATTGCGGTACTTGAGTTCGAGGTCGTGGGTCGCCTTGAACAGTGTTGACACTACGTCACCCTGGTCGTAGCGCAGGTTGCCGTCATCCGAGTTCGGGTCGCGCGAGGTGCCGCCGTTGGCTATGCTCACCAGGGCCGGGTCGCGCTTATCCATGCGCCAGAGCGCGCCGGCCGTGACGGTGGTGTCGAAACTGCCGGTGACTTCTCCGGACTTGAATTCGAAAGCAAAAGCGCTCGGGGTTCCCGCCGCCAGGGCCAGCGCGACCGCGGCGCTCATGCTGCTGATGCGAAACTGCGGCGCGCGTGTATTCCTCTTTACCTGTATCAAGCGAACTCCCTCCACATTTTGGCACCCAAAGTGCCGGACTTTTTAGGGTATGGTCTTGCTGCCATTTCTTCATTGAACTACGAATTTTCGTCAATTGCGACGAATTATGTAAAAGAAATGGGGAGCGTGTCCATGGGATTTAACAGCAAGAGGCTCAGGTTGCCGGTATATCGGGGTATTCAGTTAAGTCAGGGAGGGTTCAAGTGAGTGTGAAAAAGGAAAGGGTCATGTTTTGTATTGTGATCTTTTTCAAAGAGAGAACCTCAGCCCATTTATTACGCGTGAATCCGATGCAATGGGCGGGGCGGTCATTCTGATTGAACGGCCGCCTGTCGGTGCTGAATGGACTGCGGTGCAGGACCGCTTGCACCGTGCCGCAGTGGGTTCGGGTCAGGCAAGGTAATAATGGGCTTGGCAAAAGACTAACCCGGGCCGGCGGGCGTTATTTTCCGGCTGCGAACCGTGCTTCCAGCACACGCAGCGCACTCTCTTTGCTGGGGAAGATATTATCCGCCCCGATGACATCGTCGAGACCCGCGCGATCCAGCGCCTCACGCACGGGTTTTTTCAGGCTGGCCAGCATCAGAGTGACACCGGCCGCCTTCAGGTCGCTCGCCAGGGCGCGCAGCTTTTCCTCGCCGGTGGCGTCGATGCGGTTGATGCTGTTGCCGAGCACGAGCAGTGCGCGAGCCTGTGGAAACTGGCTAAGCGCTTTCAAAACGGCCTGCTCAAAATAAGCCGCGTTGATGAAAATCAGCGACGCATCGAAACGCAGCACCACGTAGTCTTCGCTGATCGGCGCCAGATCGTGGCTGGCCGCGCCTGCGAGCGTGCCGTCAGCGGTGCGGCCCATGACTTCGCTGCGCGGGCTCATCGTACTGGCCAGGAATAGCAGAATGGTGAGCGCAACCCCGACCAGCACGCCGTCCGCCAGCTGCGGCGCCATGATGAGGGTGGTGACGAACGTGACCATGCCAACCACGCCGTCGGCGCGCCGGACATTCCAGGCATGCAGCAAGGATTTGAAATCGATGAGGCTGAACACGGCGCTCATCACGATGGCGGCGAGAACCGACTGTGGCAGGTGATAGAGATGCTGGGTAAAAAACAGCATAACCAGCAGCACGCCCAGTGCGCTGACAATGGCATAAAAACCGGAACGTGCGCCTACCCGCGCCGCCACTGCCGAGCGCGAAAATGAGCCGCTTACGACATAGGACTGGAAAAAACTGCCGACGATATTGGCCAGACCCTGACCGATCAGTTCCTGATTGGGATCGAGCTTTTCGCGCGTCTTGGCAGCGAGGGCACGTGATATGGAGGTGGCCTCCATGAAGCCAATCATGGCCATGATGAAGGCGGTGGCAAACAGGCCGGACATCACCCCGAAATCCAGCGGCGGCATATAAAAACCGGGTACGCCGCTGGGGATGGCGCCAACCACCTGTCCGCCGCTGGCGAGTTTGAGCTTGCCGTCCTTGAAGCCGGTCAGTCGCCAGGTGGGATCGAGCGGGCTCGCATGCGGTGCGGCGCGGTACACGATGCGGTCGCCGTCCAGTTGCACCGGCATCAGTGCAAACTTGTAGGCGGCCACGCGCTGGCCGTACAGGCTTTTTTTGAGGCTTTTTTCCTGCCCCGACAGACGCAGCGTTTCGGCTTCAAGGCTGTAATCGTGCTGATCGGTTTTGCTGACTGTCTTCAGCTTGAGATTGTTCTCGCCTTGCGCTTTTTTCACCTGCTTGAGCGCGGCTTCGGTGTCCGCAAATTTCTCGAAGGCGGCGCGCGCCGCAGGGGCTTCAATTTGATTCAGCATCACCTGCTCGGTTCTTTCGAAACCGACGACAGCGCTTGTCAGCGTGCCGATCACCACAACGATCAGCACACCCGGTAGCCTGGGGAAAAAGCGCTTTATCAGAGACAGCAGGATGAGCGTGCCGATGCCGAACGCGACAGTCTGCCAGTGTGCGAGCGGCAATTGCTGGACGACTTGCCACAAGTCGAACAGAAACGTGTCCGAGCGCGGCATCGGTACGTTGATAAAGTTGTTCACCAGCGACAACCCGATAATCAGCGCCGCCGCGTTGGTGAACCCCAGAATCACCGGGTGCGACGCCAGATTGATGAGCACCCCCATACGGAACAGGCCCAAGGCGAGCCGCAATACGCCTACCATCAAGGCCAGAAGCAAGGATAACTGGATGAACTCGTCGCTGCCGCGGCTGGCCAGCGGTTCGATGGCGGCGGCCGACATCAGCGAGAGCAGCGCGACCGGCCCGGTGTGCAGGAAGCGTGAGGCGCCCCACATCGATGCAATGATGACAGGCAGGAAGGATGCGTACAGGCCATACACTACGGGCAAGCCGGCAAGCGCGGCATACGCCATGCTTTGCGGCACCAGAATCATGGCGACCGTGATGCCGGCGATCAGGTCGGCACGCAGGGTGTCGCGTTGCAGGGGGAACCAGCGAAGGAAGGGGAAAAGTCGTGTCAGCATGGAACAGCAGGATCAGGTTGGCGCTCTGGGAGCGCGAAGGCGGATGAAGGCGTTGATTTTAAAGTATGGGAACGCTAAAAAGAACGCAAAAAATCGCCGCTGACAAATAAGCGGCTATTTGTCAGAGCGAATGGCCGGCTGTTTGGGTTTTCCGGCTCTGCCTGGCTTCAGGCTGCGTGCACGTGGACGGCACTTTGGCCGGGCTGGTTAAGCGCGCCGTTCTGTGCGCTTTTCTCGTGAGTGGCAACCAATACCACCGGCACCGGCAGGATGTCCTGCCGTTGTGTGCCATTCAGGAAGCTGCGGCCCAGATAGCCGGTTTCATTGCATGTCAAAAAGGCGACTTCGGGATGGCGGCGCAGGTAGTGGGCCAGTCTGGACAGCGGGTCGCCGGTCAGGAGCACGGTTTTCATGACAATCCCGGCGGCGGCGAGTTCGTCCGCATAGGGGCTGAGCAAGGCACCCGCCGTGCTATCGGATTGAAATGTCAGCACAGTCAAACCGTGCTTGAGGCGGCCACAGGTTTGTATGACGTAATGCATCATGTCGGCGGGCAA
>JBKJIS010000273.1:0-12255 GCA_046598305.1 Thiobacillus sp.
CAATACCAGCTTCGTGGATGAACACCCGGAACTCACCCAGTACATTGAAAAGAAACCACCGGAAGTGATTGCTGCCGCCATCGCCGCCGCTATCGCTGCTCACCAAGGGTTGTAAATATGGCCAAAGTACACATCACCGAACTTGTTCTACGCGATGGTCACCAGTCGCTTATCGCCACGCGCATGCAAACCGCTGACATGCTGCCAATCTGCAGCGCGCTCGACCAGATTGGGTTTTGGTCACTGGAAGCCTGGGGCGGTGCGACCTTTGACGCCTGCGTACGCTTCCTGCGCGAAGACCCCTGGGAGCGCCTGCGTAAACTACGCAAAGCCCTGCCCAATACGCGCATCCAGATGTTGCTGCGCGGGCAGAACCTGCTCGGCTACCGCAATTATTCGGACGATGTGGTGCGCGCATTCGTGCAGAAATCCGCCGACAACGGCGTCGACGTGTTCCGCATCTTTGATGCGATGAACGACCTGCGCAATCTGCGCGTGTCGATCGAAGCGGTCAAGGCCGCTGGCAAGCACGCCGAAGGCACCGTGTGCTACACCACCAGTCCAGTGCACGACATCCCGTATTTCGTCGAACTCGCCAGGGGTCTGGCGGAAATGGGCTGCGACACCATCGCGATCAAGGACATGGCGGGCCTGCTCACGCCCTACACCGCGTTCGAGCTGGTACGCGAGATTCGCGCGGCCACCAAGCTGCCCATCCACACCCACAGCCATGCGACATCGGGTCTGGCGCACATGACGCACCTGAAGGCGGTGGAAGCCGGCGCGACCATCATCGACACCTGCGTCGGCGCATTCGCCGAGGGTGCCAGCCACCCCACCACGCAGAGCATGGTCGCCGCGCTCGCCGGCACCGAATACGACACCGGATTGTCGCTACCGCAGATCGAGGAAGTCTCGGCCTACTTCAAGGAAGTGCGCAAGAAATACTGGCAGTTCGAATCAGCTTTTACCGGCACTGATACCCGCGTGCTGATCAACCAGGTGCCGGGCGGGATGATCTCCAACCTCGCCAACCAGCTGAAGGAGCAAGGCGCGATCGACAAGATGGATGCTGTGCTCGAGGAAATTCCGCGGGTGCGCGAAGACCTCGGTTTCCCGCCGCTGGTCACCCCCACTTCGCAAATTGTGGGCACGCAGGCCGCATTGAATGTGATGACCGGCGCGCGTTACAAGTCGGTCACCAATGAAGTGAAGCTCTACCTGCAGGGCCGCTATGGGCAAGCACCGGGCCATGTCAACGAAGAGGTCCGGAAGATGGCCATAGGCGACCTGGAAGTCACCACTGGCCGTCCGGCTGACCTCTTGGGTGATGAACTCGACAAGTTGCGCGGCGAAATCGAAAGCCTGGCCAAATCTGACGAAGATGTGCTGACCTACGCCATGTTCCCTGAAATTGGTAAAACTTGGCTACAGGAACGCGCAGCCGGCAGCCTCAAGCCCGAGCAACTGCTCCCGCCGGGTAGCGCCGAGCAAGCCAACGCACCGCGCTACGCTGCGGATGAATTCAAGATTACGCTGCATGGCGAGACGTATCACATCAAACTGTCGGGCAGCGGCCGTAGCGACGCCTCCCAGCGTCCCTATTTCGTGTCGGTTGATGGCATCACTGAAGAAGTGCTGGTCGAATCGCTGAATGAGGTTGCAGTCTCTGGCGACGACAACGCCCCGCGCAAAACCAACGCTGCCCCCCATGCAAACGGACAAAACCCGCGCGCCAGCCACCCCGGCCACGTCACCGCAGCCATGCCCGGTACGGTCGTCGATGTACTGGTCAGCATCGGCCAGAACGTGAAGGCCGGCGATGGCGTCCTGGTGATCGAGGCGATGAAAATGGAAAATGAAGTCCAGGCGCCCATCGCCGGCCTTGTCATCAGCATCTACGCCAAGAAAGGCGATGCGGTCACCCCCGATATGGCGCTGGTCGAGATCCAGCCCGAATGACCTTGGTTCTTGCTTCCACCTCACGCTATCGGCGTGCGCTGCTGACACGACTGGGTATGCCATTCGAAGTCCTCTCGCCCGAGGTTGACGAAATGCCACTGCCGGATGAATCCCCCTCAGCTACCGCCCTTCGTCTGTCGGTAATGAAGGCGCAGGCTGCAGCAGCAACCTGGCCCGACGCCCTCATCATCGGCTCCGATCAGGTACTCATGCTCGACAGCGAACAACTTGGCAAACCCGGCAACTTCGACAACGCCTTTGCTCAATTGAAAAAAATGCAGGGCAAAGCGATGGTGTTTCATACTGCGTTGACGCTCCTGAACAGCCGCACCGGTCACACGCAAACACGCGACGTGCCGACCGTGGTGCATATCCGCCCGCTCACCGACGCGCAGATCACCGCATACCTGAATAAAGAGCAGCCCTACGACTGCGCGGGATCGGCCAAAAGCGAAGCCCTCGGCATCGCGCTGATGAGCCGCATGGACAGCCCCGATCCCACCGCGCTGATTGGCCTGCCGCTGATGGCGTTGACTGAGATGCTGCTGAACGAAGGCGTGGACGTCCTGACAGCGGCGCAGGTGCACTGATGGCGAGCGGCACGCTTTACCTGATCCCCGTCCCGCTCGGACCCGTCAGTCCGGACACCTGCCTGCCGCCGGACACGCTTGCTGTCGCACGCCGGCTCGAATACTTTGTCGTCGAACGCGCCAAAACTGCGCGCGCGCATCTCAAAGCCATGGGCCATCCGCAGCCGATTCAGACTCTGCAGATTGAAGAGCTCAACGAACACACTACGGCAGCGGCCATCCCGCCATTACTCGCGCCACTCAAGGCCGGGTACGACGTCGGCCTGCTGTCCGAGGCGGGCTGCCCTGCTGTCGCCGACCCCGGCGCCGCGCTGGTCATGGCGGCGCATCGCGACAACATTCCCGTGGTTCCGCTGATCGGCCCGTCGTCGATTCTGCTGGCGCTGATGGCGTCGGGCCTGGGTGGGCAACGTTTCGCCTTCCACGGCTACCTGCCCGCCAAGGAACCCGAGCGCAGCAACAAAATTCGCGAACTGGAAATCACTGCGCGCCGCGACAAAGCCACCCAGCTGTTCATTGAAACACCCTATCGCAGCGTGGCACTGATGGAAGCACTCGCCGCCACGCTTTCACCCAACACCTTCATCAGCGTCGGTGCGGATCTCAGTTTGCCCGGGCAGTTGATCCAGACCCGCAGCGCGAAAAGCTGGCGCGGCCAGACCGACGCGGTCAAGGACCGGCTGGTGGTGTTCGGGATCGGAATTTAAATATCGTATTACAAAAGCATCGCCACCACCCGCGTATCATCGGGTTGATTGCTGCGCCAGTTCAGCAAGCGTCGCCGGTGTCCGGCGGTGTAGTCTCCACCCGCGAACCGTCCGCCTCATTCGCTTACAAGCATCGTCACTTATCCTGGAATATCGGACCGACTCCAGCTTTGACAATATTTATCAACCTAACGATGCGTCATCGAACGGTTTGCTTTCGATCATCTTCTCAACACGTACCTTACATCTTTCTCGATGCCTTTTCCTCAGTCGCTCACCACCACGCCTTTTGAACGCAGCAGCACTATCGGCAAAATACCGAATAAAATTCTTTCATCATTAAGCCCTAGCTGTTTTTGCCAGAGCAAAACAATTGGACCACGGTTTTGCATGACCGAATGCCAAACGCGTCAGGGATGTGTGTACCCCAATACCAACAGCAGCAACGCTGTAATGGCCATAGCCGCGTGGAGGCCAACGCCAATCATTGGTGGTGGCGAGCAATGTTCGTGATTGCCCAAGCGCAGGGCCAGAAGAACCAACCCGCCGGACAGCGCCAGAATAAACATCAGCGCCGCATTGTTGTACAAGATATGAACGGGACTGCTGAAGATATGCTTTCCCAGCAGGATGATGCCCAGTAGCGCGACGCCGGCGTGCCCCGCCGCCAAGGCACGGGAACCGCGTCGATAGCGCACGCCCAGAACCACGAGCCACAGGCCAAGCACCGCCGCAAGACAAAACAGTACGATTGCGGCAAGGATCATGTGTTTTCCCGGTTCAAAGATGGCGATACACGCTTAAGGATGGCTGTTCAATACAGCTGGATCGATGCGCGCCTTCGAATTGTGCACTCCCAACCAGGCTAATGGGGCGTCGCTGCATTCGCCTTAAATAAAGCTTAATCAGACCGTCCAGGAAGCGTGCCTGCTCGCTGCCTGAGTGGCGTGAGGATGTCCGACAGGCCGTTGTGATCGATTTCCTGCATCAGGGCCAGCAAGCGGCCAATTTCACCCGCAGGGAATCCTTTGCGCGCGAACCAGTTGAGGTAATTGCCAGGTAGATCCGCAATGGTGCAGCCCTTGTGTTTGCCAAATGGCATCTCCCGGGAGACCAGCAATTCCAGGTCTTTTGGACTCATTCATCTATCTCCAGCTAAAGGCAAAGGAGTCAAGCACGCATCAATGGGTGAATTCAATTTAGCCGGGCCGGCAATCAGTCGGCACCTCCACTCCATAGAGATCTATCAAGGGATCCCCGCTTTTTTTCTGACCTTGCTTCGCAAGAATATTCCGGAATTTGAGTTTTGCGCTGGCCAGCCGGATCGCATCCTGATTCAGCGCACGCTCACGGTCCAGTCGTATTGATACAGCATGCATCCGACGGTATCGCGGCACAATCCAAAACAATACGCTGCCCACCACAATGAATGCGATCAATGCAACAACCAACAGGTTGCCTGTGAATAGCTTCATTTCCCCCACCTCCCCATGCTGATTGTTATGGTTCTCATTATCGAACAATAGGGAGCTGACACGATAGGTAATTAAATGAGTCCATGAAACCCGGTCTGGCTCGGGTCTTGTACTGACATGCGTTGAGCCCTTCAGAATTTCAATCTATGATCCACTGGAAAAATGTGAAGCGGTGAACGCAGGTTTGTTGGATCAGGCTGCGGTCAGAGGTCGTCCATTTCATGATGCCATGACCGATGGGAAATGGCATAATTGCATCGGTCGCCTGGATCCTGATTGAGGCGGCTAGCGCACAGGATGTCAAGGCAGCGTGAATGCACCTGGTAGCCGATTCGCGATGCCTGACATTCAACGCAATAGTTAAAACAATTCACCTTGACGCCACATTCCTGATGAATTGCGTCTTCGCAGCTTGTCATGTATTGAAACCACGCTTTAAGTATGAAAACTGTTTCTGATACCAGTAAGGCTGGGTCTCTGAAAATGCGCTTCGCTCTGCTTGTGCTGGCAGCGCTGACTATTGGCGGGGTGGCGTTATGGATGTTGCGCACGCCGGTGATACCGGCTTCACCGGTATCACCGGTTACGATCGCCGTGCCAACTCAAATTAACAGCGCTCTGGCTATTGTCGCCACGTCCCAAGGTCTGTTCCAGAAGGCCGATGTCAATGTGATAAGCAAACCATTTGTACTGGGCAGGGATGCGTTGAAGTCCGTCATTGACGGTAAGGCAGACCTGGCAGTGGTTTCCGATACCGCGTTTATGTTCTCGCTTCATGACGGCAATAAACTCGATATTGTCGCCAGCATTTCGCAGGGACGTCGCAGCTTGGCGGTCGTTACGCACAATGATCGTGGCATCAAGACACTGAAAGACCTGAGTGGAAAGTCGGTCGGGCTGAGCATGGGGACTAATCTTACTTATTTCCTCGACATGATTCTCCAAACCCAGGGTATTCCAAGTAGCGAGGTAAATTTAGTCGATCTGAAAACATCAGATGTTATTTTTGCATTCGAGACCGGGCGGGTTGATGCGGCGGTGGTCTTCCAGCCATTTATTTCGAAGCTGGAAACAGAACTTGGCGGCCGGATCAAGGTGTTCTACGGAGACGACGTGTACGCTTTCCGCTTTCTGCTGGTTGGCAAGCCGTTGTACATCGATCGTCATCCTGAGGAAGTCAAACGTGTTTTGAGGGCATTGGTTGCTGCCGAACAGTTGGTTCGTGACCGTCCGGCTGAAGCGCGTAAGGCGGTTGGAAATGCGATCAATGTCGATGATGTCCTGATGGCAAAACTATTCAATACCGAAGACTATGCCATCTCGCTAGATCAGACCATGCTGCTGGCACTTGATGATCAGACCCGCTGGGCAATGCGACGCGGAATCATCGATCCCGGACCGATTCCAAACTATCTGGAAAACGTTAAATATCAATATCTCGAAGCAATCTTGCCGGCAGCGGTCAAGATCATTCGCTAGGGGCCGCCTTGAGGATACGCTCACAAATAAATGTACTGCTGGTCATCGCGTTACTGCTGATTCCGGCAACCTTTAGCATGGCGCTGATCTCGGCGAGAAACGTCGAGCAGAAGCAGATCGATATAAAGGGTGCCGAGGATTTAATCTATAGCGTCACGCAGTTACGTCAGATTGCGGTTGAGACTGCCTTGTTTAATGAGCTGCGTGCCCAGGATCAATGGGTGCGCAAGATTGCCAGCGTGAAGCGTGAGCTTGATCGCAGGCGTGTGGAAACTCCACGTGACAAGGACGCTGTCGAGCGCATTCACAAGCGCATTGCACTCATGCAGATTATCTATCCACGCTTGCTCAGTGCACCCGCATCAACGACAGAAAAATCAGTTTCTGACCTGGCAGATGGTCGCCATGGTCTCGATGAGCGCGCTGTTGCATCGCTCATGGTGGTGACTCAGGAAGTCATGGATATTTGTAATGACTTGATCCGAAGCAGTCGTGCAGACGCTGAGGAAGCCTTGGGCGTCATGAAATTGACCATCTACGTGGGCTTTCTGGCCCTGGGTACCTTCATGGCTTTTGCCTGGTATCTTGTTAGCCACAGGATATTGCGGCCTTTACGTGCTTTTGAGAAAGAGACCCGGCAGGTGGCCGAGGGGGATTTTTCGCAACGCTTGGCATTCACGCAACGCGATGAAATCGGTGATTTGGCAGACGCATTCGATTCCATGACTTCGCGCGTAGAAAAATCCATCGATGAACTTTTGATCCATCGCAATAACCTTGAAGTTCTTGTCACGTCAAGAACTGCCGAACTTGCGGAGGCAAAGGACGATGCGGAAGTAGCCTTCAAATACGCGCGCAGTCTTATTGAAGCAAGTCTGGACCCCTTGGTCACGATTAGCGCAGAGGGCAAGATTACCGATGTCAACAAGGCGACGGAATCAGTGACCGGCAAGAACCGAACCATGCTTATTGGCAGTGACTTTTCGGATAACTTTTCCGAGCCACAATTGGCGCGCGAGGGCTATCAACGTGCGTTTGCGCAAGGCAGTGTGACCGACTACCCGCTGACTATTCAACATGTGTCGGGCGATGCGACCGATGTACTCTATAACGCCAGCGTTTATTACGATGGTAAGGGCAGGTTGGCCGGTGTGTTTGCTGCTGCACGTGACGTAACGGAGCGCAAACGCCTGTTTTTGTCCCTGCAGGAAAGAAATATCGAGTTACAACTCGCCACGTTTGTGGCAGAGAAGGCCAACCTCGCCAAGTCGGAGTTTCTGTCCAGCATGAGCCATGAGCTGCGCACCCCCTTGAATGCCATCCTTGGCTTTGCTCAATTGCTGGAGATGGCAACCCCACCCCCCACACCCAAGCAAGCCGAGAGTCTGAAGCAAATTGTCAAAGCAGGTTGGTATTTGCTGGAACTGATCAACGAAATACTGGATCTTGCGGTAATCGAGTCCGGCAAGCTTACGCTGTCACTTGAACCCGTGTTATTGATCGATGTCATACGCGAATGCCACTCTCTGATCGAATTACAGGCGCAGGAGGCAGACATCCAGATCAACCTGATTCCATTCGATCCGACCTGGATGGTGGATGTCGACAGAATCAGAATCAAGCAGGCATTGATCAATTTGCTATCGAATGCGATCAAATACAACTGCAAACATGGAACGGTCGAGGTGGCCTGCATCGCTGGCACCACAGGACGGCTCCGGCTCTGCATCAAAGACACGGGTGCAGGCTTGTCCGCAGAAAATCTGCAACAGTTATTTCAGCCGTTCAATCGTCTCGGCCAGGAACACGGCACCGAGGAAGGATCAGGCATCGGCCTGGCGTTAACCCAAAGACTGGTTGAGTTGATGGGCGGCACTGTCCACGTGACCAGTACCCTCGGCTTAGGCAGCGAATTTTGCGTTGAAATGATCCGGTCCGATATGCCTTTACAGTCCTGATCGTAAGTCTATAAAGCAAAAAACGAGATGAGCCAAAGCGTTCAGATTTGGGTTTTTGCTGGGGTGAAATGGAACAGATCCCCATTGTTTTTGAAGTGCGGATCGCCGAGTATCTGTTGTGCGGGACATTGAGCTGGGATTGGCCGCCGAAAGCATGACACCTGGCACGTTATTTAACCTAAGGAGAAGACATGGATAAATCAATGCTGATTGGGATCGTTGCGGGAGCCGTTGCGGTGACAGCTGTGGGTGGATTTGCCGGATATAAAGCCTTGAAAGATCCGGACTACGCTGAAGTCATCAGCGTAAAAGAGGTGACAGAACGAGTGCGGACGCCACGTGAGGAATGCCGGGAAGTCGCCGTGTCGCACCAGGCACCCGTAAAAGATAAGCACCAAATCGCGGGTACTGCCATCGGAGCGGTGTTGGGCGGGGTGTTGGGTAACCAGGTCGGTGGCGGCAAGGGAAAAACGCTGGCAACCGTGGCGGGCGCGGCGGGTGGCGGCTATGCCGGTAATAAAGTGCAAGAGAATATGCAGAAATCAGATCAGGTAACCGAGATGAAAACGCGCTGCAAAACCGTCTACGATTCCAGCACCAAATCACTCGGATACGATGTGACCTATACGCTTGGAGAGAAGCAGGGCGTGGTTCGGATGGATCACAAGCCGGGGCAGCGCATACCGGTTAATAGTGGGCAGTTGGTATTGACTTCGGGCGTGTAGGCAATCCTTCTTGCGAGACTGATCACCATGAAAAATCCAGTTAAATCCCCCGGGGCCAAAGGCTCGCCGCTGTTGGTCAGGGCGTTAACGCAAAGCGAACAGGTAAAAGATAAGGTCGAAACCTGCGCCGTGGAACTCTCTGAGGTGAATACGGTATTAAAAGGCGAACTGATCGAGCACTTGCCATTGGAGGATATCCACAAGGCGCTCGAGCAAAGTGCGCATGTGGAACAGCAGGTACAGGAATGCGCGGATGACCTCCATCAAGTCAATCGCAATCTGGCCAAAGAAATTAGCGCGCGACAGAAACTGGAAAAGCGCTTGGATAACACGGCAGCCCAGGAAGAAAAAAACCGCTATCTGGCTTACCACGATACGATCACGGGCTTGGCCAACCGGGCGCTGTTCAACGACAGAATAGAGCAGGCGTTGGCGCAGTCCGAGCGCCATGAACGCGCTTTTGCCGTTCTGTTTATCGATCTCGATAAATTCAAGGTTATCAACGACTCGTTTGGCCATGGGGCGGGCGACAAAGTGTTGCAAGCGGTAGCGACACGATTGCTGGCATGCGTCCGTGAGGAGGATACCGTTAGCCGAATCGGCGGTGACGAGTTCCTGTGCCTGCTGATGGAGGTCAACGACGTGGCGGATGTAGCCCATATTGCCGAAGCCATCGGTCGCGCGACTGCAGAGAGTGTTCCACTCGGCGAAACCCAACTCAAAGTTACCGCCAGTATCGGTATTGCGATTTATCCGGGGGACGGTACAACCGCGGAGGCCCTGATCAAAAACGCAGATTCGTCGATGTACAGGGCGAAACTGAACGGCGAAGGGTATGCATTTTTTAACTCGAGCGACTAGGCTCGGCACAACCCCACCAAGCCGGTATGGCAAGTTGCCGCGCAAGCGGTCGGGTGTCTAACACTCGTAGGGCAATCCTTTCACACTCAGCTCGCCACCGTCATTAAAGAGCAGCACTTCGCATATCCCCCGGGATTACCATCGATTCGGGTCGTGTCTTTTAGCGTTCAGAAAACCGGTCTTATCCCTTCAACTTCGAAAAGGCGGCCGCCATCGCGCCATTCATCGGCACTGACACGGGCGCACGGTTTGATTTATCATCTGCAGGTTTGGCCTGACCGCGATTGTCCCGCTGCGGCCGGTGGGCTGCTTGTGGCTTTTCACGGGTCTTGTCTGCAGCATCGGTCAGCCGCATCGTCAGCGCGATGCGTTTTCGCTTCTCGTCCACTTCCAGAACTTTGACCTTCACGATCTGCCCGGCCTTGACCACGGTGTGGGGGTCTTTGACGAAGGTGTCGGACAGGGCGGAGATGTGGACCAGGCCATCCTGATGCACGCCAATATCGACGAATGCGCCGAACGCCGCCACGTTGGTGACGACACCTTCAAGAATCATGTCCAGCTTCAGGTCGGATAGTTTTTCCACGCCTTCCCTGAAGGTCGCCGTGGTGAATTCGGGGCGCGGGTCGCGGCCGGGTTTTTCCAGTTCTCTGAGGATGTCGCTGATGGTGGGGATGCCGAATTTCTCATCTTTGTATTTCGCCGGATCGAGTGACTTCAGCAGGCTGCTGTTGCCGATCAAGCTTTTGATGTCCTGCTTGATATCGGCGAGGATCATTTGCACCAGCGGATACGATTCGGGATGCACTGCGGAGGCATCGAGCGGATTGTCGCCGCCCATGATGCGCAGAAAGCCGGCCGCCTGTTCGAAGGTTTTTGCGCCCAGACGCGGCACATCGAGCAGTTGTGCACGGCTGGCGAAGCGGCCGGTGAACTCGCGGTGGGTGACGATGGACTGCGCCACGCTGTTGGAGAGGCCGGAGACGCGAGCGAGCAACGGCACCGACGCGGTATTGACGTCCACACCGACGGCGTTGACGCAGTCTTCCACCACAGCATCAAGCGATCGCGCTAGCTGAAACTGGCTGACGTCGTGCTGGTACTGACCGACGCCAATGGATTTTGGATCGATCTTCACCAGCTCGGCCAGCGGGTCTTGCAAGCGGCGCGCGATGGAGACTGCACCGCGCAGCGAGACATCCATGTCGGGCAGTTCGCACGAGGCGAATTCGGACGCGGAATACACCGACGCACCGGCCTCGGACACCACCACGCTGGTCAGCTTCAGTTCGGGACGCAGCTTGATCAGGTCGTGCGCCAGTTTGTCGGTCTCGCGCGAAGCGGTGCCGTTGCCGATGGAGATTACCGCCACGCGATGTTGCTCGGCCAGTTTGGCCAGCGTGTGCAGCGAACCGTCCCAGTCGTTGCGCGGCTGATGCGGATAGATGGTGGCAGTATCCAGCACCTTGCCGGTCTCGTCTGTCACGGCCACTTTCACGCCGGTACGGATGCCGGGGTCCAGTCCCATCGTCACGCGCGGCCCGGCGGGCGCAGCCAGCAACAGCGCTTTAAGGTTGCGCGCAAACACGTTGATGGCGTCGGTCTCGGCGCGGTCACGCAGCGCCCCCATCAGCTCCAGCTCAAGATGCATGAAGCTTTTCACCCGCCAGGTGAAGCGCACCGTGTCCATTAGCCAGCGGTCGGCGGGGCGATTCTGGTCCTGGATGCTATAACGATTGGCGATACGGTTCTCGCAGGGATTGTGCGGTGCGCTCCAGGCGGGCCGCTCTTCCTCGCTGTCGAGGCGAAGCCGTACGTCAAGCATGTCCTCGCGCCGCCCGCGGAATAGCGCCAGCGCACGGTGCGAGGGAAGGGTGTTGATGGATTCGGAATAGTCGAAGTAGTCGGCGAATTTTTCCGCTGCCGCTTCCTTTCCTTCGCGCACTTTGGACTCGACGATGCCGTGCTCCTGCACGTATTCGCGCAAAGCCTGCAGCAGGCCAGCATCCTCGGAAAATCGCTCCATCAGAATCTGCCGCGCGCCGTCGAGCGCGGCCTTGGCATCCGCCACGCCGGGGTTGTCGCCCTGCTCGGTGGTGAAAGGCTCGCGCAGAAACGGGGCCGCTTCCTCGTCCGGATTCAGCATCGGGTTGGCCAGCAAAGCATCGGCCAGCGGTTCCAGCCCCGCCTCCAGCGCGATTTGGACCTTGGTGCGCCGCTTCTGTTTATACGGCAGATACAAATCTTCCAGCTGTGTCTTGTCCGGTGCCAAAGAGATCGCCTTCAGCAACTCCGGCGTCATCTTGTTCTGTTCGGTGATCGACTGGATGATGGTCGCGCGTCGGTCTTCCAGCTCGCGCAGGTAATGCAGCCGGTCTTCCAGCATGCGCAGCTGCGTGTCGTCCAGCCCCTCAGTCGCCTCTTTGCGATAGCGCGAGATGAACGGTACCGTTGCCCCCCCGTCAAGCAAGGCAATGGCAGCAGCAACTTGTGCTGGT
>JBKJIS010000040.1:0-2547 GCA_046598305.1 Thiobacillus sp.
TTGCTGACCAGAACCTTGTCGGTTTCGTCAGTCACCACAACCACGCTGTTGTCTGAATGCAGGTCTATACCGCAATATCTCATCTCGGCCTCCTTTGAGTGAAAAAACAAAGTTCGAAAACTTGCTTTTTACTCCTCCGCCTCACAGCGGTGGGAGGTCGGCTAGATGATTCTCAGACACGATTATTCCCCGCCATTTCTGATTCACTTGCGCCGGTGTCTGGGAGCGCTTGACGAATGGCTTACGTGTAATATATCGATTATTGAGTTCTTTTTTGTAATACAATAAAGGATACGTTTATGACTACGGTTTCGATTCGGCTTCCTGATCCCCTTCTCAAGGCTGCAGAAGAGGGGGCAAAAGCCCTGCATGTTCCCCGCGCTGAATATTTCAGGCTTGCCATCGAGGAAAAGAACACGCGTATGACCGAGGAGAATCGCAGACAGAGGCTGATACGCGCTTCGCACCGGGTCAGGGCAGAAAGCATGGCGATCAATGCCGAATTTGACGCGATTGAGCATGATGTCGGGGCTTAACTGCGGCGAGGTGTGGCTTGCGAATCTGAATCCGGGGCGTGGCACGGAGCCTGTTAAAATGCGCCCCGTCCTGATCGTTCAATGCCAGACGCTCCTTGATGCGATGCACCCGTCAACTCTGGTGCTGCCGTTGACAACCAGGCTGATCGATGACGCCGAACCCCTGCGCCTTCGCTTGCCCGCGCAAGATCGCCTTGAACAGGATTCGGATATTTTGATGGATCAGCTTCGGGCCATCGACAACAGACGTTTGATCACCGGTCCGCTTGCCCGGTGCGATAAGGAACTCACACACAAGATTTTCGTTGCGCTACGCGAAATCATGGGTATTCCCAATGATCCGGATAAATAATCCTGGAAAAATGAGGTCGTGATTATTCAGATTGTTCCCCCGCTATGCTTCAGCATGAACGGGGGCAGATCTGGAAAAGTAGCGTCTGTTTTTGCGGAGCTGCGTTATCGATCAGATTAAGCGTCCATGTTGCGCTTCCAGCTTGTTCAGCATGGACGCGAAGTCTGCCAGCCGCGCCTGTTCCTGCTGCACCACGGCGGCGGGGGCGCGGTCGACGAAGCTGGAGTTGGCGAGCTTGGCTTCGGCTTTTTTGATTTCGCCCTGGATGCGGGCGATTTCCTTGGCGAGGCGTGCGCGTTCTTCGTCCTTGTCGATGGCTACCACCAGCATCATCCGCATGTCGCCGACCAGGGCGACCGGGGCGTCGGCTTCCGGCAGCGTCGCGACGGCGCTGACTTCGCTGAGTTTGCCCAGGGCGCCGATGTAGGGGGCCAGCGCGTTGATCGTGGCCGCATCGCCTTCGATGACCAGCGGCACGCGCTGCGCGGGCGACAAATTCATCTCGCCGCGCAGGGTGCGGCAGGCGTTGACCAGTTCCTTCAGCAACTGAATCCGCGTGACGCTGTCGGGGTGGCTTTGTGCTGCGTCAACCTGCGGGTAGACAGCCAGCATGATGCTGTCGCCGGCCACACCGGCAAGCGGGGCGACTTTCTGCCACAGTTCTTCGGTGATGAAGGGGATGATGGGGTGGGCGAGGCGCAGGGTGGTTTCGAGCACCGTGGCGAGGGTACGGCGGGTGGCGCGCTGTTGCTCGGGCGTGCCGGTATTGAGTTGCACCTTGGCGAGTTCCAAGTACCAGTCGCAGGTTTCGTCCCACACAAATTCATACACCGCGCGCGCGGCCTGGTCGAAGCGGTAGGCCTTGAATGCCGTATGTACTTCGGTAATGGCTTGTTGCAGGCGTGCGCCGATCCAGCGGTCGGCGTCGGAAAAATCCATCGGCAGACGTGCATCTTGCCCGCAGTCGTGGCCTTCCAGGTTCATCAGCGCGAAGCGGGTGGCGTTCCACAGCTTGTTGCAGAAGTTGCGATAACCTTCGGCGCGCTGCAGGTCGAACTTGATGTCGCGGCCGTGGGTGGCGAGGCTGGCGAAGGTAAATCTTAAAGCATCGGTGCCGAATGCTGCGATGCCTTCGGGGAATTCGCGGCGGGTGCGTTTTTCGATGCTGGGCGCTTTTCTCGGGTCCATCAGGCCGGTGGTGCGCTTGGCGACGAGGTCGTCCACGGCGATGCCGTCAATCAAATCAATCGGGTCGAGCACGTTGCCCTTGGACTTGCTCATCTTCTGGCCTTCGGAATCGCGCACCAGGCCGGTGACGTAGACCTCGCGGAACGGGATCTTGCCGGTGAGATGCTTGGACATCATCACCATGCGGGCGACCCAGAAGAAGATGATGTCGAAGCCGGTGACCAGCACCGAGGTCGGCAGGTAGCGTTCGAGTTCGGGCGTTTGCTCCGGCCAGCCGAGTGTGGAAAACGGCCACAGCGCGGACGAGAACCAGGTGTCGAGCACGTCTTCGTCTTGTGTGAGTTCACGCCCGCCGGCCTGTTTGCGGGCCTCGGCTTCATCGTACGCCACGTAATAATTGCCTTCGTCGTCGTACCAGGCCGGGATGCGGTGTCCCCACCACAATTGCCGCGACAAACACCAGTCCTGGAT
>JBKJIS010000096.1:0-15256 GCA_046598305.1 Thiobacillus sp.
CGCGTGGAAGAATTGCGGCACGCCAAATACGAAAGCATTCTGGAAAACAACCCCGGCATTTCGCTGCAACGCGGTTATGCGCGCTTCAAAGATGCGGGTACGTTGATCGTGAAACAAGCCGACGGCAGCGAGAAAGAAATCGTGGCCGACCGCATCCTGATCGCTACCGGCCGCTCGCCACACATTCCCGACATCCCGGGACTCGCCGGCACGCCCTACTGGACTTCCACCGAGGCTTTGGTGGCCGAGACGCAACCAGAACACCTGATCGTCTACGGCGGCTCGGTGGTGGCGCTGGAACTCGCCCAGGCTTTCCTGCGGCTGGGCAGCCGGGTTACGCTCATCGCGCGCAGCGGCTTGCTCTCGAAAGAAGACCCGGCCATCGGCGAGGGTCTCAAGGCCGCGCTGATCGGGGAAGGCATGCGCATCCTCACCGACACCGGCGTGAAAGCCGTGCGTTTTGATGGTAAGGCTTTCCATCTCGACACTGGCCACGAGACCATCACGGGCGACAAGCTGCTTCTTGCCACCGGCCGCAAGCCCAATACCGGCGGGCTGGCACTCGAAGCCGCAGGCGTGAAGACCGACGCGCGCGGCGCCATCATCGTGGACAACCATCTGCGCACCTCGAATCCAAACGTCTTTGCCGCGGGCGATTGCACCAACGCACCTCAGTTCGTGTACGTTGCGGCGGCCGCCGGCACCCGTGCCGCCATCAATATGACCGGCGGCGATGCGGCGCTGGATCTTTCCACCGTGCCCGCCGTGGTGTTCACCGATCCGCAGGTCGCAACCGTGGGGCTCACCGAGGCGCAGGCAATGGAGCGCGGCATCGAAACCGATAGCCGCACCCTGTCGCTGGACAACGTGCCGCGCGCGCTCGCCAACTTCGACACCCGCGGCTTCATCAAGCTGGTGGTGGAGAAGCGCTCCGGGCGGTTGCTGGGCGCGCAGGTGCTGGCAGCGGAAGGTGGCGAGATCATCCAGACCGTCACGCTGGCGATCAAGAGCCGCATGACCGTGGCGGAACTGGCCGGGCAGTTGTTCCCCTACCTCACCATGGTGGAAGGCCTGAAGCTCTGCGCCCAGACCTTTACCAAGGATGTAAAGCAGTTGTCCTGCTGCGCGGGATAATCCAAGCGAAGGCTTGCCCTATGGCGTTTGCGGCACGCGACGGGGGGAATGGAACATCGATCGCCGGTGGTTTCTCGCCGAAGACGCGCGCTAGACCTGATGCGCCAAAGCAGACGAAATCAAATATTCAGAGGTTCCCGGCGATCGTCAGTTCAGGCCGAGAATCAGGCTGTCGTGGCCCTCGTCCTGACTGTCTGTCACGGGTTGAAAACTGACAGGCATTCAGCAGTTCGTTTGGTGGTGTATCGGATTCAGGCCGCATGGCTTAATTTCCCACCACGTGCAAATAGCCCTTGCAATATTCTAATAATCGTGCGAATGTACGTCCCATGGATAAACGCAAAACCAAAGACCTGCTCTACGAAGAAGTAGCCCGCATCGGCAAGGCGGTCTCCAGCCCCAAACGACTGGAGTTGCTGGAGATTCTGGCGCAGGGTGAAAAAACCGTAGACGCACTGGCGGTCGAAGCCAGTATCGACATCAAGCTGGCGAGTGCGCATCTCAAAGTACTGAAGGCGGCGCGGCTGGTGGTGGCGGAGCGCGATGGGCGTTTCATTGCCTATCGACTGTCGGGAGAAGACGTCAGTGCACTGTGGGTCAATCTGCGCACGGTGGCGGAAGAACATCTGGTCGAGCTCAAAGTGGCGATGGACGGCATTTTCGCCGCACCGGAAAAGCTCGACGCCGAAACGCGGCGCTCGCTGATGGAGAAGGCGCGGCGCGGCGACGTGGTGGTGATCGACGTGCGTCCATCCGCCGAATACGACGCCGGCCATTTGCCGTTCGCGCGCTCGATGCCGCTCGACGAAATCCGCCAGCGCATCAAAGAGCTGCCTGCCGACAAGGACATCGTCGCCTATTGCCGCGGACCGTTTTGCATGATGTCGGCCGAAGCGGTTGCGCTGTTAAAAGAACATGGTTTTCGGGCGCAAAAAATCGCCGACGGCACGCCGGAATGGCAGGCGGCCGGTTTGCCGCTGGCCGAATCCTGATCCAACACCCACACCTCAAATACCAAGGAGAGCTTCATGTTTTTTCGCCAACTGATCGCCAAAGACGCCACCCTGTCCTACTTTTTCGGCTGTGGTTCCTGCCATGCTGGTGTGGCGGTCGACCCGGTGCTCGGCGATGAGGACTGGTTCATTGCTGAGGCCGCCAAACAGGACGTGAAAATCACCCACGTCATCGACACCCATGTGCACGCCGACCACTTTACCGGCGGCCGCGCGCTGGCGGAAAAAACCGGTGCGCTGTATTGTCTGCACGAGTCCAACAGCAGCCGCGTGAAGTTTCCATTCGAGCCGTTGAAGGATGGCCAGCGTATCGACGTTGGCAATGTCGTGGTCGAGGTGCTGCACACCCCCGGCCACACGCCCGATTCGATCTGCCTGACGGTGGCCGACAAGCGCCGCGCGACGGCGGCCGATGCGGCGCCGTGGTTCGTGCTCACCGGTGACACGCTGTTTGTTGGCAGCGCCGGGCGCCCCGATCTGGCCGGCAAGGAAACCGAGATGGCCGGGCAGCTTTACGACACGCTGCACCAGCGCCTGCTGACGCTGGCACCCGAAGTCGAACTGTATCCCGGCCACACCTCGGGCAGTGCGTGTGGCGCAGGCATGTCGGGTAAGCCGATGTCGACCATCGGCTTCGAAAAGCGCTGGAACCCGATGCTGGCGATGAGCCGTGACGCATTCGTCGCCACGCTGACCGCGTCGATCCCGCCGCGTCCGGCGGAAATGGATCGCATGGTTGCTTTCAACCTCGGCAACTGATCCATGTCACTCGCTCAAAATAGGGTGGATTACCGCTACGGCATCCGCAACAATCTGGCCCAGTTCTCGCATCAGCTGGTGCAGGTGTTTTTCGTCGGCCTCACTATCGGCATGTTCCGCACCGTGGTGCCGGCGCTTGCCGAAACCGAATTCGGCGTCGCCAAAGGCTCGTTCATGATGCTGATGGCGTTCGTCACTGCCTTCGGCTTCGTCAAGGGCTCGCTCAATTTTGTGGCGGGGCGTTTGTCCGAACGCATCGGCCGCAAGAAGGTGCTGTTCATCGGCTGGCTGGCCGCGGTGCCGATCCCGTTCATGATCCTGTACGCGCCGAGTTGGGGCTGGATCGTGGCGGCGACGGTGTTGCTGGGCGTGAACCAGGGCCTGGCGTGGTCGATGACGCAAACCTCCAAGCTCGACCTCACTACCGCCGACCAGCGCGGCCTCACCATCGGCATCAACGAGTTCTCCGGATACTTTGGCGTGGCGGTGGCCGGCGTGATCACCGGCTATCTGGCCACCGCTTATGGCCCACGCGAAGGGCTGATGATTTTTGGTTTGGTGGTGGTGGCCTTGGCGGGCTTGTTTACCTTGCTGTGGATAAAAGACACCTTGCCGTGGGCGCTTGCCGAAGGCAAAAAACACGCTGCCGGCTTGATGACCGGCGCTGGATCTAAAACTGGGTTCAGGCCACGCTACCCCACCAACATTTCCGCGCAACCCAGTACTTGGGAAATCTTCACCCTGATGTCATGGCGTGATAAACGCCTGGCGTCGATCAGTCAGGCCGGTCTGGTAGAAAAATTCGTCGATGCGCTGGTGTGGGTGTTCTTCCCGGTCTACCTCTATCAGCATGGGCTGTCGCTCGCCGGAATCGGCTGGGTGGTCGGCGTGTACGGCTTCGTCTGGGGCATCTCGCAATTCATTACCGGCCATTGGTCCGATCGTATCGGTCGCAAGAAGCCCATCATCTGGGGCATGTGGCTGTGCGGCGCTGGCGTGGCATTGGTATTGATGGGCGAGGGCGAACTATGGTGGTCGTTTGCCGCCGCCGTGATGGGCTTCGGCATGGCGCTGTTGTACCCGACGCTGTCCGCCGCCGTGTCCGACATCGCCCACCCCAACTGGCGCGGCTCGGCCATCGGCATCTACCGCTTCTGGCGCGATCTTGGTTACGGTATTGGTGCGCTGCTGCTGGGCGCGGTGGCCGCGCTGTTCGGCGGCATCGAGGCGGGGTTCTGGTTCACCGCGGGCGCCATGTTTGTTTCCGGTTTGATTGTCTTGTTGGTGTGCGAAGAAACGCATCCACGCCTCAATCCTGCAAAGGAAAACCCATGAACAAAGTCCTGTCCCCCGGTCAGACTCGGCGCCCTGTTTGCCAGCCTGTCTTTTCTGGCCGCGCCTGCCTGGTCGGAAGAAAACCCCGTCGTGGTCGATGCGCTGTCCGGCTACATGGACTTCGCCGAATACAGAAGTAGCCTGATCTGGCCGGAGCAGATTCCTGCCGACGACTGGAAAAAAAGTCTTCATAGTGGATGCGCGGGATGCGGCTCAATATGCAAAGGAGCACATTCCCGGCGCAATCAACATCGACTGGCGGCAGGCGGTGGCGCGGCGTGCCGAATTGCCGAAGGACCGCATGGTGGTGATGTACTGCAACTCCGGTTCGCTGTCCGCGCAGGCGGTGTTCGCCCTGCGGCTGCTGGGCTACGACAACGTGAAAGTGCTACAGGACGGCATTGAAGGCTGGAAAGCCAAGGGCGGATTCGACGCCCACGCGCGTGCCAGTCAGCCGGCCGGGCACTGACCGAATTAAAGGAACCGCCATGACCAGAACACGTACCGTTGCCATCGTTTTCGCGCTGTCATCCCAGCTCGCCCTGGCGAGCGTAGCGGGCGCCAGGCCCATGGAAGCCGGAATACAGCAGCAAGCGCAAGAGCAAGCCAAGCGCTGCGCGTCGTCGGCCCAGGCCGGGCCGCTCCCCTCACTTCATATTGAAGTGTGCGAAACCTGCAAGCTGAGCCGCGAAGAAATCTCCGCCATGAAGCAAGGCTACGCGGTGGCAGCGCATGCCGCGGGCTACCGGATCAATATTCTGGAAACGACGCGGGTGCATATCGTCGAAACCGGCATGCTGGAAAACGGCACGCCTTACGCCAAAGGCGAGACTGCCGGCATGTGGTTTCGGGTGGGCAATCCCGACCCGGGCGAGACCCTTGGCAGCGTCGCCGGCCGCATGGCTTTCGTGATCCTGTCCGGAGACCGATAAAACATTCGCTAAAGGAGACTAGTATGAAACTAGGTATCGTAATCAGTTCGAATGATCCGGAAGGCGACACGGTTAATGTATTCCTGCTCGGCAAAGGCGTCGAGTGCGAATCGCTGGACACGGAACATTTCGCCGTGACGCAGGCGATGCAGGAACTGGCCGATCGCGGCGGCAAAATCGACGCCTGCGGCACCTGCCTCAAGCTGCGCAACGCCGAGGCGGGCGAGGTGTGCGCCCTGTCCATCATGCAGGACCTGTATCGCCTCACCTGCGACTGCGACCGGGTGCTGACTTTTTAGGTTGAATGGCTGGCGGGGGAAGCAAGCAGTCGAGGCGCGCCAGCGCAGAAGTGGGCAGGGCAGATTCTGGAAGAACGCAGCGCGCGCGGCGAGATCGAGCGCGAGGCGTTCGGGCAGAAAACTCGCGATCCCAGTCGCTGGGATGCGCTTTCAACAACCTCGCCGCTCAAGCGGCAAAGGAGATCGTTATGGACATCGCAGATATTCTGATTCATGTGCACCCGACGTTGGCTGCCGAGCAACGCGCAAAAATCGAGGACGCGTTGAGCGGGAGCAAGGGGGTGGTCTCGGCACACTTCAGCCCCGCGCATCCCCATGTGCTGACCGTGGCGTTCGATCCGGAGGCGGTCCACGCGGGACAACTGCTCCAGATCGTGCGCGAGTGGGATCAAGCGGCCACCATGGTGGGTTTGTAGTTTCGGTCAGCCCCGGAGGCAGATCATGGCAGAGAGCAAAACCGTATTGATTCTCGGCGGCGGCATCGGTGGCGTCGTCGCCGCCAGTCGGCTGCGCCGTGCGCTGTCGCGCGAGCACCGGGTGGTGCTGGTGGAACAAGCGTCCGCGCATGTATTTCAACCTTCCCTGCTGTGGCTGATGCTCGGGCTGCGTGCGCCGCAGCAGATTTCCCGCCCTTATACCGCGCTCGCGCGCCGCGGCATTGAGCTGGTGCGTGGCCGCGTGGAGCGCATCGATCCGACGCGGCGCGCGGTGACCGTGGATGGAAAAGAGTTGACCGCGGATTATCTGATCATCGCCTTGGGCGCGGCGCTGGCGCCGGATACGGTGCCGGGCTTGGCCCAAGCCGGCCATAATCTTTACAGCCTGGCGGGCGCGGAAGCGATTCGCGACGCGCGCCTGGCGTTGACGCACGGCCACCTCGCGCTGCTGGTGAGCGCGATGCCGTTCAAGTGCCCGGCCGCGCCCTACGAGGCGGCCATGCTGCTGGAATGGGACTACCGCCGGCGCGGATTGCGCGACCAGGTGCAGATCGACCTCTACTCGCCCGAGCCGGGGCCGATGCCGGTGGCGGGACCCGTGGCCTCGGCGCAAGTGCGCGCCATGGTCGAGCAAAAAGGCATCGGCTACCACCCGCAGGAAAAGGTCGTGTCGGTGGACCCCGAGGCGCGCCGCATCCATTTCGAAAGCGGCGCCAGTGCCGATTTCGACCTGCTGGTCTATGTGCCGCCGCATCGTGCGCCGGAGGCCGTGCGCGATGCGGGACTGTGCGGCGACAGCGGCTGGGTTGCGGTGGATCGCGCCACGCTCGCCACGCCTTTCCCTGGCGTGTACGCCATCGGCGATGTGACCGGCATTCCGCTCGCCATCGGCAAGCCGCTGCCCAAGGCCGGCGTGTTTGCGCACGGACAGGCCGAAGTGGTCGCACACAATATCGTCGCCGAAATCACCGGCAAAGGCTTGAAGACGCAGTTCCATGGGGAAGGCGCGTGCTTCATCGAAGCCGGAGACGGCCAGGCCGGTTTCGGCAGCGGCAACTTCTACGCCGAGCCTGCACCACGGATGAAGCTGAGACCCGCCGGACGCCTGCTGCACTGGGGCAAGGTGGCCTACGAAAAATATTGGCTGTACAAATGGTTTTAGCGTGAAGCTCGCGCAGCGAGCCCTTGTCCCCCTTCCCGGTTCGCGCGGCGTCAACGCCCTCCACCGGGCGAAGCGGGCGCAACGCCAAGGTCTGCCGCAGATGCCGGGGAGGGGCGTGGCGTGTTGACCGCCTCGTCCCGTGGCAACATCCTGATCCTGGCGCTGAGCCAGGCCCTGATGCTGTCCGCCATTGTCCTGTCGATGGCGCTCGCCGCGATCCTCGGGAGCATGCTTGCCCCTGACAAGGGGCTCGCGACGCTGCCGGTGGCGGCCATGGTGATCGGCACCGCCTTCGCCTCGCTGCCGGCAGCCATGCTGATGCGCCGTTACGGACGCCGTCCGGGTTTTATGCTGGGCGCGCTGCTGGGCATCGGCGGCAGCCTGCTGAGTGTGTTCGCGCTCCACGAAAGCGATTTTGCCGCGTTTGTCATCGGCCACTTCCTGCTCGGCTGCTATCAGGGCTTCGCCAATTACTACCGCTTCGCCGCCGTCGAGGCCGCCGGGCCGGATCAAGCCGGCAAGGCCATTTCCCTGGTGGTGGCCGGCGGTGTGGTCGCGGCCTTCCTCGGCCCCCAGCTCGGACTATGGGGACGCGACTGGATCGGCGGACAGCTCTTTGTCGGCTCCTACCTTGCGCAGGGCGTCTTGAGCCTCGTCGCCTTGCTGCTGATCTCGCGCCTGCGGCTGCCCAGGGTGAACGACGCGCCCGTGGGTCCCTCGCGTCCGCTGCGTGAAATACTGGGCCAGCCCGCCCTGCAGGTTGCGATCTTCGGCGCCGCCATCGGCTCTGCCGTCATGATTATGGTGATGACGGCGACCCCGCTGGCGATCCTGGGCTGCGGCCTGCCGGGGTCGAGCGTGACGCCGGTGATCCAGTGGCACGTGGTGGGGATGTTCGCGCCGTCCTTCTTCACCGGCGCGCTGATCAATCGCTACGGCGCGCCGCGCATCATGCAGGCCGGCTTCGTCCTGCTGCTCGGCCACGTCGTGCTGGCTGTGTCCGGCGTCGCATTCCTGAACTTTTTGAGCGCGCTGGTGCTGCTCGGCGTCGGCTGGAATTTTGCCTTCATCGGCGGCACCACGCTGTTGATCCAGACCTGCCAGCCCGCCGAAAAGCTGAAGGTGCAGGCGGTCAACGAATTCATCGTTTTCGGCTTCGCCGCGCTGGCCACCCTCTCAGCGGGATGGCTCTACGACCGCTTCGACTGGGCCACGCTCAATCTCGCGGTGGCGCCCCTCTTGCTGGCCGCGTTGATTGCGACCCTCGCCATCGAACGGCGCTTGCGGCGGATGGCACCGGCGGTCTGACGGCATGAACCCCGCCGACTACGATGCCTGGTACGACACCCCGCGCGGGCGCTGGGTGGGTGACGCCGAATACGCAATGGCAGCCAGGCTGCTTGCAGGCCAAGCGGGCGACAGCCTGCTCGATGTCGGCTGCGGCACCGGTTGGTTTACCCGCCGCGCCGCGGCCGATGGATTCGATGCTACCGGGCTCGACCCCAATCCGGACTGGATGAATTTCGCGCGCGCGCATAGCAGTCCAAACCTGCAATGGGTCGAAGGCGACGCACGCGCACTGCCTTTTGACGATGCCCGTTTTGACCACGTCCTGTCCATCGCCGCACTCTGTTTTGTGGCAGACGAGCGGCAGGCCGTGGCCGAATGCGTGCGGGTGGCACGCCGCCGTTTCGCCATCGGCTGGCTCAATCGGCGCAGCCTGTTGTATCGGCAAAAGGGCCAAGGCGGCGGCAGCGGCGCCTATCGCGGCGCCCGCTGGCACAGCGCGAACGAAGTGCGCGCGCTGTTTGACGGCTTGCCAGTGCGCAAGCTGCGCCTGCATTCGGCCATTTTTCTGCCTTCCGGAACGCGTTGGGCGCGCGCGCTGGAACCGTGCGTGCCCAGTGTGCTGCCGTGGGGCGGCTTGTTGCTGGCAACCGGCGAAAAGGCTTGATCGGGCGAACCGTGTCGGACGCCCTGGTTGAACAGGAGGGGGCACCGTAGCGGGACGGCCCGACTCGCCCGGAGGCGCGGGCCTTACCCGGATATTTTGTCTGGCGCCGTGAATGGCTTCCTCGCAGCCGATGCCGGCAGGGGGGCGCCGGCGCGCAGCAGCGCCTCCAGTTCGTCCGCCGGCATCGGTCGTCCGAAGTGGTAGCCCTGCGCCTCGTCGCATCCGGCTTGCCGCAGCCAGTTCCACTGCTGTTCCGTTTCCACGCCCTCGGCGATGACGCTGAGTTTCATGCTGTGCCCCAGGCTTACGATGGCCGTCGCGATGGCCGCATCGTCCGCGTCGGTGGTGATGCCATCGATAAAGGACTTGTCGATCTTGAGCATATTGATGGGAAAACGTTTCAGATAGCTGAGGCTGGAATAACCGGTTCCGAAATCGTCGATGGCGAGCAGCAGCCCCATTTCACGCAGGCGCTTCAGGGTCACCACACTCTTTTCCACGTCGCGCATCACCATGCTCTCGGTCAACTCCAGCTCCAGCAGCCACGGACAGCCATCGACGCCGGTCTCGGCGAGAATGCGCCGAATCGTATCGAGCAGATTCGGCCGTTGGAACTGGCGCGCGGACAGGTTGACCGCCACCTTGATATCCCCCAGGCCCAGGGCGCGCCAGGTTTGTATCTGTCTGCATGCGGTGGCCAGCACCCACTCTCCGATGGGTTCGATGAGTCCGCTTTCCTCCGCGATGGATATGAATGTCGTCGGGGCGAGCAGGCCCTGCACGGGATGCTGCCAGCGGATCAGCGCCTCGACTCCCAGAATTCCTCCGGTTTCCACGCTGACCTGCGGCTGGTAGTGCAGCACGAACTGGCCGTCCTGAAGCGCCTGCCGGAGGCCGTTCTCGATCTCCAGCCGGGAGCGCATCGCCGCGTTCATTTCCGCCGTATAGAAACGAAAAGCGTTCTTGCCGTCTGCCTTGGCCTGGTACATGGCGGTATCGGCATTGCGCAGCAGGTTGTCCGCGTCGTTGTCGTCGAACGGAAACACGGTGATGCCGATGCTCGATGTGATGTGCATCTCGTGCGGACCGGAGACATAGGGCCGGGCGATCGCCTTCAGCAGATTGTCGGCGATCAGGGTGATGTCCTGCACCTCCTTGACGCCCTGCAGCAGGATGGTGAATTCATCGCCGCCCTGGCGGGCCACCACGTCATCCTTGCGCAGCGCGCCCACGATGCGCTGCGCGACTGCGCGCAACAGCGCGTCGCCTTCGGCATGGCCGAGGGTGTCGTTGATATTCTTGAATCCATCCAGATCGAGAAACAGCACGGCGAGCAGGTTTTCGGCGCGCGTGGCCTGCGCCATGCCATGGATCAGTAGTTCGCGAAACAGCGTCCGGTTCGGCAGTCCCGTGAGGGTGTCGTGCGTCGCCTGATGGAGAATCTCGGCTTCGAAGCGCTTGCGCTCGCTCACATCGCGCACCGCGGCCACCACCCATATCCCTTGTTCGGTCTTGAGGGGGGCCAGGCTGATATCCACCGGGAAGGTCGTCCCATCCTTGCGCTGCCCTTTCAGATCAAGCTTTTTCGCGCCCATGTCGCGGGTTACCGGTTTGTGGCCGTAGCTTGAGCGATTCTTAACGTGCGCGGCGCGCAGGTCTGTCGGCACGAGGATTTCGATCGGCTTGCCGATCAGCTCCTGCCGGGTGTAGCCAAACAATTTTTCGGTACGGGCATTGGCCATGACAATGCGTCCGTCGGCATCGGACATAATGATCGCTTCCGGCGCCACTTCCATGACGCTCTGTATTCGCAGGAACGCCTGTTCCAGCGAACCCGCCATTTCGTCGAAGGCGCGCGCCAGTTCCGAAAGCTCGCCGCGCCCTGCGGCCAGATCCGTGCGCGCACTGAAATCCCCGGCCGCGATCCGCTTCGCGGCACGGACAAGCAGGGACAGCGGGCGCGCCACGACAGCCTCCGACAGGAACCAGGCCGCGCCCAGCGTGAGCACCGTAAACAGGCCGAGAAACAGCAGCTTGTAGCGGAAATTTGTCAGCACCTCGCGCAGTACGTGCTGTTTCGAGAAGCTGACGGCAACGTAAACCCCCTCGGTGCTGGCGTCCAGGCGCGCGAACGCGACCAGGCGCGTCTCCCCTTGCGGGGGGCGCGCCTCTCCGCTGCCTTCCGTCCGCCCGGCCAGGATGGCTTGCACCAGCCACCCCAGGCGGTGTGGCTTGCCCACCATGTCCGGGTCGGACGGGTGGCGCGCCAGCACGACGCCCTGCTTGTCCAGCAGGTTCACCACCGCGTCCTGGGTGCGGGCGCCACGCCGCAGGGTTTCCCCCAGCCAGGCCATGTCCAGCGCCAGCCACACGACGCGACGCAGCGTGCCCGCTTCGTCCAGGATTGGGTACGCCGCCGGAAGAATCGGCAGGCCGCTGATCTTGCCGATCACGTAGTGCCCCACCACGAAGCGCGGCGATTTCACCACTTCGCGATACCAGTCGCGATCGCTGAAATCCTGTCCGCCGCCCTTGGCGGCGCAAAGCAGGCGCCCACGCGCGTCGGTCACGCCCAGGTTGATGTAGCCAACCGTCTGCGCATGGATGGCCTGCAGGCGCGCGCGGCAGGCATCGCCATCGTCGTCGCGTATCTCGGGCAGGGTAGCCAGTATCTGCAACAGGTTGCGTGCGTTCAGCACCGACTGGTCCTGCTCCATGGCAATGGCACGCGTCAGCCGCTGGGCGTCTTCAATGGCCGCTGCCGTGGCCTGGTGCCAGTCGATCCACATGTGATAGACCATCGTACCGAACCAGGGCGCGATGGCGATGGCAATGAGCAGGATCAGGCGAGCCCGCAGGCTGGAAAACGCGGAAAAATGCATGGGGGACTAGCTTTCAACTCAGGGAGCGGAACCTTTGGGGGATACACAGTGAGTTTGTATCGGCCTGCCCGGCGCCAACTTGAGCGTTCGCGGAAGGGTTCGCAGTCATCCACTATACGGTGCCGGGTCGCCGCGTGACCGCGTCTGTGTACACATACTGGATCACGCCTAGCCGAGCACTTAATCTGTTGAAATAGCGAATCGGCAAGCCTAAAACAGGCATATCGCCTTGTTCCCTGGATCACATCCTTGCGGAAGAAATCTTCCGGACAGTATCCCGAGTCAGTCCCTCCAAGGACAGTCAACGACGATGGTTGACGAACTCAGAAAAACCCCCCATGATAATGGGTGAATTAGGTGGATGGGGATTGGCATGGGCAAGTCAAAAATTAACTTCGAGATCGAGGATGAAGTCCTGTCCAACGCCAAGGCTTATGTCGCTCGGCATGGCGGGTCGCTAAACAAGCTCGTATCGTCGTTGTTTTCGCAGCTAGGGCAAAAGCTTGACGCTCCCGCAATCGATCCGTCCAAGAAAATCCTGCTCGACCTGAGCAGCGGGAAGATATCTCTCATGGAGGCCACAAGTCTTTTGGGCTATCAAGACGCGGGATATACGCTGCATCGGATGGTCGACGAGGGGCTTCCAATGCCCCGGCTTTCGGAAGAGACTGTCAAGCGGCAGGCCGCCGAATCTCTCGATGCTCTGAAGCAGTGCTTGCTGCCCGAAAAAGACAGGCCAAAAAGAACCGTTAGGGGCCGTATCCAGCAGCCTTCATGAAATCCATTCTGATTCCCGACTCGGGCCCGCTGTTTTCTCTGGCGGCGGGAAATTTACTTGGTTTGCTAAGCAATTTCCGAGTCGCGATCACCGATATCGTCAAAGAGGAGGCTGTTGATCCGGGTCGCTTGCCTGGGGCCTCTATCGAGGCGAGCAGAATCCATCAATTCTATCTGGCCAACGCAACATCCATCGAAATTCGCCCGACGCAAGTGGGCCACCTGCTAAGCCAACAGCGCCAGCGGAATCCGAAGGCTCAACCCCCACGCGGGGCCGGGGAGCTTTCAATCCAAAGCTTGTTGATCGAATTGAGAATTGCGAACCAGGCTTCGCTCGTTCTTTTCGAAGATAGCTGGTTCTTGCGGAATGCGGCCTCCCTGCCCCCAACATGCGCGCTGATCAGCACGGAAGAATTCCTTCTGAACGCCCAAAAGCTTAAGTTGATTCCATCTGCCGAAGAAGCCAGGCTGGCTATCGCGCAATTGCGGCCTACGACTTACATAGGCGAGAAAACGCCTCTGCGGGGCATCGAAAGATAGCAGGACACAACAAGAGCCGCTGGACCATAAAGCAACAAATCCAACCCAGCCGCTCCGGTTCGCAATTCAGGCAGATAGAAAATTTCACCAGATTAAGTAAACGGCGAGCCGCCTTCCCATTATTTCAACAGATTAAGTGCTCAGCTAGCAGCCTGTCGGACTTGAAGAATCGTAGCGAAAATTCGGCTGGGCGAGGGCAGATTTTGACGCTTTTGCAGGTCAATAGTCGTTCTATTGACCAAAAAAGCGGCGAAATATGAACCGCTCAGGCGGATTTGCAGCCGATTCCCTTTAAGTCCGACAGGCTGCTAGGGATCACGCCCCCCCTTTTTTGGGAACTCAACTGACGCGCGACGGTGTCAGACTGGCCCGGCAGGTGCATCAGGCTGGGGTTCTTCGGCAGGCGGAAGCAGCGTGGCGAGTATCTTGTCGATGCGCTTGCCGTCGAGGTCGACCACTTCCAGCCGCCAGTTTTCCCAGACCAGAATATCGCCGGTTTGCGGCAGCCGTCCGGACAGCCACATCACCATCCCGCTCAGCGTGTGGTAGCGGCCCCTGGCTTCTTCCGGCACGCTTTTCAGCCCCAGCCGGTCCTTGAGCTCGGGAATGGGAATCAGGCCGTCGAGCAGCCAGGAGCCGTCCTCGCGTTGCACCGCCCAGGCCTCTTCCAGGGTGCGCGGCTTGAATTCGCCGGTCACCGCTTCCAGCACGTCCTGCAGCGTGACCAGACCGTTGATCTCGCCGTATTCGTCGATGATTAGCACCATGTGCGCGTCGGACGCGCGGAAGTGTTCCAGCAAATCCATCCCGGTGAGACTTTCCGGCACGAACACCGCCGGCAAGAGCTGGGCGGTCAGGTCAGCGTGATCGCCTTTCAGCGTCTGGTTGAGCAGTTGCTTGGCGCTAAGTATGCCCAGCACTTCGTCGAGCCCGTCCTTGCAGACCGGGAAGCGCGAGTGCTCCGACTCGGCCACGCGCCGCAGATTTTCTTCCAGCGGCAGCGTGGCGTCGAGATACACGATGTCGGCGCGCGGGATCATCAGCGAGTTGATATGCCGCTCATCCAGACGGAACACATTGCGCACCATGTCGCGTTCCTGCTGTTCGATCACGCCGGAATCCGAACCTTCTTGCAGCATGGCGTGGATTTCTTCCTCGGTCACACCCTGGTGGCTGGGCTCACGCTGGCCCATCAGCCGCAGAATCGCTTTGGTGGATGCCGACAACAGGAGAACAAACGGACGCGCCAGCTGCGCCAGCAGATTCATCGGGCGTGCCACCAGCCGGGCAATGCCCTCGGGGTTGAACTGCGCGATGCGCTTGGGCACCAGTTCGCCGATCACGATCGAGACATAGGTGATGACCACCACAACCAGCGCAGTCGAGACGAGGCTGCTGGCTTCCGTTTCCATCCCGTACGCCTGCAACCACAGCGCCATCGGCTCGGCCAGCACCGCCTCGCCGACGATGCCGTTCAGAATGCCGATCGAGGTGATGCCAATCTGCACGGTCGACAAAAAACGCGTCGGGTCGTCATGCAGTTTCATCGCGACCGCCGCCGAACGGTCGCCGTCGTCAGCCAGCCGCGCAAGCCGCGTGCGCCGCGCCGTCACCAGTGCGATTTCCGACATGGCGAACACGCCATTCAGCACGATCAGTGCGGTTAAAAGCAGGATTTCCATGGGTGGTCCGGTAGGGAAAATGTGACAGGGCAGGGCTGTCATGGGCCGCTTGAGTCAAGGCGCGCCAGCACATCAAATGGGTCGCTGGCTTGATTCTTATTGCGCGGTCTGTACTGGCAGGCTATCCATGTACTGATGAATAGTGAGTCGCAAGTATACGCCAGGTGCTCGACGCGTCCCACCTCGCCCCTATGACGATCCGGGCGCCAATGAATAAAGATAAAAAAGGCGACGCCCCCTGAATGGCGCCGCCTTTCATCAAGTGTCGGGAAATTACTGGATCGCCAGTTTCCTGGCCGAACTGGCCGCTTTCTTCGGCAAGGTCAGTTCCAGCACCCCGTCGGCGTACT
>JBKJIS010000156.1:0-8102 GCA_046598305.1 Thiobacillus sp.
ATTTCGCCGTGAATATAGTTGTATCCCACGCGTGCGCCCAGCACGTAGCCGGCAATGGCCATGCCTTCGATCAGCTGGTGTGGGTTATAGCGCAGGATATCGCGATCCTTGAAGGTACCCGGCTCGCCCTCGTCGCTATTGCAGACGATGTATTTATCGCCCGGAAACGCGCGTGGCATGAAGCTCCACTTGAGTCCGGTGGGGAAGCCCGCGCCACCGCGCCCGCGCAAGGCACTGGTCTTGAGTTCGGCAATGATGGCGTCGCCCGGCATCTGCTCGGCGATCACCCTGCGCAACGCCTGATAGCCGCCATTGGCCACATAGGTTGCAAGCGAACCGGGTTTGTCGAAAGCCTGCGTCCAGCTGCACACTTGAGAATTGGGCGTGAGCAAACTCATATCAGACGGCCACTCATGTCAACTTCTCCAGCAGTTCGTCCACTTTCTCGGGTGTGAGATGGGTGTGCATCACGTGATTGTTGTGCAAACACATCGGCGCATCGCCGCAAGCACCCATGCATTCGCCTTCTTTCAAGGTGAAGCGGCCGTCCTCGGAGGTTTCGCCAAAACCGATCTCAAGTTTCTTTTTCAGATACTCGCCCAGTTCACCGGCACCCATCAGCATGCAAGGCAGATTGGTACACAGCGTGATCTTGTGGCGGCCCGGGCGTTGGGTGTCGTACATATTGTAAAACGTGGCGACTTCATAGGCAGCAATCGCCGGCATCTCGAGATAATCAGCTACATACTCGATCAGCGCGGGCTTCAGCCAGCCACATTCAGTCTGCGCAATGCGCAGCGCGCCCATTACCGCCGACTGCTTCTGCTCAGCGGGATACTTAGCCACTTCCACATCGATCAGCGCGAGGGATTCAGCACTCAGCCGCAGGCTGTCATTCAGATCAGGCTTGGCCATCAGCGGTCGATCTCCCCAAAAACAATATCCTGCGTGCCGATAATGGCCACAACGTCAGCGATCATGTGGCCACGCGACATTTCGTCGAGCGCAGCCAGATGCGGGTAACCCGGTGCGCGAATTTTCAGGCGGTAGGGCTTGTTGGCACCGTCCGACACCAGATAAATACCGAACTCGCCCTTTGGGTGCTCCACCGCGGCATAGGCCTCACCTGCAGGCACGTGCATGCCTTCGGTAAACAGCTTGAAGTGATGGATCAGCTCTTCCATGTTCTGCTTCATATCGATCCGCGAGGGCGGCGCAACCTTGTGGTTCTCGACAATCACCGGGCCGGGGTTTTTACGCAGCCAGTCGACGCACTGCTTGATGATGCGGTTCGACTGCCGGAATTCCTCGATACGCACCAGGTAGCGGTCATAACAATCGCCATTGGTACCGACCGGGATGTCGAAATCCATGCGGTCATACACTTCATAGGGCTGCTTCTTGCGCAGGTCCCACTCGACGCCGGAGCCGCGCAGCATCGGCCCGGTGAAGCCCAATGCCAGCGCGCGTTCGGGTGACACCACACCGATACCCACGGTGCGCTGTTTCCAGATACGGTTATCGGTCAGCAGGGTTTCGTATTCGTCAACATAGGTCGGAAAGCGCTGGGTGAAGTCTTCGATGAAATCGAGCAGCGAACCCTGGCGATTCTCGTTCATTGATTTCATGGTTGCCGCGCTACGCGTGTGCTGCGCCTCATACTGCGGCATGGTGTCAGGCAGATCGCGGTATACGCCGCCCGGACGATAGTAAGCCGCATGCAGGCGCGCACCTGAGACGGCTTCATAACAGTCCATCAGGTCCTCGCGCTCACGGAATGCGTAGAGAAATACCGTCATCGCGCCCACATCCAGCGCGTGCGCGCCCAGCCACAACAAATGGTTCAGCACACGGGTGATCTCGTCAAACATCACGCGGATGTACTGCGCACGTTCTGGAACCTGGATCTGCAACAGCTTTTCGATCGCCATCACGTACGCATGCTCGTTGACCATCATCGACACATAGTCGAGGCGATCCATGTAAGGCACCGACTGGATGTAGGTTTTGTGCTCGGCCAGCTTTTCGGTAGCGCGATGCAGCAGACCGATATGCGGGTCGGCGCGCTGGATCACTTCGCCGTCGAGTTCAAGCACCAGCCGCAGCACGCCGTGCGCAGCGGGGTGCTGCGGGCCGAAGTTCATCGTGTAGTTCCGGATTTCAGACATGTGAACACTCCGGGACAACACCCATTAATCTTGCGTAGTTACGGATTAGAAACATCAGCGCCCCTCCCCGTAGCTTTCGTCGCGTACGATGCGTGGCACGATTTCGCGCGGCTCGATCGATACCGGCTGATAAATCACGCGCTGCTGGGTGGGGTCGTACCGCATTTCGACGTTGCCCGACAAGGGGAAGTCCTTGCGGAAAGGATGGCCAATAAAACCATAATCAGTGAGGATGCGACGCAGGTCCGGATGGCCTTCAAACACGATGCCATAGAGATCAAACGCCTCGCGCTCAAACCAGTTGGCTCCCGGCCAGATGTCGACCATCGACGCCACCAGCGGCAAGTCGTCGTCCGGGCAAAACACCCGCACGCGCACCCGCTGGTTGTTGGACACCGACAGCAAATGCACGACTACGGCGTAGCGCGCCCCTTCCCAGGCGCCATCGCCATACGTCGAATAATCCATGCCACACAAATCAATCAGCTGCTCGAAGCGGCAGTCCGGATGGTCACGCAGCGTGGTCATGGCAGAGACATATGCCTGTGGCGTGATGATCAAGGTCAATTCATCCAGACGCTCGGTTACCTGAACGAGCGCATCACCCAGAACGTTTTGCAGGCAAGCAGAAAGAGACGCGTATGTCGCAGTCATGAGTACCAATCAGCGGGCAATGGTGTTGGTACGACGGATCTTGTTCTGCAGCTGGATGATGCCGAACAGCAGCGCCTCCGCCGTAGGCGGACAACCAGGAACATAGATATCCACCGGCACAATACGGTCGCAGCCGCGCACCACCGAATAGGAATAATGGTAATAGCCGCCGCCGTTAGCGCACGAGCCCATGGAAATCACCCAGCGTGGCTCGGCCATCTGGTCATACACCTTGCGCAACGCGGGGGCCATCTTGTTACATAGCGTACCCGCCACAATCATCACGTCGGACTGTCGCGGGCTCGGACGAAACACGATACCGAAACGGTCGAGGTCGTAGCGCGACGCGCCAGCCTGCATCATTTCCACCGCACAGCAGGCCAAACCGAAAGTCATCGGCCACATCGAGCCGGTGCGCATGTAGTTGATGAGCTGATCGGCCTTGGTCGTCACAAAACCCTGTTCGAGGACGCCTTCGATGCTCACGCTGCGCCCTCCTGTGCAAACATCACTCCCATTCCAGAGCCCCCTTCATCCACTCGTAGATGAAGCCGACCACCAGAATGCCGAGGAATACCATCATCGCGACAAAACCGGGCAGACCGATTTCTTCCAGCACGATGGCCCAGGGAAAAAGAAAGGCAATTTCCAGATCAAACAGGATGAACAGAATGGCAACCAGGTAGTAGCGCACGTCGAATTTCATGCGTGCGTCTTCGAAGGCCTCGAAGCCGCATTCGTAAGGCGAAAGTTTGGCGCTATCTGGACGGTGCGGCGCCAACAGGCCGCCGGCAATGATCGGGCCGATCCCGAAAGCCAGACCGACCAGAATGAATAACAGAATGGGGAGGTAGTTCTCCAGCACTGGGTTCCTCCGTCTTAGCCTTGGTTGGCTATTGAATAATTATAGACCGAGTGTATTAGCGCAGAGCACCGGATGTCAAGCCGAAATTTTGTATTTATTCCTTGATAATCAAATGCTTATTGATAGCGAATGCTAATGAATGAATCAGGAAAATTGATGGTGCCGACGGCGAGACTCGAACTCGCACAACCTAAGTCACTACCCCCTCAAGATAGCGTGTCTACCAATTCCACCACGTCGGCCAAAGCGCTTTAACACCTTGTATAGCTGGACGCATTGCGCCCTGCCATGTATTACTTTTATGTATTACTTTTACTGCGGATTTACTGCGGGATATCGCTTGCTTTTGAGCCAGCGTTCTGACCCGGAACCTGTTGCTGAGGCGCTGCAGGTTGCGTTTTTGATGTCACGGGTACCGTCGTCCGATCGAGTACACTCTTCGATTCGTGCTCCTGAAGACCAAAATAGGCCAGGGTCAAGCTGGTCATAAAAAACAGCGTCGCCAGAACAGCGGTACTACGGCTCAGAAAATTGGCCGAACCGCTTGAGCCAAACAGGCTTCCCGCCGAACCACCGCCAAATGCCGCGCCCATGTCAGCACCTTTTCCGTGTTGCAGCAATACCAGCGCAATCAACGAAACGGCAATAATAATATGAACAACCCAAACCAGTGATTCCATAATTTTGACTCTTACTCAGCTCAACTCTTACTCGGTATGACTCTTACTTGGCAGCTGCCCGGCAAATAGCCACAAATTCTTCGACAACTAAAGACGCCCCGCCAATCAGGCCACCATCAATATCCAGCTTAGCCATTAATTCTGACGCATTCGCGGCTTTTACGCTACCCCCATATTGGATTACCAACTGATTCGCTATGGCCACATCCAGCGCTGCAATTTTGTTGCGGATGAAACTGTGCACGGCCTGCGCCTGTTCGGGGGAAGCCGTTTTTCCGGTGCCGATGGCCCACACGGGTTCATACGCAACCACCGCATTCGCCAATGAAGCAACGCCAGCCATGTTGATCACGGCATCGAGCTGACGCGCAACCACCGCTTCGGTTACGCCTGACTCACGCTCATCCAGCGATTCACCCACGCACAAAATAGGCTTCAAGCCTGCCGCTTGGGCAGCCATGTATTTGCTCGCTACCAGCGCATCGGACTCGCCGTACAGGCTGCGTCTCTCTGAGTGCCCGACGATCACATACGTGCAGCCGAAGTCGAGCAGCATGGCGGCTGAAACCTCACCGGTAAATGCGCCCTTGGCTTGCTCCGACAGATTCTGCGCACCCCAGGCGATCGAAGAACCGGCAAGCGCGGCTTGCACCTGTGCAAGATAGGGAAACGGCACACACACCACGGCATCAATACCGGCCAATGCAGGCTTGAGTGCGGCCAGCAACGCGGCATTTTCAGCCAGGCTGCCGTGCATTTTCCAGTTTCCGGCTACGAGCTTTGTGCGCATGGGAGTCTGCCAAACAAAAGTTCGCGATGGTAAGCGTAACGCGCATGGTGGTCAACCGTCATGCGCGTTACGCTCGAGTGAGATCAGCCAAAACGACCCGTAATATAGTCTTCCGTCTGTTTCTTGCCCGGGCGCATGAAGATGGTTCCGGTTTCGTTGAACTCGATAAGTTCACCTAGATACATGAACGCGGTGAAGTCCGATATCCGCGCAGCCTGCTGCATGTTGTGGGTCACGATGGCTATGGTGTAATCGCTCTTCAACTCGTTGATGAGCTCTTCAATCTTTGCGGTAGAAATAGGGTCGAGTGCCGAAGTCGGCTCGTCGAGCAGCACGATTTCAGGCTTGACTGCGACCGCACGCGCGATGCACAGACGCTGCTGCTGTCCACCGGACAGTGACAATCCGTTCTGCTGTAATTTATCCTTCACTTCACCCCACAGCGCGGCCTTTTTAAGCGCCCACTCGACGCGATCATCCATCGCGCTCTTCGACATACGTTCATACAGCCGAACACCAAAGGCAATGTTTTCGTAAATCGTCATGGGGAATGGCGTCGGCTTCTGGAACACCATGCCGATCTTGGCGCGCACCAGGTTCACATCCTGCGACTTATCGAGCAGATTTTTGCCGTGAAACAGAATATTGCCTTCTGCACGCTGACCCGGGTAGAGGTCATACATCCGGTTAAACGTGCGCAACAACGTGGATTTTCCGCAGCCGGAAGGCCCAATAAAAGCGGTTACTTTTTTATGGGCAACATCAAACGTAACGTCATTCAGACCTTTGAAATCGCCATAGAAAAAACTCAGGTTGCGAACCTGCAAGGCAGAACTTTCGCCGCTGGGTATGGCTTGATCGGACATCGTAATGCTCCGGAGAAATTAACGTTTATATTTGTTTCGGAAAGCGACGCGTACACCAATGTTGACTGCCAACACCACAAGGGCAATCAAAAGTGCGCCGCCCCATGCCAGATCGACCCAGTTGTCATACGGGCTTAGCGCAAACTGATAAATCACCACCGGTAAATTGCCCATGGGTTCAGCCATATTGGTGCTGAAAAACTGGTTGTTGAGCGCAGTGAACAACAACGGTGCGGTCTCGCCCGTGATGCGTGCCATAGCAAGAAGGACGCCGGTTGCAACACCGGATTTAACCGCACGCAGCGTGATTTTGAGCGACACCTGCCAACGTGGGGCACCGACAGCAAACGCGGCCTCGCGCAAACTCGTCGGCACCAATTTCAGCATATTTTCGGTTGTTCGAACCACCACCGGAATAGCAATCAGGGCAAGTGCCAGCGACCCTGCCCAGCCGGAAAATCCGCCCGTGGTCACCACAAACAAAGCATACACAAACAATCCAATGACGATGGACGGCGCCGACAGCATGATGTCAGTCATGAACCTGGTGAACGATGCAAACTTCGATACACGCCCATATTCTGCCAAATAAATCCCGGCCAAAATTCCGATTGGCGTGGAAATCAGCATGGCAAAAAACAGGATCAGGCCACTGCCCACAATGGCATTACGCAAGCCGCCGCCTTCGGATCCGGGTGCCGGCGTATCCTGAGTAAAGAGATCCCAACTCAACGCAGCGAAGCCATTGGAGAACAGTGTCCACAATATCCACAATAGCGCGATCAGCCCCAGGCTCATCGCGATCATGGACAGGGTAATCCCAATATGATTGACCCAGATACGGCGTTTATAGAGATTCATAGTGGCGCCTTATAAACCTTCTGAGCCTATGCTGCGGCTGATCAGCCAGCGCGAAATGGCCAGCACGACAAAGGTGAGGAGGAACAACACCAGACCCAGTGCAAACAGGGACGCGATGTGTAATCCGGGGTCGGCTTCACCAAATTCGTTTGCCAGGGTTGAGGCAATGGAAGTGCCCGGTGCAAACAGGCTGCCATTGATGCGGTTGGCATTGCCGATCACGAAGGTGACCGCCATCGTCTCGCCGAGCGCGCGTCCCAGCCCCAGCATGATGCCGCCAATGACGCCAACGCGAGTGTAAGGCAACACAACGCTACGCACCACCTCCCAAGTGGTGCAGCCTAGGCTGTAGGCGGATTCCCTGAGCTCATTCGGCACCGTCTCGAACACATCGCGCATCACCGACGCAATAAAAGGAATGACCATCATGGACAGCACGATGCTGGCGGTAAGGATGCCCACGCCAATGGGCGGACCGGAGAACCATCCGCCGATGACCGGAACGTCGCCCAGGAGCGCCTGCAAAGGGGGCTGAATATATTCGGCGAACAACGGCGCAAACACAAACAAGCCCCAGATGCCATACACAATTGAGGGAATCCCTGCCAGCAATTCAATTGCGGTGCCCAAGGGACGGCGAAGCCATACCGGACAGGTTTCGGTCAGAAACAGGGCGATCCCGAAGCTGATCGGAACCGCAATCAACAAGGCCAGCACGGAAGTCGTCACCGTGCCGTAGATGGCTGCCAGCGCGCCGTATTCATCATCCGGCACGCTCCAGATGTTGGTCCACAGAAAGGACGGGCCGAACGTCTTGAGCGCAGGCCAGGCTTCGATAGTGAGCGAAACCAGAATGCCCACGAGTGCCGCCAGAACGACAAATGCGAACAGCTGGGTGGCATGATGAAAAAGTTTGTCTTGCAGCCAGAACTTTCGGACCTGTTGGGCATGCAGATCTGATCCGGCGGGGGTGCTGGGCTCGCTCAAAATTGTGTGCCTATCGGTTTGGTTTTTATCTACGAAAGCAGCCGCCTACTGTGGCAGCTGCTTTCGTAGAGTGCCCGAGACAATGCACCGTCTCGGGCTAATCATCAGGTCAGCCCTGACACCTTACTTGATGTTCTTCATTTCTGCTTCAACCATCTTCACAACATTGGCCGGCAGCGCAACAAAGCCCAGTTCTTCAGCCATTTTCTGGCCATTGTTCAAAGACCACGT
>JBKJIS010000172.1:0-4826 GCA_046598305.1 Thiobacillus sp.
CGGATCTCCCCGCGTCATTCCCGCGCATGACCTACGCCGAAGCGATGCACCGTTACGGTTCCGACAAGCCCGACATGCGCGTCACGCTGGAAATTGTTGACGTCGGCGACGCGATGAAAGGCGTCGCCTTCAAGGTATTTTCCGGCCCGGCCAACGATGAAAAAGGCCGCGTCGCTGCGCTGCGCATCCCCGGTGGTGCGGCCTTAAGTCGCAGCGAGATCGACGGCTACACCGAATTCGTCAAAATCTACGGTGCCAAGGGCCTGGCCTATATCAAGGTCAACGACATCAGCCAGTTAAATGAAACCGGGCTGCAATCGCCCATCGTCAAAAACCTGTCGGAAGACGCGCTGCGTGTCGTGATTGAACGTACCGGCGCACAGAACGGCGACCTGATTTTCTTTGGCGCCGACAAAACCAAAGTCGTCAACGACGCGTTGGGCGCATTGCGCCTGAAAATCGGCCATGAGAAAAACCATCTGGATGGCCGTGCCTGGGCGCCGCTGTGGGTGGTCGATTTCCCCATGTTCGAATTCAACGAAGGCGAAAACCGCTGGGACGCGCTGCACCATCCCTTTACCGCGCCGAAAGACGGCCACGAACAATGGCTTGCCACTGATCCCGGCCGCTGCCTGTCCAAAGCGTATGACATGGTGCTGAACGGTTGGGAAGTCGGCGGCGGTTCGGTGCGTATCCACAAGCAGGACGTACAGGAAAAAGTCTTTGCCGCGCTGAACATTGGCGAAGATGAGCGCCGCGAAAAATTCGGCTTCCTGCTCGACGCCCTGCAATACGGCGCCCCGCCACACGGCGGTCTGGCGTTTGGTCTCGACCGCCTGGTTACGCTGATGACCGGTTCCGAATCGATCCGCGACGTGATCGCTTTCCCCAAAACCCAGCGCGCTTCGTGCCTGATGACCAATGCCCCCAACGTGGTGGATGACAAACAGCTGCGTGAACTGCACATCAAGCTGCGCAATTCTAATCCGGCGGCCAATCCGGCCGACAAAGCCGTATGAGCTTCGCCGAGGCGCTGAAAACCCTGCCCGAAGCGAGTGGTATACGTTTACGCTTAACCGATGCCACGGGTGCTGAAGTCGCGGTGATCGAAAACGGCCCCGGCACCGCCGGTTCGTTTCGCGTTTACGCGTATCTGGCAGATAAACACGGCGGCATCACCCCCGCCGCTGCGGCTGAGGGCCTGGCACTCTTCGCCGAACACAGCGACGATGCGCGCAACCACGCGGGCAAGCACCCCAACATCGACCGCCTATTTGCAGTGCAGGGTTCAGGCGCCACGCTCGCCGCTACGGTCGAGTGAGCCCGCATAAACTGCCCGTCTCCGTTTTGGTCGTGATTCATGCGGCGGACGGCCAGGTGTTACTGATGGAACGCGCCGACGCGCCGGGATTCTGGCAGTCGGTGACGGGTTCGCAGGACGCCGGCGAAACGCTTGAACACACCGCGATTCGTGAAGTGAGCGAGGAAACCGGGCTGGACGTGGCCCGGTTCGAATTGACGCCGTGGGATCTTTCAAACTGCTACGAAATCTATGCGCGCTGGCGCCACCGCTACGCCCCGGGCATCACGCACAATACCGAGCATGTATTTGGGCTGAAACTCCCCGCGCCGCAGCCCGTCACCCTGGCACCGCGCGAGCATCTGCGCTATGCGTGGTTGCCTTGGGCGGACGCTGCTGCGCGCTGCTTCTCGCCGAGCAATGCGGCAGCCATTCGGCTGCTGCCCACGCGCTTATAATGACGCGATGACCTCTCCACTGCATATTGCCAGCTACAACATTCATAAAGGCCTGTCGCAATTCAACCGGCGGCTAACGGTGCACGAGTTGCGCGATCGTCTCAGCACGCTGGGAACTGACATTGTGTTTTTGCAGGAAGTGCAGGGCAGTCACGGGCTACGTGCTAACCGATTCAAGCATTGGCCAAGCGGTCCGCAGCACGAGTTCCTGGCGGGCCATGTCTATACCGACTTCGCCTACGGCAAGAACTGCATCTACGACAGCGGCCATCACGGCAATGCCATTCTGTCGCGCTTCAAGATTTTGTCCTGGGAAAACGAAGACATCTCGGCGCATTCATACGAGAGCCGCGGCATGTTGCATTGCGAAATCGAAGTGCCAGGAATGGCCGTGCCGGTGCATTGCATCAACGTCCATCTGGGGCTGACTGAGCGTGGCCGCAAGCGTCAGCTGGCGATGATTGTCGCTCGTGTGCGTGCCATGGTGCCAGACGATGCACCGCTGATTCTGGCCGGTGATTTTAATGACTGGCTGGTGCGCGCGGGACGTTATTTCGAGGATGAGCTGGGCTTGGCCGAAGTATTCGAAACCCATCACGGCAAGTCTGCCCGCAGTTATCCCTCCATCCTGCCCATGTTTCAGCTCGACCGTATCTATGTGCGGCGTTTTAACATTCATTCCGCGCGTGTACATACCGGCGATGCCTGGCACCGCATATCCGACCATGCTGCGTTGTCAGCAAAACTCATCCTGGCCGGATGATTGCACGGCGACGCGGGCAGAAAGGGTTTGCTGCTGTGGTCGAACCGCTAGCCGGTAACCGCTTACGGCTCCTGCAGAGTGGCGCCGAATTCTTTCCCGCGCTGATCGCGGCAATTGATACTGCGCAATCCGAGGTTCATCTCGAAACTTATATCTTCAATGCCGATCCCAGCGCCGAAGCCGTGCGCGACGCCCTGATACGCGCCGCGCAGCGCCAGGTTCAGGTCAGGGTTTTAGTCGATGGCGTCGGCTCGCACGCGTTACCCGCTGGATGGCGGAAAATCCTGCAAGACGGCGGTGTCAGCTTATTGGTCTACCGCCCATTGGTCATGGGCTGGCTGGCCAACCCACGCAGTTTGCGGCGCCTGCATCGCAAACTGGCGGTGATCGACGCACGCATTGCCTTTGTCGGCGGCATGAACCTTATGGATGACTTCGAGCCGGTTCGTTACGAGGCGCCGCGGCTCGATTTCAGCGTCGAAGTGCAAGGCCCGCTCCTGGAATTAATCCATCAAAGCATGCGGCGTCTATGGCGTCTGGCGGCCATGTCGCAGTTGCAAGCGGGCGAACACAATGCTGCGGTCAAGCCTGTCTGGCCTACCGATGGCCACGTGCGCGCCGCCTTCGTGGTACGCGACAATTTTTCCCATCGTCGCGATATCGAACGCGTGTACCTGGCCGCGCTGGCGCTGGCGCGCGACGAAATCCTCATCGCCAACGCCTACTTCCTGCCCGGCCGCCGCTTTCGCCGCATGCTCAAGAAAGCGGCTCAACGGGGCGTACAGGTCAAACTGCTGGTACAGGGGCACACTGACCATCCTTTTTTTCAGGCAGCCACGCGCGCGCTGTATCGCGACCTGCTCGCCGACGGCGTGAAGGTATACGAATACCAGGCGAGCGAACTGCATGCCAAGGTTGCAGTGATAGATGGCCACTGGGCCACCGTGGGCTCCAGCAACATCGACCCGTTCAGCCTGTTACTGGCGCGCGAGGCAAATCTGGTGATAGAAGATCAGGCTTTTGGCCGCGATTTGCAGCAGCGCTTGTCCCAAGCCATGAGCCAGTCATTAGAACTCGACCCCGCCGATTGGCAACGCCGCGCCTGGCCGCATCGCATGCTGTCCTGGCTGGCTTACGGCGGGGTACGCTGGATGGTAGGGTGGGTGGGGGGCGGGCGTTGGGTGTGAAAAAACATTTCCGAACTCGATTAACCCGTAATTTCTACCAGGCAATTCCCGGCATCGAGTGCGGCGATCACAGTAGGCGTTTCCTGCTCAAACCAGGCAGGCAGCCTTGAGTTGGAGCAGTTGCCGATTCTGACCCACACAATCGGCGGCGAGACTTTACTGATAGACGCGCGAATAGCGAAGTCCTCGTCCTTGGTGATGAGAACGGAGCCATTCGCCATGGCATTGCCCCAAATCTGACTATCGCTGGACTCAAGCAGACCCACATCAAGTAGATGGGCCGCTTCATGGCCCATGGCCATGATTTTTTTGGCCAGGGCGGGTGGCAATTGCGCATCGACCAGGAAACGATGCACGTCAGGCCGCTTTTAATACCGGGTGATCAAAATGTCGCGCCGCATATAACAAAGTGGCCGTGATGTCTTCTGCTTCCAGGTAGGGATAGTTGGTCAGTATCTGCTCACGGCTTTCACCCGCTGCCAGCAACTCAAGAATATCGCTGACACGGATACGCATTCCCCGGATGCAGGGCCGCCCCCGCACTGAGTCGCGGTCAACGGTGACTCTTTCCAATGCCAGAGTTTCCATATCAATCGCGCCTTTTTCAGATGAGACTGATTATTCTATAGCGATAGCGAAAAGCTGAATCATTCTTCTTGGAATCAAGATGGCCGAGACCGGAGTGCATGGAGACGAAATAAGTTCGCCAGTGAAATTCTGAACCTGGATCGCCGCGAGCTTACTGGACATTATTTTTCTACGGGGCTAGACCCCTTCTGCTTCTTTGGTAGCCACGTTGACGCTATACTTGTATATCTCATTTTGAGGATTGCACAATGTTAGCCATTCGTTTGCCGGAAGATATCGAAGCCAGGCTGAACAGCCTGGCAAAGCGCACAGGGCGCAGCAAGACCTTTTATGCCCGCGAAGCCATTCTGGAATACCTGGAAGACATGGAAGACCTCTACCTCGCCGAACAGGTTGTGCGGCGCCTGGACCGAGGCGAAGAGCGCACCCACCCGCTAGAGGAAGTGGAGGCGCGGCTTGGCTTGGCAGATTGAGGTTTCCGAGACTGCCGAAAAACAACTCACCAAATTGGACAAACCTGTCGCCATGCG
>JBKJIS010000192.1:0-15019 GCA_046598305.1 Thiobacillus sp.
ATAGTAGGCACTGCGCCTGTGAAAGTAGGTCATCGTCAGACTCCTTATTCTTGCTCCAGCACTACGCTTGGAGTACTCTAAAACCCCCTCCCGCAAAGAGGGGGTTTTTTTTGTGCAAAATATACAGTTCGCAGAATAAAGAGTGATGAGCGTTGTATCCAACAGGTAAAATTTGCGGGTGACGACACAAGCTCATAAAGCCTTATTCCCGCTATTGCGTCGCCTGTCAGATGGCCGGGTTCATTCTGGACAGGAGTTGGCTCACGAATTTCAGCTTTCTCGGGCCAGCATTTTTAATCTGATCAATCAGGCCGAGGCCATGGGACTTAAAGTCCATGCTGTTCGTGGACGTGGCTACAAACTGCCTGTTCCTGTGGATTGGCTCGATGAGACTTCAATCGTTGCGCTTCTTGCTGATTTGGCTAGCGTCTATGACGTACGTATCCGGGAGAGTGTCGCCTCGACCAATTTGGCACTGATGGTGGCGGCATTAGAAGGTGCGGTTGATGGGTCGGTGATGTGTGCAGAACACCAGTCTGCAGGCAAGGGTCGACGCGGACGATATTGGCATGCAGTATTGGGAGGGAGCCTGACATTTTCGGTGCTGTGGCGATTTGATAATGGTTTGCAATCACTGGTGGGGTTAAGCTTGGTGGTTGGCTTGGCCATTGCTCGGGCAATCAATCGTCACACACAGCATGCGGTGCGTTTGAAATGGCCCAATGATGTGCTGGTGGATTATCGTAAGTTGGCCGGGATACTGGTTGAAGTGCAAGGTGACCTGCATGGCTCCGCTTTTGCGGTTGTAGGGATTGGGCTGAATGTACGCATGAGTCCAGAGCAACGTGACGCGGTGGACCAGGCTATGGTGGATTTATATGAAATGGGTGTAACTGTGAGCCGCAATCAGTTGCTGGCAGATTGTTTACAGGAGTTGCATCTCATGTTGACGCTTTTCCGAGCACAGGGGTTTTCCGCATTGCGTGAAGACTGGATGGCCATTGATGCCTATGCAGATAAAGCGGTTACCCTGATGTTGCCAGATTCAAAGGGCGTGCTGGGAGTGGCAGCCGGTGTGGATGAAACTGGGGCCTTTTTATTACGAGATACGCAGTCAGCCGTTCACGCTTACAGCGGAGGAGAAATCAGCTTGCGACTCGATACGCGCGCGCGATGAAAAGCCGGCGGTTGTTGCTCGATGCGGGTAACACGCGGCTGAAATGGGCGGTGGTTGAAAACAGCACATGGCTGGCGCAGGGAAGTGCCCCTTACAGTGATCTGTCCGCGCTAACCCAGATTATAGAGCAGCACGCCGCCTGCTACATCGCCAGCGTGGTGCGTACGCAGCATGAAGCGCAGATTGCAACGCTGCTGGCGTCCTATTCGATATCCCCCATTTGGTTAACGACCGAGTCGACGTGTTTGGATGTAAGCAATGCGTATTTAAATACGCGCCAACTGGGTGTGGATCGCTGGATGGGGCTGCTTGCTGCGCGCGAGCGCAGTCATGCGGCAACGCTGGTTGTCTCGGTGGGTACCGCGATGACTGTGGATGCGTTGTCGGCCGAGGGTGCGTTTCTTGGCGGCTTGATTGTGCCGGGCATTGTGCTGATGCAGCGGGCTTTGCAGCAAGGCACAGAAAAAGTGGCCGAGGTAAGTGGCGTCTGTCAGACTTTTCCACGAACAACAGCGGATGCAGTACAGAGCGGCATCATTGCGGCATTATGTGGCGCAATTCAACGGCAATTTGAGCATTTGACTGACGTGGCAGGGAAACCGCCGCGCGTCATTTTGACGGGGGGCGATGCTGAAACGGTGTCGCCTTTTCTTGATCTGCGGGTTGAATTGGCGCCTTTACTGGTGCTGGAAGGAATGGAACGCGTGACCCGAGAAGGTGAATTGAAATGAAATGGATGACATGGGGCCTTTTGGCAGCCAACTTGCTGGTAGCGGGATTTTTTGTCGGCCGTGAGTACTTGCCGCAAACCGGGTCGAATGAGACTGCGCCATTGAATGTGGATCGACTGAGCTTGCGGAGTCAGGCCGGGTCTGCTTCAAACGACGAGCCACCGAAAGCTGCTGTGGCACCCAAGGCTTTTTGTATTGAATGGCGGGGCTTGAACCAGGGCGAGTTCACGCAGGTGCGTGAACAATTCAAGACCTTGGCCAATGAGCGGGTCATGTCCTTCACTGAGGTGCCGGTTAATACGCGAAATTGGGTCATTTTTCCGCCGTTGCCCAGTGCCGAATCGGCAGCGGCCAAATTGAGTGAGCTGATGGCTGTGGGGATACAGGATGCCTTCGTGGTTAAGGACGTTCCCTGGCGCAATGCCATTTCACTTGGCCTGTATGCGAATAACGAGTCAGCACGGCGGCGCGTCAGTGAAGTCGAGGAGAAAGGTGTGCTGGGTACCCGTGTCGAAGTACAGCCGAAACAAGGGACAGATTATTACTTCATGATACGCAGTGAGGATTCGGACGCGTTGAAAAGCCTGGGTGAAATTAAGAAGGCCTATCCAAACAGCCGTCAGTCTCGCGTCGCCTGCCCGAATTAAGCTCAAACATAGCTGAGTGCAATGCCGACAAATACCGCAGCGCCGAACCAGGTGTTGTGCAGGAAGGCGCGAAAGCATTGTTGGGGGTCACGCGACCGGATCAGGCTCATGTGATAGAGGGCAATCGCTGCCGCAGTAATCAAGCCGCCATAAAAAACGAAGCCCATATTCCGCTGCAAACCCACCCAGGCGAGGAGCGCGAGCGCGAGGCCGTAACACACGGCAATGGCGACCAGGTCAAAACGGCCGAAGGTGATCGCCGAGGTTTTGATCCCGATTTTGAGATCGTCTTCGCGGTCAACCATGGCGTATTGCGTGTCGTAGGCAATTGCCCAGAAGGTGTTGGCCGTCAGCAGGATCCAGGCCTCCATTGGAACCTCACCCCACAGTGCGGCGTAACTCATCGGGATGCCAAAGCCGAACGCGATGCCGAGGTAGGCTTGGGGGAGGGCAAAAAAGCGCTTGGTAAAAGGATAACTCGCCGCCAGAAACAAGGCGATAAAGGATAATCCCAGCACCAGCCTATTGAGCGGAAGAATCAGCAGAAAAGCCAGCAAGGACAGGCCCGCTGCCAGCAGCAGCGCTTCTTTTGCAGACACTTTGCCAGCGGCCAGGGGACGCTCGCGGGTTCGCGCTACATGGGGGTCGATATGGCGATCGGCGTAGTCGTTGATGACGCAGCCGGCCGAACGCATCAGTACCACGCCCATAATGAATATCCACAGAATCATCCAGTTAGGTTGACCGTTACTGGCCAGCCACTGGCCCCAGAGGGTGGGCCACAGCAACAGCAGAATGCCCACTGGTTTGTCCAGCCGCATCAACTTTTCATAAAGAGACAAGCGTTCGGTCAGGGTCATAAATGATCAATAGCAGGGAGAAAGACTTCGGTAACCAGCAGCGGATGTTGATTGAGGCAAAACACGGAACGGCGTGCCCACAGGCTTGTCTCGTGGAGGCCGTGCTGGTGTGTGATGGCGTGGAACAGGGGGTGCTCGCGGTGCACACTTCGATAGGCCAGTGGCTGCCGCTGAATACGGTGATCTTTGAACAGTGCCTGTCCCAGCGGACGGCTGCCCAGCTTGCTGATCCCGTTCCAGCCTCCACGAAGGCTGGGATAGGGCAACACGCTGTGGGCAAATACGACGGGTATATCGTTGCATAACAGCAGCACGTCGCGCACGTAAGCGTGGGTGCCTGGTGCCAGACCGAGCAAGGCGTACTCGTCCAGATTGGGACGTTTCAGCCCGGTCATCAATGGCACAACGCGAAAGTCTGTGCATCGAGCCTGTAGACGCCGAGTCAAAGAACCCTGGTCCTGCAGCCAATGGCGTAACGAACGAGGCAATGAGTGGGGGTGGGCCAGCCAGCCCTGCCGTGTATGGGGCACTAGATATAGATTGAATGGCGGAAAGTCCGCATTATGCCGTAGGGATAATCAGACAGGTATGGCACGGGCAGATATCAACTCGTCGAAAGTGCCTGGCGCTGTCCGATCCAGCGCTCAAGGTGATGGGTGGTAATGTCGGGATGCTTGGCAAGACAGCGTTGCGCCAGGTTGCGCGCAGACTCGAGAAGTTCGATGTCGCGTTCGAGATCGGCAAATCGCAGCATCGGCAGACCGCTCTGGCGGTGGCCGAGCAGTTCGCCGGGGCCGCGCAGCAGCAAATCCTGACGCGCAATTTCAAAGCCGTCGGTGCGTTCAAAAATGACTTTGAGTCGCGCCCGTGCCAGTTCGGACACGGGCGTTTGATACAGCAACACACATACCGATTCGCGGCTGCCGCGCCCAACCCGCCCACGTAGTTGATGCAATTGGGCAAGGCCCATGCGTTCGGCGTGCTCGATGATCATCAGTGCTGCATTGGGGACATCAACGCCAACTTCGATCACGGTGGTGGCAACCAGCAAGTCGATTTCATGGGCCTGAAACGCCGCCATCACCGCTTGTTTTTCAGCCGATTTCAAGCGTCCGTGGACCAAGCCGATACGCAACTCCGGAAGTTGCGCCACCAATGCAGCGTAGGTGTCCTGAGCTGTTTGCAATTGCAGCTTTTCGGACTCTTCAATCAAGGGGCATACCCAGTAGGTCTGGCCGCCCGCAAGGCAGGCTTCGCGCACGCGTTCCAGCACATCGTCGCGGCGGGCGGCACGCACCAGCTTGGTCACGATAGGCGTGCGTCCGGGTGGTAACGCATCGATCGTAGACACATCGAGGTCGGCAAAAAAGCTCATTGCAAGCGTACGGGGGATTGGTGTCGCACTCATCATTAGCTGATGCGGTTCGCTACCTTTGTGCATCAGCGCCAGCCGTTGGCCGACACCAAAACGATGCTGCTCGTCAACCACGACCAGACCCAGGCGGTCGAAACTGCCGGCTTCCTGAAACAATGCGTGGGTACCAAAAGCCAGATCAATCTCGCCTGCGGATATTGCCTGCCAGGCGGTAGTGCGCTCGGACTTTTTCTGGCTACCGGAGACCCAGGCGCAGCGCACGCCGAGCGCGGACAATTGTGGCGCCAACTTTCGAAAATGCTGTTCGGCGAGAATTTCAGTGGGTGCCATGAACGCTGCTTGTTGGCCATTTTCAATTGCCTGCAAACACGTGAGTGCGGCCACCACCGTTTTACCGCTGCCGACATCGCCTTGCAGTAGGCGACGCATCGGGTGGGGACGGTCCAAGTCGGCACTGATCTCCTGCCAGGCGTGACGCTGTGCCGGGGTCAAATCAAATGGCAATTGCCGGGTAAATGCGGTTGTCAGCTGCTGCTTTGCATGCAAAGGCTTGGTGCGCAGGCTTTGCCGCTGGAGTCGCGAAGTGGCAAGGGACAATTGTTGTGCCAGCAGTTCGTCGAACGCCAGTCGCTGCCATGCAGGGTGGCGGCGTGACTCAAGCTCCGATAGCGCGCAGTCGAGCGGTGGTTGATGTAACAGCCGAATGCTGGATTCCAGATCCGGCAGGTTTAGTTCGGCCAGCCAGTCGGCTGGCAGCGTGTCGCTGATCGGCGCCTCCAGCGACCGTGCGACCAGCTTTCGTAACGTGGCTTGCCCCAAGCCTGCGGTGGTCGGGTATACCGGTGTGAGTTGGGCTGGAAGGGGCGTTGTTTCGTCGGCTTTTACGAAACGCGGATGAACCATTTCCAGCCCGAGAAAGCCCCCGCGTACTTCGCCCATACAGCGAAAACTTTCGCCAGGCTGAAACAGCTTGAGATGGCTGGGATAAAAGTTAAGGAAGCGCAGTCCGAGCACGCCACTGGCATCCTCCATTGTTACCGTCAGCATTCGGCGCGGCCGGTAGGCGACCTTGGCATCGCGCACCACCGCCTGCACCTGTGCCGATTGTCCGGGCAGCAGATCGCGGATCGGCGTAAGGTGCGTTTCGTCTTCCCACCGCAGGGGCAGGTGCAACACCAGGTCGGCGTCGCGAGTGAGGCCGAGCTTGGCGAGCTTGGCGGCTGTCGCCGGGCTGACCGGAAAGGAAAACGGCGAAACCGCTTTCAATTGGGGAATTTAACCGGTCACCATCACGGCGTCAGCCTCGACCAGCGCGCCGCGCGGCAACGCAGCCACGCCGACGGCGGCACGCGCCGGGTAAGGTGCAACGAAATACTGGGCCATGATTTCGCTGACCTTGGGGAAGTGGCTGAGATCAGTCAAAAACACATTCAGCTTGACCACATCGGACAGCGAGCCGCCAGCAGCGCTCGCCACAGCCGCGAGGTTTTTGAACACCTGGTGGATCTGCGCTTCGATGCCCTCGACCATTTCCATGGTGGCGGGATCAAGGCCGATTTGTCCGGACAGGTACACCGTGTGATCAACCCGCACGGCTTGTGAATAGGTGCCGATCGCGGCAGGGGCGTTGGCAGTCTGAATGATGGTTTTGTTCATGCGAAGTTTTTCCTGTAGCGGGATTGAGAGCCTGTTCCTCAATAACATGAATATTTGACTCGCTGGGCTTGGGCGCGCTGCGTCGTTGCGAATCGCTTGTGTGGCTAGCCACACGGCGCGCTCCGCGCCTAGCATCGCATCCCAATCCAGCGGCCAAATATCCATGTTATTTCGTTACAGACTCTTATTGAATAGGGGCAGCGCGGCCGTCTTTTTTGCCCTTGACGCGGTAAATCCGCACCACATCAGGCTGCGTGCGCAGGCCGCGCATGACGCGGGCAAGATGCATGCGGTTCTCCACTTCCACCGTGAAGAAGAGGATGGTGTAGGGACTGCCGTCCTCTTCTTCCATCGACACATTGCCGATGTTGGAGTCGTGTTCGGCGATGGCAGAGGCCACTTTGGCAAGCACGCCGCGCTGGTTACCCACGACAACTTTGATCAGGACGTCGAACATATGGCCAGGTTCGGCCTCCCATTCGACGTCCAGCCACTTGTCTGGATCGGTGCGGAACGCACGAATCGACGGGCAATCATGGGTGTGAATAATGAGGCCGCGATCCTTGTGGATGAACCCGAGAATGGGATCGCCGGGAATCGGGTGGCAACATTGCGCCAGCTCGACCGCGATGCCTTCGGTGCCACGAATGCTGATGGCATGGGGGTGGGCTGGCGCGCCCGTTTTCTCGCCCAACACATGAAGCAACTGGTGCGCGACCACCAGCGGCAATTTTCGTCCCAGACCGATGCCAGCGAATAATTCCTGACGGGACTGCACCCCGTATTCCTTGACCAAACGATCCCATACGGATTCGTCGGGTTCGATCGCATCCGGGTGAAGTGCGGCAATGGCGTGATTGAGCAGGCGTTCGCCCAGTGCCGCGGCTTCTTCAATACCCGTGTTGCGCAGGTAATTGCGGATGTGCGAGCGCGCCTTGCCGGTCACGACGAAGTTCAGCCAGACCGCATTGGGACAGGCGTTTGAGGCTGTGACCACTTCGACATGGTCGCCATTACGTAACTGGGTGCGCAGCGGCATCAATTCATAGTTGATCTTGACTGCGATGCAGCGATGGCCGACATCGGTGTGTACGGCAAAGGCAAAGTCGACGGCCGTGGCGCCGCGTGGCAGCGCCATGATTTTGCCTTTAGGTGTGAACACATAGACTTCGTCGGGGAACAGGTCGATTTTGATGTGTTCCAGAAACTCGGTCGAATCGCCATGGTTGGCCTGGATGTCGAGTAGCGACTGCAGCCAGCGATGGGTGCGTGTCTGCACATCATTCAATACGGCATCAGACGACTTGTACATCCAGTGCGAGGCGATGCCGGATTCAGCCAGCCGGTTCATGTCGGTGGTGCGGATCTGCACCTCGATCGGTGTACCGCTGGGACCGAACAGGATGGAATGCAGCGACTGGTAGCCGTTGGCTTTGGGGATGGCGATGTAGTCCTTGAACTTGCCGGGTATCGGCTTGTACAAGGCGTGCAGCACCCCCAGCGCGACATAGCAGGAAGGCAGGTCATGCACCACGACGCGAAAACCGTATATGTCGAAGACTTCGGAGAAGGCGAGGTTTTTTTCCTGCATTTTGCGGTAGATGCTGAACAGGTGTTTTTCGCGACCGGTGATGGTGGCATCGACTTTCGCCTGTTCGAGTTTTTCCTGCATCACCAGCTTGACCTTGTCGACTAGTTCACGGCGGTTGCCTCGTGCGGCCTTCACCGCTTTGGCCAGCACCTGATAGCGATTGGGGTGGCTGTAGCGGAAGCCGAGGTCTTCCAGTTCCTGATAGACCGAATGCAGCCCCAGGCGGTTGGCAATGGGGGCGTAGATTTCCAGTGTTTCGGCAGCAATGCGGCGGCGCTTGTCGGCCGGCATGGCATCCAGGGTGTGCATGTTGTGTGTGCGATCGGCCAGCTTGATCAGTATGACCCGAACATCCTGCGCCATCGCCAGCAGCATTTTGCGGAAGTTTTCAGCCTGCGCATGCTGCTCGGACGCAAACGACAGCTTGTCGAGCTTGGATACCCCTTCGACCAGAATCGCAACCGACTTGCCGAACCGCACTTCGATTTCGCCCGCGGTGGCCGGCGTGTCCTCCACCACGTCGTGCAGCAGCGCTGCGCTCAGGGTCTGGGCGTCCAGGTGCCAGCCGGCGAGAATGCCGGCAACAGCCAGTGGATGGGAAATATAGGGTTCGCCGCTTTTGCGGAATTGGCCTTCGTGGGCGCTGCGGCTGAAATCGTAGGCATTTTCGACGACACCGATTTCGTCTGCCGACAGGTAAGCCAAGGCCGGTCGCAGCGTATCAAATGCGTGCGTCATCGCCGGCGCACGGGTCGCGCGCGCCGGTTTAGGGACAGGCGAGTGCTCAGGCACGACCCCGGTTGAGGATTTCACGGCCGACTTTGCCTGCGGCAATTTCACGCAGTGCGGTAACAACGGATTTGTCTTTCGTCTCGACCATGGGCTGCGAGCCTTGTGCCAGCTGGCGCGCGCGGTAGGTGACGGCGAGGGTCAGTTCGAAACGGTTGGGGAACATGTGGATACAGTCATCAACGGTGATACGTGCCATGGGAATACTCCTGCTTCGGGTGGTGCGGTTTAGATGCGGCGGAATTCGTCGAACAGCATGGCGTGCCTGTCCAACTGACGTGCAGTTTCGAGACGAACGCTGCGGGTAATCGCGACCAGATCCAGTATGGCCTGGTCGAAATCATCGTTGACCATTATATAGTCGAACGCATCGGCGTGAGCGACATCGTGGGCCGCGGCGGCGAGCCGGCGTTCAATCACCTCGTCGCTGTCCTGTTCCCGGCCCTTGAGACGGCTTCGCAGCGCGTTGAATGAAGGGGGCAGTATGAAAATGGAGGTGGAATCCGGGAAGTGGTGTTTGACCTGGGCTGCGCCCTGCCAGTCGATTTCGAGCAGGATGTCGTGCCCCGCGTTGAGGTCGCGCGAAATACTGCCTTTCGAGGTGCCGTAAAAATTGCCGTATACCTCGGCATGTTCGAGAAACTCGTTTTCGGCCAGCATCAGCTCGAAGCTATGCCGATCCACAAAATGGTAATCGCGACCCTCGGTTTCGCCGGGCCTTGGCGCGCGCGTGGTGTAGGACACCGACAGGTGTATGGCGGGGTCGGTTTTCAACAGTGCCTTGACCAGGCTGGTCTTGCCAGCGCCGGAGGGCGCGCTGACGATGTAAAGCATACCTTTGCTGGGATTGGGCGTCATGATTGTTCCGGGTTCCTGTTATTCAAGATTCTGTACCTGTTCGCGCATTTGCTCGATCAGGACTTTGAGTTCGAGTGAAACGCGCGAGGTTTCGACCGCGACCGATTTGGCGCCCAGTGTATTGGCTTCACGATGCAGCTCCTGCATCAGGAAGTCGAGGCGCTTGCCCACCGCACCCTTCTGATCCAGCACCCGGCGGACTTCCGAGAAATGGGAGATCAGGCGGGAGAGCTCTTCATCAATATCGGCTTTTTGTGCTGCCAGCGCGACCTCCTGCGCCAGCCGTTCATGGCCCGCTTCGCCCAGCGCCTCGCGCAGGCGTTCCGCCAGTTTCTCGCGCCCAGCGGCAACCAGCGCAGGCAGTAGCGGCTGCAGGCCGGCCACCTGTGCTTCGGCGGCGCCCAAACGATCGAGAATGTGTTGCTTGAGTTTACCCCCTTCGCGCTGGCGGCTTGCCACCAGTTCATCCAGTGTGGCACGCACGCCATCAAGGGCCGCTTGATTGAGCGCGTCCTGGGTCAGGATTGCCGTGGCAACGGCACCCGGCCAGCGCAGAATTTCATTGACGCTAAGCGGTGTGCTGTTGGGAATACGCTGCATCACGTCGGCCTGCCAATGTGCGAGCTGCTCAAGAATAGCCGGGTTCAAGCCGTTATCCTGCGTGGCAGCGGGTAACGCAATCAGGTTAATGCGGCATTCGACCTTGCCGCGGGCGAGACGTTGCTGTATCAGTTCGCGGAGTTGTGGTTCCAGAGCGCGGAATTCGTCAGCCAGACGGAAATGAAGTTCGAGATAACGCTGATTGACGCTACGCAGGTCGATATTGACGCTGGCAGGGTCGAGGTTGAGGCTGTGGGCGGCGAACCCGGTCATACTGGTGGTCATAGGTGGGGTGCAAATAAGCAGTTAGGATTACAGTGTGGGTGTGGAGTCGGACCATGCCTTTTCCAGCAGGACCGGTTTGTTAGACAAAGATAATAGACGTTCAACTATGGCGACTCAACCTAATCAGGCGCTTCCCAACGGATACCTGCTAAACGAATACACCATTGTCCGGAAAATCGGCGGGGGTGGCTTCAGCATGGTGTATCTGGCGCGTGACAGCGCCAATCAGTCGGTTGCCATCAAGGAATACCTGCCGGGCCAACTGGCACTGCGAACTGAGGGGTCGGTCATTGTGCAGGCCAGTTCGGCCGAAAACAGCAATATCTTTCGTCATGGCCTGAAATGTTTTTTTGAAGAAGGCCGAGCGCTGGCACGCATCGATCACCCCAATGTGATCCGGGTGACCAACTTTTTCCGCGCCAACGACACCGTTTACATGGTGATGCGTTTCGAGCGCGGCAAAACGCTGCAGCAACATATTCAGGCCAATCGCGGCACCATCAGCGAAAGCTTTATCCGGCGGGTGTTTACCCATTTGCTGAACGGTCTGCGCGAAGTGCATACCCACAAGCTGCTTCACCTTGACATCAAACCATCGAATCTCTATATCCGGCTGGATGGCTCGCCTGTGCTGATTGACTTCGGCGCAGCCCGGCAAACGCTCACGCAGGAAGAAAGCAAGCTGCAGCCCATGTATACGCCGGGGTTTGCCTCGCCTGAGCAATACCATAACCGCGAGCGTCTGGGGCCATGGTCGGATGTGTATAGTGTGGGTGCCAGCCTGTATGCCTGTCTGGCAGGCTATCCACCGCAGTCGGCGGATGCACGTCTGCTGAACGACAAACTGGTGCCGGCAACGGTCAACTGGCGGGGTGCCTATTCGGATCAATTGCTGGGAATCATCGATCAATGCCTTAAGCTTAACTACATGGAACGTCCGCAAAGCGTGTTCAGCCTGCAAAAAGTGTTGATGGACTGCACTGCCATGCGGCCACCGCGCCCCTCTATTTTGTCCAGTATCAAGCGTTCATTGAGCAAGGAATTGTTTTAAAGTATTGAAATGAAATTCACCATCTTCCAGGCGTCCCGTCAGGGCGGCCGAAAAAATAACCAGGATCGTGTTGCCTACTCCTACAGTCGCGATGCATTGTTGATGGTGGTAGCTGATGGCATGGGCGGCCATATGCACGGCGAGATTGCAGCGCAGATTGCGGTGCAGGTGATGACCGATCAGTTCCAGAAAATGGCCAAGCCGCGCCTGGACGACCCGATGAAGTTTCTGGATGATGCAACGACGCTCGCGCATTACACGATCAATGATTACGCCGTTGACCAGGATTTGCTTGAAATCCCGCATACAACCCTTGTCTCGGCGGTTATTCAGGACGGGGCGGCATACTGGTCACACGTGGGCGATTCGCGCTTGTATCTGTTTAGCGATGGCAGCCTGATTGCACGCACCGAAGATCACACCGCCGTTGCCCAGATGGTGCGCAACGGCCTCATCACCGAAGAGGAAGCGGGCACGCACCCGGAGCGAAACAAAGTATCCAATTGCCTCGGGGGGTATGTGACCCCTCAGGTGGAATGCAATGCACCGATTCCGCTGCACGACGCCGACACCATGTTGCTCTGTACCGATGGCATCTGGGGCATGGTCAATGCGCATGAACTGTCCGCATTACTGCATGCCTACACGCTGGAAGACGCGGTTCGCCATTTAATGGACCACGCTGAATTTCGGGGTGGCGAACATGGCGACAATCTCAGCCTCATCGCCATGACCTGGGGCGAGGCACGCATGCCAAGCAAGGACTCCATCTCCACCTTGGCCCTGCCGGACGGTGGCGTCACGACGCAAATCAATGCGCTGCGCCCGTTGCCGGGTATCCCGGATGTGTCTGACGACGAAATCGAACGTGCGATTGCCGAAATCCAGCAGGCGATCCAGAAAATTTCCACTAAATAAGCTTCAGCAAGTCCAGGCCATGCGCGTGCGGGCAAGCACCCACGCGCATGGCCAGCGCGGTAAAATCGCGCTTTCCACTATTTGTCTGCTGCCATGTCCACCCTTACCCGCCCGAGCGGTCGTGCCTTCGATTCGTTGCGCCCCTTGTCGTTTACCCGCGGCTTTACCAAACACGCCGAAGGCTCGGTTCTGGTCGTCATGGGCGATACGCGTGTGCTGTGCACCGCCAGCGTGCTCGACAAAATCCCGCCGCACAAAAAAGGCAGTGGCGAAGGCTGGGTCACCGCAGAATATGGCATGTTGCCGCGCTCTACCCACACGCGCAGCGATCGCGAAGCTGCACGCGGCAAGCAAAGTGGCCGCACCCAGGAAATCCAGCGTTTGATCGGGCGTTCCATGCGCGCCGTGGTCGACCTGAAAAAACTCGGCGAACGCACCCTGCACATCGACTGCGACGTGCTGCAGGCCGACGGCGGCACCCGTTGCGCCAGCATCTGTGGTGCCTATGTCGCGGTGGCCGACGCGGTTGCAGGCTTGCTGCGCGATGGCAAACTCAATGAAACCCCGCTCACAGACAGCATCGCCGCAGTCTCGGTTGGGGTGGTTCAAGGTCAGCCGGTACTCGACCTGGATTACGCAGAAGACTTTGATTGCGACACCGACATGAACGTGGTGATCACGGGTAGCGGCGGCATGGTCGAAATTCAGGGTACGGCTGAAGGCGTGCCGTTTTCGCGCGCCACGCTGGACGCATTGGTTGATCTGGCGGCTGCGGGTATCGCGCAGATTGCGGTGGCGCAAAAGCAGGCTCTGGCATCATGAGCCAGCTGGTCATCGCCTCCGGCAACGCCGGCAAGCTGCGCGAAATCGCCCGCATCCTTGGTCCGTTTGGAATCGAGGCAGTTCCGCAATCGCAGTTCAACGTGCCAGACTGCCCCGAGCCACACGTCACCTTCGTCGAAAATTGTCTGGCCAAGGCGCGCCACGCCAGTTTGCACAGCGGCCTTCCCGCGCTTGCCGACGACTCCGGCATTTGTGTGGACGCGCTGGGCGGTGCACCCGGCGTGCAGTCGGCACGCTATGCGGGCGAACCCAAGTCCGACGCCAGCAACAATGACAAGCTCATCGCCGATCTGGCCAACGAATCCAACCGCCGCGCGCACTACACCTGTGTCATGGTCTATGTGCGCCACCCTGACGACCCCGAGCCGGTGATTGCCGAAGGCCGCTGGTTTGGTGAAATCATCGACGTGCCGCGCGGTGAAAACGGCTTTGGCTACGACCCGTATTTCCTCTTGCCCGAATTTGATAAAACTGGCGCCGAGCTGGATGAAGACACCAAGAACAGCATCAGCCATCGCGGCCACGCATTGCGTGACCTGGTCGAGAAGCTCAAACAGCTGAACCGACTTGGCTGATTCAGTTGTGCAATTCGCACGGGGCGGCCTGAAGGTCTCACCGCCGCTGTCAATCTACATCCACCTGCCGTGGTGTGTAAAAAAATGCCCGTATTGCGACTTCAATTCGCATGCGGCGCAGGGCATTCCCGAAGTCGCTTACATTGACGCGCTGTTGTCTGATCTGGAGCAGGCGCTGCCCGATATCTGGGGCCGAAAAATCCACACCGTGTTTTTTGGCGGCGGCACCCCCAGCCTGTTTTCAGCGGCAGGCATTGATCGCATCCTCACTGGCGTGCGCACGCTCACGCCCTTGGCACCCAACGCGGAAATCACGCTGGAGGCTAACCCCGGAACGGTGGAAGCCGCCAAGTTTTCCGGCTTTCGCGAAGCCGGGGTGACCCGTGTATCGCTCGGTATTCAGAGCTTCAACCCGCAGCATCTCAAGGCGCTCGGGCGCATCCACGACGATAACGAAGCACGTCGCGCGGCCGAGCTTGTCGCCACTCATTTCGATACCTTTAATCTCGATTTGATGTTTGCCTTGCCGGGGCAGTCGTTGGACGAGGCGCTGGCCGACGTCGACACCGCGTTGCGTTTTCAGCCGCCGCATGTGTCGGCCTACCACCTCACGCTCGAACCCAATACGCCGTTTGGCCACACCGCGCCGCCGAACCTTCCGGACGAGGATGTGGCGGCCGACATGCAGCTGGCGATCGAAGCGCGGCTGATCGAAGCGGGCATGCAGCATTACGAAACCTCGGCCTACGCGCGGCCGCAACATGCCAGCCGGCACAACCTCAACTACTGGCAATTTGGCGATTACCTTGGCATCGGCGCAGGCGCGCATTCCAAGCTCAGTTTCCACGACCGCATCCTGCGGCAGATGCGCACCAAGCATCCGCAGCAATACATGGATGCGGTGAAGCAGGGCACGCACCTGGCTGATATCCGACTGCTGACCCGTAACGACTTGCCGTTCGAGTTCATGATGAATGCGCTGCGATTGAATGAGGGTGTGCCGAGCACCGTGTTTGAAGAACGGTCCGGCTATCCCTTGCACATTTGCACGGCTGCACTGGAA
>JBKJIS010000309.1:0-10791 GCA_046598305.1 Thiobacillus sp.
ACTGCCCAATCTGAAACGGGGGCTTGTCCCCCGTTTTTTATTACCTGCAATGTGTTAACCCTGCCATCGCTTTATCCCGATTTCCTGTTTTGCTGGAATAGGCCCTGCCAGACTCCGGCCGAAACCAGTCGATTCCGAATGGTTTGCAGCAACACCACACCCCATGGCAGACGCATCAGCAGCAACAGCGTGAGCACGACCCCGTAAACCAACGGCTCAGTCAGATCCTTCTTCACCAGCCACAGATAATGAATCACGCCCAGGATGGCAATGGCGTAAACCAGGCGGTGCAGCTGCTGCCAGCGGCGCCCCAGGCGACGGATCATGGCGCGGGTCGATGTAGCGGCGAGCGGAATCAACAATACAAAAGCGGTAAAGCCGACCGTGATGAAAGGACGCTTGATGATGTCCCGGGCGATGGCTGCCGGGTCGAAAAACTGGTCCAGCCAGATATAGGTCACAAAATGCAGGCATACATAGAAAAAGGTGAACAGTCCCAGCATGCGCCGGTAACGAGTCAGTCCGGCATGACCGCTGAGTCGCCGTAACGGGGTAATCGACAGCGTCACCATCAGGCCGACCAGCGTCCAGGTGCCGGTGGAACGTGTGATGAACTCGATTGGATTGGCACCCAACCCACCACTGAAGCCCAACGCAATCAAGCGTGCCAGCGGCAACAGGCAGACAACGAATATCCAGAACTTTGGGTTGCGCAGGAATGTCAGCATCAGAAGAATTTCTTCATATCCATGCCGCGATACATCTGCGCAACCTGATCGCCATATCCATTAAACATCAGCGTATCGCGCTTGAAGAACTCGCCAATGCGACGTTCCCTGGACTGACTCCAGCGCGGATGATCGACCTGCGGGTTGACGTTGGAATAGAAGCCATACTCGTTGGGCGTGGCTTTCATCCAGGCGGTCAGCGGCGGTTTCTCGACGAAGCGGATCTTGACGATGGACTTGGCGCTCTTGAAGCCGTATTTCCACGGCACCACCAAACGAATTGGTGCGCCATTCTGGTTGGGCAGCACTTCACCGTAGAGACCAACCGCCAGCAAAGTCAGTGGATTCATCGCTTCGTCCATCCGCAAACCCTCGACATAAGGCCAGTCGAGCACCCGCGAGCGTAACCCCGGCATTTGCCTGGGGTCGTTCAGGGTCACGAACTCGACGTATTTGGCATTGCCGGTGGGGCCCGCTCGGCGAATGATTTCATGCAAGGGGAAACCCACCCACGGAATTACCATCGACCAGCCTTCGACGCAGCGCATCCGGTAAATGCGTTCCTCCAGCGGAGCAAGTTTCAGTAGTGTGTCGATGTCGTAAATCATTGGATTGCGCACCTCGCCCTCGACCGCCACCGTCCACGGACGGGTTTTCAGGCTGCCCGCGTTTTCAGCCGGATCGCTTTTGCCGGTGCCAAACTCATAGAAGTTGTTGTAGGTGGTGACGTCCTTGTACGGGGTGTTATCCTCGTTCAGCTTGTAGGTGCTGGCGCGCACTCCGGCCAGTTTGATGCCGGCATGGACATCGGGGGCGACGCCCAGCGCGGCGCCTGCTGCCAGAACGCCCATGCCCTGCATGAAGCGGCGGCGTTCCTGATAAATTTCAAGCGGAGTGATTTCAGACGAAATAATGTCGCTGGGTTGGCGTATCAGCATGGCAGAGTCCAATCAATCAAGATAGATAAAGGGTATGTCAGGTTGGTCGGGGTGGACGCTCGATCCTTACACCTCACCCGTTTGATCGACCTTGGCATAGGGTTTTTGTTTCACTGTGGACCTGCTAATGTGCGGGCCAACTGTACGTCTTTGCTCTTTTTGGGGATTTGTCATGCACGCCGTTGCCCAGGTTGGCGGCCCACCCTTTATTCCAGTTCGTGTGTGCAGTAACGATTACGCCCTTGTACGCTGGATGAGGTCCGTTGGCCGGGGGTACCCCGGCCAACGGTCAGCAGCCCAGAGAAGGTTTAACCATCAAAGCGGCTTCGCGCCAAACCCCACACCCGGAAAGTGATGAACTCCGCTGCCAGTTTGACGAAGCTTCGTCAGACTGGCAACGGAGTTCATTCATCAGACCGTCAAAAAACCGTGTTTAAATGCGGCTCTCCACGCTATACCGCGTGAAAACAGGTTGGCATGAACTCTGCTCTTACCTCTAATACAAACAACGAAGGAGCCACCCTCATGATCGAACTCGAGCCCGGAAAGAGCCTGGACATCAGCCTGAAAGAAGACAGTCAGGGTCGCGATCGCGTAATCGTGGCGCTACAGGTCGCAGGATGTGAACTCAACCTGACCCCGCATCAAGCACGGGTGCTGGCGACCGAACTCATCATGGCGGTCAACCGCGCCGAAGTACGCAGCAACCTCAAGCACAGCCACAACCTGGCACGCGGCCCGCAGTCCGCAGTACAAAATCGCGAGCTGTTCAAGCAAGGCGTTGCGAAATACATTTAAGGCCAGCCGGCTTCGACTGGACCTGGGTAGAGACCAGCCTCGCTGATCTACCTGATAACCCACCGCCGCATTGCCGGCGGCCCGCCATCCATGATAGGGTGGCGCTAAGGCGCGATGGATTCGTCCCCGCGCCTTTTTTATTTCCATTTTTCAGGAATCAGCATGGCCGTCATCGAACTCACCAAAGACAACTTTGAACCCACCATCCAGAACAGCGATGTCGTCATCGTCGATTTCTGGGCGCCATGGTGTGGACCGTGTCGCGGATTTGCCCCCATTTACGAAGCAGCAGCTGAAAAGCACGCCAACATCGTCTTCACCAAGGTCAACACCGAAGTCGAACAGGAATTGGCAGGCTCTTTCCAGATCCGCTCGATTCCGACGCTGATGGTATTCCGCGAACAGGTCATTCTGTACTCGGAATCCGGCTCACTGCCCGCCAGCGCACTGGATGCGTTGATCGAACAAGTAATGGGCCTGGATATGGCGCAAGTCCACAAAGACATCGCCGACAAACAGACGCAAACCGAAGAACCGGGTCAAGCCTGAGCGTTGTGGTTGCCGCATACGACTCCACACGCGCTTTAGCGCGTAGTGGATCGGAGGGCTTTAGCGGCATATAACCCCGGCCTGCGCTTTATGCCCTATGGGTGATAGTGTCGTGAATCAGTAGTAGCTGCCGCAACAGCGGAAGCGTAATAGGGCGGCGCGTTTCAAGGCTAAACCGGTCGAGCGCCTCCAGCACCCGCAGCAAACTCTGCATGTCGCGCGCAGTGTGATTCAATAAATAATCGGCCACCTGGGTTTCCAGCCGAAACCCCAACGTTTCGGCGTGCTGCACCAGCGCGGCACGTTTTTCAGCATCGTCCAGACCCTGAAGCTGGAATACCAGCCCCCATCCGAGCCGCGTCTGCAATTCCGGCATCAAGGGCAAGTCGGCCGGAGCCACACTGCCCGCTGCCAACCACAGCCCCCCCGCTTCACGCACCCGGTTGAACGCCGCGAATCCGGCGTGCTGTTGCGCACTATCCCAAATGTCGACCTGATCGGCTATCACCGCTTGTGCCGCATCCAGCCCCGTCAAGTCAACACTTAATCCACGACCCTCGCAAGCATGCGCCCAGGCGGACAACAAATAGCTTTTCCCGCTGCCCGGCGCGCCCCACACATAGACCATAAGCTCGGACGCCGTGCCATCCAGCATGGCATGGAGCTGCGCGATCAGTTCGACATTGTGTCCCGCTACAAAACGGGTCAGCTCGGGCTGGGCAGGCGGGCGAATATTGAGAAGCAACTGTTGCATGGGGCGGAAGGATAAGGCAAAAATCGTTGTCTTGCGCCAGAAAACCCGAATACAAGCAAGGTGCCCGCAAGTGATAACGCCCGCTGCACCCGGCTATACTCGTGTTTTCTGCGCCCAGCCCTTTTTTACACCGATGAATCTTGTATTCCCCATTGCAGTCAAACCCGTGATCCAGCCGCCGCCCATGGTGGAGGAAGTGCTCTCTGACGACGAGCGCACGACACTGAAAGCACATATCAAAATGCTGATGAAACAGCAAGACGCGGTGCTTGTTGCGCATTACTACACGTCGGCTGACTTGCAGGATCTGGCCGAGGAAACCGGGGGGTGCGTCTCGGACTCGCTGGAGATGGCGCGCTTCGGTCATGCGCACCCGGCCAAGACGCTGATCGTCGCCGGAGTCAAGTTCATGGGCGAAACTGCAAAAATCCTGAACCCGGAAAAGCGCGTCATCATGCCTGACCTCAACGCCGACTGCTCGCTTGATCTGGCCTGCCCGGCTGATGCGTTCGCCGCCTTCTGCGACGCCCACCCGGATCGCCTGTCTGTTGTCTACGCCAACACCAGCGCGGCGGTGAAGGCACGCGCCGACTGGGTCGTCACTTCCGGCATCGCCGTCAAGATCATCAAGCACCTGCATCAGCAGGGGCACAAACTGCTGTGGGCACCGGACCGCCATCTGGGTGATTACGTACAGCGCATCAGCGGCGCCGACATGCTGTTGTGGGAAGGTTCATGTGTGGTGCACGAAGCCTTCAAGGCCGAAGCGCTGAAAAAACTCCATGCCGAACACCCCGAGGCCGCGGTTCTGGTTCACCCTGAGTCTCCACACGCGGTGATTGCACTGGCTGATGTCGTCGGCTCGACCACGCAGTTGATCGATGCGGTACGCACGCTGCCCAACCCCGTATTCATCGTCGCCACCGACAACGGCATCTTCCACAAAATGCGCGCTGCCGCACCCGGCAAAATCCTGCTCGAAGCGCCGACTGCAGGCGAAGGCGCCACCTGCACTTCGTGTGCGCACTGCCCGTGGATGGCGATGAATGGTCTTAGAAAGCTCGCGGCCGTGCTGGAAAACGGCGGCAACGAAATCCACATTGAGGAATCGATCCGCGCCCGCGCCCAGTTGTCGATCCAGAAAATGCTTGATTTTGCCGCGGCCGATAAAGCCGCTCAGATCCCGCTCGGCGACTGAGACGAAAATCACCATGGCCGGAGCCAGCCTGCTCACCTTACTCGACGACATCGCCACCCTCCTGGATGACGTATCGGTGATGACCAAGATCGCCGCCAAGAAAACCTCAGGCGTCCTTGGTGATGACCTGGCTTTGAATGCCCAGCAAGTTGCCGGCATCAAAGCTGACCGGGAGTTGCCGGTAGTGTGGGCGGTCGCCAAGGGCTCAGTCAAAAACAAGCTGATTCTGGTGCCCGCTGCGCTGACCATCAGCGCGCTGGCACCGTGGGCGATTACGCCCCTGTTAATGCTGGGCGGCGCATTTTTGTGCTTTGAAGGTTTTGAGAAGTTGGCGCACAAATATTTGCACAGTGCCGGGGAGGATGAAGCACATCACGCCAATCTCACCCAGGCACGGGCCGATCCGGTGCTTGACCTGGTTGAATTGGAGCGCAACAAGATCAAGGGCGCGGTGCGCACCGACTTCATCCTTTCCGCCGAGATCATCGTCATCACCCTGGGCACCGTTGCTGCCGCATCATTTGGTGTCCAGGTTGCCGTGCTGGCCAGTATTGCCATCCTGATGACGGTAGGAGTTTACGGATTGGTCGCCGGCATCGTCAAACTCGACGACGCCGGGCTCTATTTGAGCCAACTGGCGGGTGACGGCATTGCCCGCGCCCAGCGCGGTTTCGGGCGCGGCATTTTATATACCGCGCCCTATTTAATGAAAACACTCTCGGTGGTGGGCACGGCGGCCATGTTTTTGGTCGGGGGCGGCATTCTGGTGCACGGCATACCGGGCACCCATGCCCTGGTTGAGGCCGCCACCCTCGCCGTACAAACCCTGCCCGCCCTGGGCGGCATGCTGGCTTTACTCGCTCCGTTCTTCATCGATGCACTGACCGGGATCGTCGCGGGCGGACTGATTCTGGGCGTCCTTGCCACCGCCAGACGCCTGCGCCCCTAGTGTCGTGAATCAGAAATATCGCAACATGAAACGGCGTCTTTTTTCGCATGGCTGCGTTGCTCGTCGTTGCCATAGAGCAAGCTATGTCGCCTCCTCGCGCCTTGCCACGCGAGAGCGTGGTTGTTGCCGACTTATCGGCTTTACAACCACGGCCTACCCCTTGCGGGTAAAAAATCCATCCGTTTCATTTTGTTTCCCTATTTCTGATCCACGACACTAGCTTATTTCTGGAAAGGCTGGATCAGCTTGCGCACCGGATCGTAGGCGGAATCGTCAACAACTATAAAACCGTCGTACGCTTTATCGAAGGCCTCCAGCGTGGCGGTTTTGTCCGGGGTAGTTTTATTCAGGGCCAGCAGCGCATCGCGCAACTGGTTGCGCACCGCCACCGGCATGCCGGGATGAACGGCGAAGATGTACGAAGGCAGCGGGGGCGTGCTGCCGACCACCACGATGCCCCGCCCCTTGAACTCCTCGGCGGTGGAATCCTTGAGGATGCCGCCGTCAAAGTCACCCGCCAGCACCGCCTTGGCAATATTGTCGTAATGCTTGAGGTAGGCGAAGGACGAAAAATCGCTGAATTTCAGCCCCATCGACTCAACCGCTGCCCGTTGCAGCAGCGCCTTTTCATCGCCAAAGGCAAAGCGCTTGCCCTTGAGTTCAGCCGGCGTTTTGATGCCGGAACCCGCTTTTACGCCGATGACGAGAGAGAAGTGTGGTTTCCCATCATTGATGGGGGCAACCAGCGGGATCACGCCATACTTCTTGCGCGCGTCGATGTAGGCTACCGGCGTCAGGTAGGCAATCTGCGTTTGACCCGTGCCCAGGTCTTCCACTGCCGACCCCATATTGGGCGAGGGCCGGAAGCGAATATTGAGATCCGTGCTCAGCGCCAGATAGTTGGTCAGCGCGCTCATGCGCTTGATCATCTCGACCGGAATATCCATGGCCACCGCCCCCATGGTCACGCTCGTGCTTTGTTCTTTTGGTGAGGGGTTTGCCCAGGCGGGCTGAAATATCAGCCCCATCGCCAGTGCAGCCAATACGGTCTGAAGCAGTTGTTTCGATTTCATGATGTTTCGGTCTCCTGAAGAGGCGTGGCCTCTGAATAAATACTGTATCGACCGCGCCCGCCATCTTTGGCCTGATAGAGCGCCTTGTCAGCCGCGTAGTACAGCGCTTGGGGTGTTTTCATGGAATCGGCATATTGTGCAATGCCAATACTGATACCGACATTAAGATGGAATCCATCGTACTCAAATGCATGGGTCCGCACGCTATCCATCAACTTCTCGATGAAGACTTCGGCCTGATCGATACTGGTGTGATAGAGAAGCACACCAAACTCATCACCGCCCAAGCGTGCCGGCAGGTCGGATTTGCGGACATGCAGGCGCAACAAAGTCCCGATGTCACGCAGAACCTGATCACCCGCGCCATGTCCATACGTGTCGTTGATCAGTTTGAAGCGATCGATATCAAACAGCACCAGCGTGATTTCTTCCGAAAAACGCTCGGACTGGTGGAACATCCGCGATAGGGTTTCGTCAAACTTGCGGCGGTTGGGAAGTTCGGTCAGCCAGTCGGTGGTGGCCATGGTGTTCACCAACTCCAGCGCACGCTCCAACTCTTGGGTGCGTCCGCCCAGCTGAATGTTTTTCTCGCGAAGCTCCTGGTTGGCAAAATCTATCTTGCCCTTCAGCGTATGGTGATAACTGGCGAGCGATTTATTCAGGGCATTGAACACCGTCACCAGGCGCCCGACTTCGTCCCGACTTCGAACCTTCAGATCACGGGAAACAAATGCCCCGCCTTTTTCCACCGCTTCTTCCATCGCCATGGTCAGATTGCGGATGGGCAAAACAATCCCGCGTGCAGTAAAAAAATAAACGATCAATCCCAGAATCGCGCCAAAAATCAGTTGTTCGAAGAAAACACGCCAATACAACGCGTTCAGCGCGTTTTCCAGCGTGTCGGTAGAGACATCGATCACCACACTGCCGATGGCCTCGCCATTGAACATGACCGGTGACTTAAAGCGTTTAAAACTGGCGGCTTGTACCGAGGCGGTCTGAGCCATCACGCGCTTGTTCTGATTGTGGATCATGACGCGGATGACGTTGGCTTGTTGCGAGACGTTTTCAGCCAGTATTTCCAGATTGCCATAGTCATAACCAGCGATCAGCGATGCCGCGCCGGATGCCGTCGCGTTGGCTACGCTCTGGCCCGCCTTGCCGATCAACTCGCTCAGTGGGCCGCGCTCGTTTTTGACGCGCACCACACCAATGCCCGCTGAAGTGATCAGCACGCCAACCATGACATAGCCCATGAGCTTGACGCTCAAACCAAATTGCAAGCCGATCTCCCGGAAGTAGTAAACGTGACAAAGTCTTTGCCCGTAATGGGGTATCGGCCCGAACCTGACAAAACTTAACTAGTAGCATCGAACCACGCCGCACGGGGCAGAAGGCCACTGTGATACGCCAGAGCGCCCGAAACCCTGCTTCATCCCGTAAAATACAGCTTTTGCTGTGCCATCTGCCATGACTGCCCGCCTTCGGGAAATCCCCTACAACTACACCTCGTTTTCCGATCGGGAAATCGTCATCCGTCTGCTCGGTGCTGATTCGTGGGAGGTGCTTAACACCCTGCGTGACGAACGCAAAACCGGACGCTCAGCGCGGATGTTGTTCGAGGTGCTGGGCGATATATGGGTGGTACGGCGCAATCCCTACCTTGAAGACGATCTGCTCGATAATCCCAAGCGGCGAAAAATGCTGGTCGATGCGCTACGGCATCGCCTGCACGAAATCGAAATTCGACGTCAGGGAAACGAACTGGTGGGACAGCTTCTCGACGCGACATCGCGCGCGGTGCACGCGTTCGAGACCTGGTTTACCGACACAGCCAAGCTGCGTACGCGCATCCTGAGCCGTCTCGGCGGGGTCACCCGACGCGACAACATCAGTTTTGATGGTCTGGCACGGGTCTCGCATGTCACCGACGCCACCGACTGGCGGGTGGAATATCCGTTTGTCGTGTTGACCCCGGATACCGAAGCCGAGATGGCCGGACTGGTAGCCGGGCTGATCGAACTGGATCTGACTATCATTCCGCGCGGCGGCGGTACCGGCTATACCGGCGGTGCGATTCCGCTCACCGATCAGGCTGCGATCATCAATACCGAAAAACTCGAAGCCTTGAGTGCGGTAGAAATGCGGCATTTGCCCGGTTGCGAGTTCGAAGTACCCACCATTAATTGCGGCGCGGGTGTGGTGACCAAACGGGTGATGGACGCAGCAGACGCCGCCGGGCTGGTGTTCGCAGTCGATCCGACTTCAGCCGACGCCTCAACCATCGGCGGCAATGTATCAATGAACGCAGGCGGCAAAAAAGCCGTGCTGTGGGGCACCGCGCTGGACAACCTGGTGTCATGGCGCATGGTGACGCCTGACGCCGACTGGATCGAAGTCAGCCGGGTCAATCACAACCTCGGCAAGATCCACGACGTGCCTTCGGCTACCTTCGAGATCAAGCGGTTTGCGGCTGATGGAAAAACCCCCAAAGGCTCGCCGGAGATCCTCATCATCCCCGGCACCCGCTTCCGCAAGACTGGCCTCGGCAAGGACGTCACCGACAAATTCCTTGCCGGACTGCCCGGCATCCAGAAAGAAGGCTGCGACGGATTGATCACGTCGGCGCGGTTCATTCTGCACCGGCTGCCCGCACACACCCGAACGGTGTGCCTGGAATTCTTTGGCCATGCATCCGAGGCCACGCCGGCGATTGTGGAAATCAAAGATTACTGCGACGCCCACACCGACATCCTGCTCGCCGGACTGGAGCACCTTGACGCACGCTATGTGAAAGCGGTGGGTTATGCCACCAAAGCGCCGCGTACAACACGCCCCAACATGGTGTTGTTGATCGATGTGGTGTCAGACAATGAAGTCGCGGTAGGCGAAGTGGCTTCACACATTGTACGACTTGCCAACGGGCGCGGTGGCGAGGGCTTCATCGCGGTGTCACCCGAGGCGCGCAAGAAATTTTGGCTCGATCGCGCCCGTACTGCAGCGATAGCTGCACACACCAACGCCTTCAAAATAAATGAGGATGTGGTGATTCCCCTGCCGCGACTCGGCGATTACACCGACGGCATCGAACGGATTAATATCGAACTGTCGATCGCCAACAAGCTGGCCCTGCTCGATGCGCTGACCGCGTTTTTCAGCGCAGCGCACTTGCCACTGCTGGAAGACGACGACACCGTTGCTGATCCAGAACAGGTGGAAGGCAAGCGCCAGCATGCGCTGACGTTAATCGGGGCGGCGAAGGCGCTGTGGCTTGGATACGCACACAGCCTCGACGCGCTACACGAAAGTGGTTCTATCTTTTCCGCGCTGCGAGACAAGCACATTCGCGTGTCGTGGAAGCGTGAAGTACGGCGTGAACTACACCAGTTGTTCATCGGCCGCGAATACACCAAAGTGCTCGCAGCCTGCGACCGCATCCATAAAGAAGTGTTGAGAAGCCGTGTATTTGTGGCCCTGCACATGCATGCTGGCGACGGCAACGTGCACACCAATATCCCGGTCAACTCCGACAATTACGCCATGTTGCAGTCTGCCAATGCCGCGGTGGCACGCATCATGAAACTCGCCACCGACCTTGGCGGGGTCATTTCGGGCGAGCATGGCATCGGGTTAACCAAGCTGGAATTTCTCGACCCCGCCGCAATAGCCAGCTTTGCGGCCTACAAACAAAAAGTCGACCCGGCGAGCCATTTCAACAAAGGCAAGCTGCTGCCCGGCGCCGATTTGCGTAACGCTTACACGCCCTCGTTCAGCCTGCTGGAATCCGAGTCGATCATTCTCGAA
>JBKJIS010000029.1:0-12804 GCA_046598305.1 Thiobacillus sp.
AAATATGCCAAATCAGGTTCCAACGTGCTCAACTTCTTCATCAGCAGTTCGCTATCAATCATCGCCCATCTCCCTTTGGATTATGAATCACCTCCGAGTTTACTCGATAACTTTGAGCCTTAAATTGGCTGAGTTCAACTTAATCATGTGTACAGAATAATTCCTGCGTTAGCTGGAGACCGAAATTGGAACAGATCGATCACAGCCTGATCATTTACCGCTCGATTTTGCGAGCCACAGCGTGCGCTGCCGTCCGACGATTTCAGTTGCAGTGCCGGCTGGGCCGAAACAGAAGTCGAGTACGTTTTCAGGTTGAGTGGTCATGCATGATCTCCTGAGACCAGGGGCATACCGTGTTCGGATTCTTTGAGATATGGCAGCGCTTTGCAACCTCGACGCGTATTGATCAATTTGACCTTGCTATAGCTCTACCCTATATTCTCTGTTCATTCAGCGAGCCGTTCTTTCTCTCTCATGGCAACTCTAGCTGACAATACCGCGCTCATCGAACTCATCGAATCACTCGATTCGATTACCACCGGAGACCAGCTTATAGCTTGGGCCAACACCGACTTGCAGTCGTCGTTTCCTCATGGTGCTTTCACATTCGGGATGGGGCGCGTTCATTCCACAGGCGTTGCCCCCGTTAAACTCTTTGCATCTAATTTTCCGGTTGATTATCTGCGGACACTCAAACAGCCAAGCGGTTTGATTTCTTCTCCCGTCATTAAAAGCTGGCTGGCAAGCGGTGAAGTGCAGTTGCTGGATAGCGAGGGGCCTGTTGGCGTGAAAGTGGACAAAGCCTGGCTTGAGCGCTTTAAAGCCAGCGGTCTGCAAAATATTGCAGCGCACGGTGCCTATGATTTATCACGTCAATACGCATCCTATTTTAGCTTTCACCAAATCCCCCGGCCATTAGGAGCGGGCCACCGACGTCAGCTTAAAATACTTATTCCGCACATGCATGCCGCACTGTTGCGCATCCTGCATAAAATCAAGGCCGACGCACGGGCCATTCGAACAGACAAAACCCTGACGCCACGCGAACTCGAAGTGTTGACCTGGGTATGCGACGGTAAAACCAGTGCCGAAATCGCTTCCATTCTGGGCATCGCGCGCAGCACCGTCAGAAACCAGATTCAAAGCACGCTCGTCAAACTGCGCGTCAACACACGCTCGCAAGCAGTGGCAAAGGCAATCAAGAAAGGCTTGGTCGTCAACCGCCAGCAGGATTCTCAGTTCGGCGGTTTCTGAGCCGCCGGCTACATGCGTCAAGCATTTTCGGCATGCCGGCTTGTCCTGCATGCCGACTTTCATTCGCCTTGAATTTTTACTGCGTAGGAATCTGGCCGTAACCAACGCATCGCCATCCCTTTAAGGGCGCGGGTTTCCACTCTAACTACAACTTTAGTTGTAGAGCAGATGCACTATAGCCCCGCCATATTCAAACCAATACTCTTGCGCCTCGGAATAACAGCATATTAGACAAGGCTGATTCCGGCTAGCGCACATTGCGTGCATTTTTTCAGCGTAATAAAGGGGGTTGGCATGAAATCCATGCGTCATTCACAGCTAGGTCAAGGCATGACCGAATACATCATCATCGTTGCGATGATTGCCATCGCCGCGATCGCGGTTTACCAGTATTTCGGTCAAACCGTACGCAACCAGACGGCGGCCATTGCGCAGGAATTGGCCGGTAAAGATGGCACCACTGCAAAAAGTAATGCCCAGACCGCTTCTGGCAAGGCTGAAACAGCGGGTAATACCAAGAACACTCTGGATGACTACGTCAACCAGAAGGGCAAGTAATAAGCCGAATGACACCGTTTTCATGTGAGGGCGGTGCACCGAATCAAACTTCGATGAAGACGACACGCAAAGCCCAGCAGAAAGGCCAGGCCCTGCCTTTGGGTCTAGTTTTGCTTGTCGCCGTTGCCGCGATCGTGTTTTTTATGTTCAACAGCGGGCAACTGGTGCAGGAAAAAATACGCCTCACCAATACTGCCGATGCGGTGGCGTATAGCGCAGGGGTGTTCGAGGCGCGTGTATTGAACTACGACGCCTATACCAACCGTGCCATGATCGCCAACGAAATCGCCATCGGACAGGCCGTTGGGCTGGCTTCGTGGACGAAGTATGCTGCCGTTGCCGCCGACAATATCGCGGACTATGTCCGGTGGATTCCGTATGTGGGTGCGGCCATCGCCCAGGCGCTGGAAGCCTTTGCGAGCTATGCCGACTATTACACCTACGCGATGGTGGTTCCCGTTCTTGCACACAGCGCCGTGATTCAGGCTTTGTCCTTGTCTCAGTACGCAGTACATGGTCCGGGCAACACGATCGCACTGGCCAGTCGGCTGGCGGTGATGAAAGAAGTGGCCAAAAGAAATGATCCGGATGTCCACGTCGATGCACTGCCGCTATCTGACAATTTCATGGGCTTTACGCAGCGCTACGAAAGCAAGGACGAGCGCCGGCGAATGGCGCAACTGGTCAACGATGACCGCGATGCCTTTCTGCGAAGCCGGCGGTGGGACAGCTTGAGAATCCCCTGCTTACCGCAAATGCGAAAGCGTGGCAGTACCGAATTGGTCGACCATGACGACGGCTGGGACTGGAAATCGATGGATACCCTGTCGGTGCATGTGCGTCGAATCCGGTTTGTCTGCAAAGGCTATGAATACCCGATCGGCTACGGCACGGCCTATACCGAAGACGATCTGGACGATTCGGCATACAGCTACGCCGGATCGCGGGGAACCAACCCCCGCGCCAGCAACAATGCGGAATCCTCGGTCGCAACGGGCTTTGACCCAGTCACCCGTGTGGGCGATGCGATTCCGGCTTTCCACGATCTTTCCGAGCAAACCATGAAAGATATGCCAAAAGACCCGCGCGCCACACTCACGATCCGGGTTACCAAGGACGCGGGCAAGCAGCGCTATTCCGGCGGCGCCAGCATCGTCAAACCCGCCGGCCGACTGGATGTGTACGCAGGTGAGCACGCCAAGGGAAAAAGCGCGGCCATTTCAAGCGTGGAGGTTTTCTTTGAGCGCCCGGACGGCAACAACCCCTTATTCGGCAAGGAAGAATACGGCAACCTTTTCAATCCCTACTGGCAAGTTCGACTCGCGCCCGTGTCTGCTGCATCGCGCGCGCTGGCTCAGGGTTTGCAAGGCAGGATCACGCCATGATGAGATGCCCCATGACAATCAGCTTTCGCGTTTCCCTGTCCATCCTGATCTTCGCGTTTGCAGGCACGACAGCCTGCGCCTCGCTGCCGACTGAACTTGAAGGCATTCATATCCGCTTCAGTGGCACCTCGCCCTTCCTGGATGACCGGATGACGGAGGCCGTGGAAAGCGGAAAGGCGCAATGCGCACAAATGCAGAAGCTGTGCGCGATACCGCACGTTGCCGCTGACAAGCCCGCGTTGTGTACGGGTGTCGCAGATGGTTTCAAGATCAATGGCCTGTTGCCCGGCGTCCAGAAGCGGGTGACGAACAGGTATTTCGCAACCACCCGAAAAATGAGCGCCGAGTACGCAAAGGGGCTCGTGCTGATTCCAAAATCCGTATGCGAATACGACGTGGTTGAGCACGAAAGCGTGAAAATTGTACATCGTGCGCCCGGGGGCGGTGGGATTCGATACGAACTGAAAAATCACCCTAAAAAAGGACGCTATTGGACGCGTAGCGACATTTTGCAACTGAGTCCGGAGACGTTCGCCATGCTGGAGGGGTCGGTCCCCTTTGCCGACAAGTCGAAAGTGTCGCCGGTTTCGGGAAACAGAATGATTGCAGGCTACAAATGCGGGATCCGTAACATTGCCGGACCGTGGTTGTGGACGCTGTGCATGACCCCCGCAAACTCTGATTTCCCCGGTCAGGTTGCGCTCGCAATCAAGGCGGTTGTCGGAAAAGACACGCTGTTTGAAAGCGAAGCGACCAAGGTCGCCATGAAAACCATGTTGCCGAGCAGTCTGTTCTTCCCGCCCGCTGGCGAGACGATTGAAAAAACGGGCGCGAAATCGGCAACCAATACGACTCAAAAATGGTGTCTCGCCCAGAAGGCGAAAACTGGCGTCAACCCCTGTACTGACAGCCCTGATGCAAACGATTAACCGCCAATTCCGTTCGCATCAGCGCGGCCAGTCCAGCGTCGAGTTCGTGGCGCTGTCGTTCGTGCTTGTTCCGCTGATGCTCATCGTGCCGCTGGTCGGCAAATACATGGACATCGCACAAACCACGGCGGTGGCCAGCCGCTATGTGGCGTTCGAAGGAACCACACGAAACACGTCCAGCGTGGACAGCTGGAAATCCGATGCCGAACTGGCTCAGGAAGTCCGTCGGCGTTTTTTCAGCAACAGCGATGCACCGATCAAGACAAACGATGCGGCAGGCGACTTCAACGCACATCGCAACACACTCTGGTTCGATCACAGAAACGATCCGCTGCTGCCAGAGTTTGATAAGAACATTAAGGTGAGTACCTCCAAGGAGTCGTACGGTCAGCCTGCCGGCGCGATCTTCGCCAGCAATTTTGGCCTGAGCCAGGCCAATCTGTATACCGGGCACGTCGACGTTGGCATTGCCGACGTCGCCGGCCTTGAGCCCTTCGATACAATCGGCCTGTCCGTCAACCGCCACACAGCTTTGTTGACGGACCCCTGGTCGGCAAGCGGGTCGAACGCCGTCCACAGCAAGGTTAAAAACTCCGGTGCAGCCTTCCCCTATCAGGCACTGGAAATCGTGGCGACTCCGGTGATTCTGCTCATCGAACTGTTCGAGAAGCTGCCCGGCGGTGCGCCGCCACCCGATATCGGCCGGGTCAGCCCGGACCGCGTGCCTTTAGATCGGATAGCGAACTGATGCGGCGCCTATTTGAAAGCGTTACATTGCTGGGCTGCCTGCTGCCATGGTCGGCGATGGCTGAATGGCCCGAGATACCGTTCCCGGAGGGAGCCCGCGTCGAGGCTATCGGTGAACAGGTGCGCCTGAATGGCGTGCCGATGCGCATGTTTCAGGTGCAACTCAAACAGGACACAGAACAATCCATTCATTTTTATCGTGATCGACTGGGACCCAAGCTGGCCGAGCAACCGCTGATGGGTGGCGAGAGCATTCTGTCGCAGGCGCGTGGTGATTACTTCATTACCCTGCGCATTCGGCCGGTTGCCGGCAACGCCAGTATGGCGCTGGTTTCCATTAGCGATGTCCGGGCCGCGAAAGAAATGGTGAATCGTCCCCTCGGGTTCAATTTGCCGGCTGAATCGCGCGTGCTCTCCGACATGGAGTCCACCGACGCGGGCAAACGTTCCCGCCAGCTTGTGTTTAACAACCGCCTCGATCTGGATACCAACCGGGATTCCCTGGTGCGCGAACTGCTTGCGCGCGGCTATCGGCCGGACAACATCCCGTCGCAGAAAAAGCCGGATGCCGAGGTGTGGTATTTCCAGGGCGACAAGCGCGAAGCGCAACTCACCCTGGTTCGCAGGAATGGCCTGACCCAGTCGGTGCTGACCACCATCCAGACCCCATGAGAATTCACGCCATGAAATCCCCTCAACGCGGTCAGGCCATGACCGAATACCTCGTCGCCATGCTGGTCGTCATGATGATGATCGGCGTCAGCTTTTCCGGCGAGACCTCAGTCATCGACCTGTTTCTCGATTCGGTTCAGACCGCTTTCGACAATCTGAGCAGTTTCCTTTCCCTTCCTCTGTAAACGACCTGAATCATGGCTTACAAAATCAACAAAAACTGGATTGTCCTTGTCTCCGCCTTGATTGTGGGCGGTCTGGCGGCCTGGGGTGCAAAGAACTACCTCGGCGGCCAGATCGCCGATATCGAGGCGCGCGAGAAGAATAAGGCGATGGTCCAGGTGGTGGTCGCCAAAATTGACCTCGCCAAGGGGAGCCCCCTGCTCGCCGAGCACATGGCCTTGCGGTCGATTCCTCAGGAGTGGGCGCATTCAGGCGCCATCGCCCCCGATCAATTCGGCCGTGCCGAAGGATCGATCCTGGCGTATGCGGCCAATGCCGGCGAGCCGGTGATCTGGGCGCAACTGGAAGGACAGAAGGCTCCCACCTTTTCAGCACGACTGACCCCGGGTCGGCGTGCCGTTACGGTTCCGGTCGATGAAATCAGTTCGCTGTCGGGCATGGTCGAGCCCGGGGATCTGATCGACATCGTAGTGTCGATCAAAAATGACAAGAAGAACTTTACTTTCACGCTGTTGCAAAGCGTCACCGTGCTGGCCACCGGGACCAAGGCCTCGCAAGAGGACAAGGATCCCGAAGGCCGCAGCCGCACTTTTTCCACCATCACGCTGGATACCAGCCCCGAAGACGCCAAGCGCGTGATCGCCGCGCGCGAAGTCGGGCGGGTTACCGCATTGCTGCGTGCGCCAAATGATGGCAGCCAGGTTTCGAAAGAGCGTACGGATGCCATGGGTTTGCTGGGCATGGCGACGGGGTTGGCTTCTGCTGCCAGCTCGGTTCCGGTGATTTATGGCGGTGGGCCGATTACCGAGGGGCAGAGCATGAATGCACGCACAGGCGGTGATGCCCTGGCGGAATCCAAGTAATCATTATTCAGTAGATAGTTAAAACGGCATTGCGCACGGACTGTATGCAATCGAATGCAGTTGGTCGTGCTGTGCCAACAAGAACGATCAGGGAGTTAATTTTGAAGCGCATTACGTATCACATCGGCCAGAGTCTTGGGTTGTTTGCATTGAGCCTGGCAGTTCATGCTGCTGAAATTCAACCCGCCACGCCGTCCACTAATGCGGAACCCTACCGGTTAGTTGCCGAGGTGGGCGCCAGTGTCAGGCCGGCAATTTCCAGTGAAACGCTTGTACAAGGCTCTGCCTCTGCTGCCCCGGCTGAGGCAAAGGTCACTGCGCCTCCGGCGCGCAAGCACAGGGCAGTGAAGAAACCTGTCGCACGCACGATATTGGCATCCAAAGTAGGCTTTGCCGCCGAAATTGAAATGTTCACTGGCGAGACGCGGGTGATTTCAGAGCCCAACGCGGGGCGTCTGGCGGTGGGGAATGGCAAGGCGCTATCGGCAGCCGTGATGGATGACAAGGAGATTTTGCTGATCGCCAATGATGTGGGGGTGTCGTCCCTGCATATCTGGACACGGGATGGCCGCAATCGCCGCCTCAAAGTCACCATCATGCCGAGTGATACACCTCGTGTGACGCGCGAGATTGCGGCGTTTCTGGCCAAGATTCCCAACACCAAAGCTGCGGTAATCGGCGACAAAATTATCGTAGAGGGAGACAATCTGAGCGACCGCGACCTTACGAAAGTGGTGGAGCTGGCCAAGCGCTATCCGCAGATCGTCAATTTCACCAACCCGGTTGGCTGGGAAAAAATGATCGTCATGGACGTCAAGGTAGTGGAGTTTCCGACCACGGCCTTGAAGGAAACCGGGCTTAAATGGGGCGCTACGGGCGGCGTCGCATTTGGCGGTGTGTGGAGCCCATTCCGGCGTGGCAATGACGGCCCATACGAGATTAATCTTATCTCTGGCGCAAGAACCCCCGCGCCGATTACGTCTCCGGGAGGTAGCGGCTCTTACCCGCTCACTTCCAGCCTCAATATTCTGTCCGTCCTCAACATGGGCCTGAACGCCCAGCTCAACCTGATGGAGCAGAACGGCACCGCGGTTATTCTGGCCCAGCCCACGCTGTCCGCGCGCAGCGGCGCAAAAGCCACATTTCTGGCGGGGGGCGAATTTCCTTTTAGCGTCAGTAACCTCAGTGGTTCCACCATCGTATTCAAGCCCTACGGCATCCGTCTCGAAATCGAACCCCGGGTCGACCACAACGGCGTGATCCGCGCCAGGATCATGAGCGAGGTCAGCGATATCGACACCTCGATTCCCACTACAGGCGGTCCAGCCTTGCGTACCCGCAGGACCGAAACCGAGTTCAACGTCATGGAAGGCGGCACCATTGTTCTGAGTGGTTTGCTCAGGCGCGACGTTGGTACATCGGTCGACAAAGTCCCGTTCCTGGGCGATATCCCGGTGCTTGGCGCGCTGTTCCGATCCAAGCGATTTCAGAACAACGAAACCGAGCTCGTGGTTTTTGTCACCCCGGTGGCGGTGGATAAAAACTCACTCGCGCTGGAGGCAAGCATGGCCAGGGCTGCCGCTCGTCTTGATTCAACGCCGCAGACGCCCAAGCCCGATCTGGAAAGCGTGCCGGGCCTGAAAAAAATCAAGGAATCAGCAGGCAAGAAAAACTCATCGTCCAGCTGGAGCTGGGAAGATTAACCCGACGGATTGGCAGAACACACATGTTTCAAGTTCACATCACCGACCCCGATAAAAAACAGCGCGCCGAGCTGATCGAGGACACCACCGCCATGATCGGCAAAAGCCGGGAATGCCATATCCGCCTGTCCGGCTGGCGCGTCGGGCGCGAGCACGCGCGCATCTTCCGCACCAAGAGCGGGCTGTTCATCCAGGATCTCGGCCAGTTTTCAGGCACCTGGGTCAATGGCGTGCGGGTCGAGCACCACGGTCCCATCGTCCATTCGGATGAAATCGTTTTGGGCAGCCACACCCTTCAGGTGATCGACAAACTGGCAGCCGAGTCAAACGATCCGGCAGCGGGTACTGCGGTGGAGCCACAATCTTCTCGCGTCCCCGGCATTGCGGTCACACCGGTCGCGCACGCAGCTACGCTGCAGCATTTTTGGCGGCGACGCATTCACGAGCAGTTGCTCGACGCCATCGATCAGCGCCGGCGCGACCTGATGCGCATGGAAGATGCCGAGCTACGACGAGAAACCGAAGCCCTGATCCGCGAAATAATTGGCCGGGAAACCGCATTGCCCGACGAAATTGACCAGGAAAATCTGATGCGCGATGTGCTCAACGAAGCCGTGGGCCTGGGGCCGCTGGAAGAGCTTCTGGCCGACGACAGCATCACCGAAATCATGGTCAACCGCTTCGATGAGATATATATCGAACGCTCCGGCCGACTCGAACGTCACAGTTCGATCTTCACCAGCGACCGTGCCGTGCTCGGCGTGATCGAGCGCATTGTCGCCCCCATCGGCCGGCGCATCGACGAATCCTCGCCCATGGTGGACGCGCGCCTCAAGGACGGCTCGCGCGTCAACGCCATCATCCCGCCGCTCGCGATCAAAGGCCCGACGCTCACCATCCGCAAATTCTCGCGCCGCGCGCTCACAGCAGATGACCTGATCGGATTTGGCGCGTTGAGCCCGGACATGGCCGAGTTCATGCGCATGGCGGTGCTGCACCGCAAGAACATTATCATTTCCGGCGGCACCGGCTCGGGCAAAACCACGCTGCTCAACGTGCTTTCCAACTTCATTCCCGATGGCGAACGCGTTATCACCATCGAAGACGCCGCCGAACTGCGTTTGTCGCATTCACATCTGATTAATCTCGAGGCGCGTCCGGCCAACGCCGAAGGCCGCGGCCAGGTCGCCATTCGTGACTTGGTCAAGAATGCCCTGCGGATGCGGCCCGACCGCATCGTGGTCGGCGAGTGTCGCGGCGGCGAAGCGCTCGACATGCTGCAGGCGATGAACACCGGCCACGAAGGCTCGCTCACTACCCTGCACGCCAACAGCCCGCGCGACGCCCTGGCCCGGCTCGAAACCCTGGTGCTGATGGCCGGGATGGAGCTGCCGCTGACCGCCATCCGCGACCAGGTCGTCTCCGCGGTCGACATCATCATCCAGCAGGCACGGCTGGCCGATGGCCGCCGCGCCGTCACCGGCATCGCCGAAGTCACCGGAATCGAGTCCAATAAAATCCAGCTACAGGAGCTTTTCAAATACGAGCAGCAGGGACGGGATGAGGATGGGCGCATCATCGGCCGCTTCAGCGGCTGCAATGCTGCGCCGACCTTTTACGAAGGGCTGCGCGACTCGGGTATCGCCGTCGATCTGAGCATTTTCAACCGGCAGTAAGACGCATGATGGACGCAAACATGATCGTCATCATCTTCAGCCTTGCCGTTGCAAGTGCTGTGGCGCTCCTGGTTTGGGCAATGACCGACCTCGGCGGGCGCCAGCTGGCCGCCTACCGCGCACGCTTCACCCGCGACACCCACTTCAGCATGCGCGAACTGTTCCTGTTTGCCGACCCCTCGCGACTGTACGCGATGAATCTCGCCATCATGCTGCTCGCCGCGATAGCCACCTGGCTGTTTACGCATAGTCTGGTGCTGGCCGTGGTCGTTGCCGCGGTGCTGGCTTTGATGCCCCGGTTTGTTTTTAGCTGGCTGCGCAAACGCCGGGTCGAACAGATTGAACAACAGTTGCCCGATGCCTTGCTGATGATTTCCGGTGCAGCCAAAGCCGGCTTGTCGCTGGCATCCGCCGTGCGGCAGGTGTCTGCTGAGCTGCCGCCGCCGCTGTCGCAGGAGTTTCAGTTGATGCAGCACGAGCAGCGCCTCGGCATCAGCCTCAATGACGCATTGGAAAACCTCTCTCATCGGGTGCCGGTGCAGTCGGTCAACCTCATGGTGTCGGCCATGCGCATCGCCTCAGAAACCGGCGGCGGCCTGGCCGAAACCCTGGAACGCACCGCCAACACCCTGCGCAGCCAGCACGCCATGGAACTCAAGATTCGCGCGCTCACCAGCCAGGGCAAGCTGCAAGCCTGGGTGGTCGGCCTGTTGCCGCTGTTCCTGCTGTGGGTGCTCACCAAAATGGAACCCGATGCCATGGCCTTGTTGTGGACCACGCAGATGGGGTGGGGGGTCATTGCTGCCGTGGTCATCATGGAATTCTTCGGCGTCTGGATCATTCGCCGCATCGTGGCCATTGACGTATGAGGATGCCAACATGAACCCGTCAAGCTTAAATCCCCAGTGGATCATCATCAGTTTTGCCCTGGCAGCCGGTCTGTCTTTCGCCCTGATCGCCTGGGTGGTTTCGCGCCTGGCGGCCGACGTACCCAAACAGGACCGCACCTGGCTCGATGCGCCCCCCTTTGGCTTTCGCCTGATGTGGTGGCCACTGCAGTGGCTGGCCCATTATCTGGACCCCTGGCTTTCTGCTGCGCATCAAACTAAAACGCTGACCAAATTGCGCATCGCCGGCATCGACTTCACGCTGGGCCCGGCCCAGTTTCTCGCAGGTCGTTTGCTGTGGGGGGGCCTCTTCGGTTTGGCAGGTGTGTGGCTGGCTGCCAGTTTCAAATTTCCCGGCAGCGGACCATTCTTCATCGCCTTCCTGTTGGGCTACTTTTACCCCGCCATCTGGCTCCGTGACCGCATCGACGTGCGCCGCCGTCAGGCCCTGAAATCGCTGCCCTTCATGCTCGACCTCATTACCCTGTGTGTCGAATCCGGACTCAACCTCGCTGGCGCGATCCAGCAGGCCGTCGATAAAGGGCCATCCGGCGCCTTGAAAGATGAATTCTCCCGCCTGCTGCGTGACATCCGTGCCGGCAAGCCGCGCACTGAGGCCTTGCGCGAGCTCGCCACGCGCATGGACATGCCCGCTGTCGCAAGCTTCGTCTCCACCCTGATCCAGGCCGAAGCCACCGGCATGAGTCTCGGCCCAATACTTCGCGCCCAGGCCGACCAGCGCCGCATCGAGCGGTTTGCCCGCGCCGAGAAGCTCGCCATGGAAGCCCCGGTCAAGCTGCTGTTCCCACTGATCTTCTTCATCTTCCCCTGCGTGTTCGCCATCCTCATGTTTCCCATCGTCATGAAGTACATGGCCTCGGGGTTTTAAGCCATGACTGCTTCCGCCCAGCCTTCGCAACTGGTCGTCCGTCGAGCCGACACCTTCGTAAGCCGACTGGCCGGCCTGTTGTTTTCGCCGCCGCTGCAACCCGGTCACGGCCTGCTCATCGTGCCCTGTTCCGCCGTGCACACCGCCTTCATGCGCTTTGCCATCGACGTGGTGTTTCTCGACCGGGCAGGGCGCATCCGGAAAATTGTTCCCCACCTCAAACCCTGGCATGCCGCAGCCTGCAAGGGGGCCTGGCAAACCCTCGAGCTCGCAGCAGGCGAAGCGCAGCGACTTGAACTCGCGGTGGGCGACTCGCTTGGCCGCAGCTTGCACACCCTGAATCAGGAGCGTCCCGCATGAAAACGCTGATCATCCTGCTGGCGGGTTGCATCGCCACGCCGGTATTTGCCTGGGACCCCGTGTCCGTCTTCAACAATGCAGTACAGGGCCAAGTCAACCGCCAGATTTACAGCGGCGTGGCCGGCGTGTTTCGCAGCATCGAAAACCCCAGCACCAGCGCCCGGCCGGCCAATACCGAAATCCGCGATGCTCGCCCGGATGAAGTCGTCATGTATGGCACCCCCAACTGCGGCTACTGCAAACAGGCGCGCGCGCATCTGCAAAGCCGTGGTATTCCCTACCTGGAAAAAGACGTGTCCAGCAACCCGCAGGCCGAATCCGAATGGCGCGCATTGGGCGGGCGCGGCGTGCCGCTTACCATCATGGGCAGCCACCAACTCACCGGTTTTTCTGCGGCCAGCTTTGACAAGATTTATACCAAGTTTCAGTCAGATCTGGCCAGCACCGCGTCTGCCAAAACAGGTGGCGCACACCCCACTACCAAGACCGCTACCCCTCCAGCCAACTCGATTGTGGCTAACTATGGCAGCGGCGATGTGTTATCGACCCGCATCGCTCGCGTCAAACTGCTGGCTGAGCCACGGCCTGAATCCAGTGCTTTGGGCCAACTCGACAAGCAAGAAGAAGTCGTCTACCTGGGCGAAGCCCAGGGCCGCTACCTCAAAGTGAGAAGTGCCGCCCATGAAGGCTGGATCGAT
>JBKJIS010000062.1:0-14376 GCA_046598305.1 Thiobacillus sp.
CCGAGCGACCATACCTTGAGTTGGTCGCCGCTACGCAGCACGCAGGAAATGGCGACAATACGATGCAGGTGATGGGGCATGAAGTCGCTGCCGGTTTTTTGGCGACGGGCGAGCAAGGTCATTTCGGCGAGTTCAGCCTGCGGGAGCGATGATTCGTCTATGCCGTTGACAGCGGCGAACCCGGCCAGGTCGGGAATGGTTTCAATGTCGAAAACCAGGGTAGGGCGCATGGAGCAGGCGTTCCAGGAAAACCGCCATTTTACGCTGCCTGCCGATTTTCCTTAAATCAAATAAGCCGGGAGTTTTAATGCAGGGCTGCGTCGAGGGCTGAAGCCGCAATCAGGGCATCCAGATAGGCCACGGAAATTTGATGCAGCGGAACGTCCAGTTGTTGTGCATACGTTGCCAGGGTTTCACCGTCATTGTTTTCGCAGGCATGTGCCAGTTGCAGCATCGTGCCTTCGGGCGTGCGGTGCGCACTCAGCGCGCGCGCAGTGGTGGCAGACAGCCTCAGTTTGCGTATCAGGGTTTCTTCCGAAATAGACAGCGCATGCGTGGCGGTAGAGAGCAGACCAATTTCAAAAGCAGTGGCAGCGTTCTCGGCAGCTGCCCCCAGACGGGAGATTTTCCCCATGAATAGTGCCCGCGTGAGTGCCGTTACTGCGTAATGGCGGGTTGCTTCAGTGGGATGGGTTCCAGTGAGTGCCAGCAGTATAGCCACGCGACCGGCACGTTGTGGACCCAGCATGACCAGGGCATGCATGGCTGACTCGGCAGGGCGACTCAATCCCCCAACTTGTGAGTTTGCGATGGCAAGCAGGCGTGGGGTCATGTCCGGGTTCAAGCGGAAAAACTGAATGAGTGTGTTGATTGACTGCCCCAATGCGATGGCCAGCAACTCCAGTTGTATGAACTGCTCGTGGGTATTGTCGGAAGGCTGGGTTTCACCAGAAAAGAAACTGCCCTTGAACCAGGCATTATCAGGCCAGATCGACTGACTCTGTGCGTGTCGGACACCCTCTACAATCAGGTGCGCAGAAACCGTGGGCGGTGTGTCGTCGACGTGGCAGGCGAGGAATCGCCAGACAGAAATACTGTCCTTGATGATGCTGTTGTTGTGGGTGTAAGCAGGGCAAAAATTGAGTCCTTCATCCTGAAGAACAAGTGCGCGCGCCAGTTGCTGCTCGTTGTTGATGTTGACTAACCAGATCAGTTGACGGTGGTTAAGTTGTTGCGGGACATCACTGAAAAGAATGCCGTCACTGATACGGACAAGTAACGGCAGCTTTCCGGTCAAACCATCCTGAGTCAGCGAGTAAAGGCCCGTCAACAACATATCCTCTTCCATTTGGCGAAGCTCTGGCGGGGCATCTGCAACGGTGGTTCGGCCACGCAGTACCAGTTGATGCGCAACCAGGTTGGACGCGGAGTCGAACAGGGGATCGAATGTAAGGAAGCGTGCGCGCAATGCCTCCTCCCGAACCGGGTCGTGATTGTCGATGCCCAGCATATGGGTCACCACAACGGGCTGGTCGGAATCAACCGTATTTATACCGCCACCGATGATGCGTGATGGAAGGGGATCGTCAGAGGTCATGTTGATTGCAACGATATAGGTACGTTCATTTTAGCGCCGCGAACTCTTTTTGGGATAGATCGGTCAGCATGCAGCCACTTACCGCGTGCGCGTCAGGTACTGAGCCCGCGCCGCCGGCGGATGTCGGTGATCAGACCCAGGGTGGATCCGTCGTGCTCGCCAATCGCCCGCACTGAACTCAACGCCGCGCGAATGGGTGGAGCCAGCTGCTTGCCAAGCTCGACCCCCCATTGGTCAAAACTGTTGATCCGCCAGACAACGCCCTGAACAAATACCTTGTGTTCATACAGGGCGAGCAGCATGCCCAGCGTGTGTGGATCGAGTTTTTGGTACAGCAGCGTGTTGCTGGGGCGATTGCCTGGGAAAACCTTGTGTGGGGCCAATGCACGGGCTTCTTTTCGGTTCATGCCCTGGGCAATCAGTTCGGCTTCGATCACGGCGCGGGATTTACCCTTTAACAACGCCTCGGTCTGTGCCAGACAATTGGCCAGCAACCATTCATGCTGATCGGCCAGCGGCGTGTGGTTGACAGCAGCCATCAGAAAGTCGGTCGGAATCAGCCGTGTGCCTTGATGAATCAATTCAAAGAACGCGTGCTGACCGTTGGTTCCGGGCGCGCCCCAGACGATGGGGCCGGTGTTGTAGTTGACCAGACGATTGTCGCGGCTGGCATTCTTGCCGTTCGATTCCATGTCGAGTTGCTGCAGGAACGGCACCAGCAAACGCAAGCGTTGATCGTAGGGGAATATCCCGTAAGTATCGGTCCCCCAAAAATTAGCGTACCAGATACCCAACATGCCGAGGATAACGGGCATGTTGGCTTCCAGCGGCGCTTCCTTGAAATGGACATCCATCGCATGTGCACCCGCCAGCAAGGCCTGGAAATTACCCCAGCCGATTTGCAGCGCGATCGACAGGCCAATCGCCGACCACAATGAGTATCGACCCCCGACCCAGTCCCAGAATATGAACATGTTCTCGGGGTCAATGCCGAAGGATTCGACGGCTTCGGCATGGGTCGAAAGCGCCACGAAATGTCGAGCCACTGCAGCCGGTGCACGCAATGCCGCCAGCAGCCAGGCTTTGGCCGAATTGGCGTTGGCCAGCGTTTCCAGTGTAGTAAAGGTTTTCGAGGCGACAATAAACAAGGTCGTTTCGGGGTCGAGGTGCGCCAGCGTGCTGGATAAATGGGCTGGGTCAAGGTTGGAAACAAAATGCACGCGCACGTTTTCCACTGCGTAATGGTCAAGTGCTGCGCAGACCATTGCCGGGCCCAGATCCGATCCCCCTATACCGATGTTCACTACATTACGAATGGGCTTGCCGGTATGGCCGAGCCAGCTGCCATTGTGGATGGACTCGACAAAGCCCTGCATGCGCTTGAGCACAGAAGCGACCTCGCGTTCGATGTCGACGCCTTCCACGATCAGTGGCGGGCGCACGGGTGCACGCAAGGCCGTGTGTAACACGGCACGCTGCTCGGTGAAGTTGATGCGCTCACCGCTGAACATGGCATGGCGTTGGGCTTCCAGCTCGGACTCGCGTGCCAGCTGCATCAACTGATTTATCGTATCGGCTGTGACCCGATTTTTGGAATAGTCGAGCAACAGATTGCCGCATCGCAGTGACAGGCGTTCGAAGCGGCGGGCGTCCTCGCGGAACGCGGTGCGCATGTCATACGTACGCATGGCCTTGAAGTGTTGTTCCAGTGTCTTCCAGGCAGGCAGTTCTTTGAGAGGAGTCATGGACGGGCTGGTATCTGGGTTAGTCATACGAAGGTATCATAAGGGCACTTCTAAAAATTCAGATTTCATCCCAGCTGCGGCGTTGCGGGAAAAATTTTATGTTCCCGGTTTGACCGGGGACGGTATCCCTTGCGGGCTTGCTGACATATCAAACATATGCGGCGCTGCGAAATTTTTTCCGCGCCTTGCATTTGGGCGAACTCTGAATATTTAGAGGTGCCCATAAGCGCGTTGCGCAAACGCAAACCTGCATTTTTGCAGCGTTTTCTTGATGAAAATGGATGAGACAGTATGACGACCGTTACGCAAAATACCCTTGTATACATCACCTACTCCATTCTTGACGAGCGCGGGATGGTCGTCGAGCAGTACGATATTCCCGTTGGCTATGTGCAGGGTGCCAACAGCGGCATTTTGCCAGCGATCGAATCGGCTGTTGCGGGCCGCAAGGTGGGTGAGCGGATAGAAATCAAGCTGACGCCTGAAGAGGGTTATGGCCTGCGCGACGAGAGCCTGGTGTTCACGGACGATATTGATAATGTACCGCCTCAATTCCAGCGTCTCGGCGCGGAGGTCATGTTCGAGAATGCGTCGGGAGAATCCAAGGTCTTTTACGTCACGGCAATCGAAGACGGCCAACTCACATTGGATGGAAATCCCTCCCTGGCCGGGCAGAGCGTGACTTGCCTGGTCAACATTATGGACATGCGCGAGGCCACGCCCGAGGAAATCCGTAATGGACGCCCGCTCGATGTTCAAACCGGAACAGTCCACTAGCAGCCTGTCGGACTTGAAGGAAATCGGCTGCAAATCCGCCTGAGCGGTTCATATTTCGCCCATTTTTTGGTCAATAGAGCGACTATTGACCTGCAAAAGCGTCAAAATTATGTTCCGTCGGGACGGTATCCCTTGGGGCTGCCCTCGCCCAGCCGAATTTTCGCTACGATTCTTTAAGTCCGACAGGCTGCTAGCCTGCGGGTAGTTCGGATAATAAAAAGCCGGGATTGCTCCCGGCTTTTTTCGACGCTAAAAACCAACTGCCGACTTACTTGGCAGGGCAAGCCTTGTCACCTGGAATTTTTCCGGGAAGACGCAGGAAGGCTTCAAAGGGCCCCATCACGCTCATGGCTTCCACTTTGGGGCCGGCAAACTTGAGTCGGCCAAACATCATGGCCTTCATCGGGCCATATTCGCCAGCACCCATTTCTTCCCAACGCGAGGTGGTGGCATGCATTGTGTAGTCAACCGCGTGGTTCATCTTGGCATTTTGGACCGCGCCACCATAAACACATTGGGCCTTGCCGTCCTTGGCCATGATTTTCATTTCGGTGCGGGTCGTTTCGCCGCACTCGGTGCGATACAGATGCATGATCTTGTAGCCGCGGTCTGCATCGTTCTTGATCCATTTATCAGCCAGGCCGGTGGTCAGCTCGGCGTCCTTGTTCCAGGCATCACACGCTTGTGCGGTCCATTCGGCTGACATCAAAGCCGGTGCGGCATTTGCTGTGGTTGCTAAAAAAGCCAAGGTGGCCAGTGCGATTGAAGCGTGTTTCATGTGTGTTCCTCCTTTATATGAATGATCGGATTACTGCTTGGTCTTATTATTTACATGGAAAGTGTCATCCGTGAGCAACCTTAGTTATTGGATAACTGCTTGTCAATGGAGTCCTTCTTTTGTTACAAAACCCTACAACAAAGTTCCAAACCAAAGTGCCAACAGGCTGGCTAATGGTCCTGTCGATTCAGGCTTAAAACGAAAATGGAGCGGAGATTAAACCGCTGACGCCTCATTCCGGGCCGAATGTAATGAACCTGCTTCGGCCAAGCATCATACCAATATTGTTGGTATGACTGTACTACGGTCGCCGCACTTTTTAAGGTGAGACCGTCAGGCTTTTTTCGACTAATTGAATTCGCCTGGCGAGTCGAGCTTGTTCAGCCTTATTGCCCTGAGCCTCGGCCTGCTTTTCCTGCAGCTTCAGGTAGGTCAGTAACGGTTGCCGCCATCCTTGTGACGAAGCCGTTTCGGTTGCAAGGGTCAGCGTGGCCACATCGGATTCCTGCCGCATTATGAGCAGGCTGGCCTGAAGCAGGCGCGCCAGCGGGTCACTGACCTGGCTTAGCAAGACCTGTTTTTTCCCTGTCGGCGCGCGAACCAGGTCGCGGTGATGGCTGGGTAAGAGGGACGCGTCGGTAACGTCCCAGCGCAAGGTGATGAATTGGTAGTACGCGTTGTCAGCGGCATTTGGCTCGATGCTGGCCAGGTCGCCATATTCGGTACACGCATCGTTGATCAGCATTGCACGCCGAGTGGCGCAACGGACCAACCATAAGCGGGCGGTATCGGCTATGCGGCCAGCCCCGCCGGTGGCGGAAACCGCTTGCTGGAAATAACGCTCAGAGAGGGTGTTTTCACCCAGCAGGGCATGTTTCTTGTAACGCTCAATGAGGTCTGCCGAATCAACTTTCCAGTCGGGCGGTGGCGGTCCGCCGCTGCCGCAGGCAGCGAGCAGAATCAGGCTGATAATTGCAGTCAGTATTTTCATGGCAGCTTCACCTCCGGATCACGTGAAAAGGGCCATTTTTTGTTGATCTCGTTAACCAATGCGTTGGCCTTGCGTACCGCATCGTCGATTTCTGCGCGGAGTTTGGCGAAATCCTGTGTGCCTTCTTTGACGTCGGCAGAAATGGCAACTGCATTGGTCATCAGGGCGTCTGCTTTTTTCAGGCTGGATTGCGCATCCGCCAGCATGAGTTTCACCTGGGCCAAGGCCTCGCGTGTTTGCAGGGCCACACCCTCCGGAGCGAACAGCCAGGTGTCTGCTTTGGCAGCCATGCCGTCCATCTTCAGGGCCAAACTGTCGAGTTTGGTAATGAGCGCACGGGTTTTTTCAAGTGAGTCGGTAACGCCACGGGCTTTTTCCGGGCTGCCCAGAATGGCTTCAAGCATGCCGTATTCACCCGTCATGCGACCTGTCATGGTATTCAGATTGGCCAGCGTGCCATTGACTTCGCCATCCTTGCGAGTGAGGTGTTCAACGTTGACAAGTATTGCCTTGATCCGCTCGACCAAGATCGGGATTTCCTTGGTAACGTCGGAGGTGAGCAACAGCATGGTGGAGTTTTCCGGCAGTGCCGGGGCATCAAGATTGGGGGAATCGATGCGGATTTTTGCGCCGCCGACAATGGGTTTATCCAGCGTGAATGTGCTGTTTTCCTTCAGCCATTTCGCATTGCGCGCCAGCAATGCGGCGTGAATGACGATGCCACCGTTATCGTTGAGGCCCAGCGTGGATACGCGGCCGATTTCAATCCCGGAAAATACCAGCGGTACGCCCGGAGCAACACCATCGGCAGTGGAAGCCGCAAGCTGAAGGCGATAGGTATCCTCGAAAAATCCGCGCGCTTGCAGGATGTACAGCACGAAAATGGCACCGAACAACAACGTTGTAGCAGCGAACAAGCCAACTTTGAAGTGCAGTGTTTTCATTCTTGATCAAGCGCCTGGCTGTATAAAATCTGATTCCAACTAAAGTCGTAAATGTCCCAGGGACCGGTTGTGCTGGTTTGCGCCGCCAGTTGCCGGATAAATTCCGGGTAGGGCACATCGTAAAGCATGGCGCCGGGGCGGTCGATAACGAGCCGGCTTCGGCCCAATATGAGCGCTCGGGCCAATTGTGTTACGAAACGTTGCGCCGGGGTCATGTCGGGATCACGTAAGGGTGCAATCCCGGCGTAGCCAAGTTGTTCCAGCATCGCCTGTGCTTGTTTCGCCGATTCGCCTGCGGTGAAGTGGCGTTGATACAGCGGGATCAGTGCAATGTTGTCGAGCGCTGTTAAATTCGCACGTAGCGGAAGCTCGAGTGCGACGCGGGCCACGTCATCGGGCAAAGTGGCCACAGCCGCCGCCAACGCAGCGCGGTCGGAAAACGCCGTCAGATGTATTTGAGCGCTAATGACACCACCTCAATTGCAACAATGGCAAAGAATACCCGCATCATCCCGCGGAGTACTGAGACCGGAACCATGAAAAGCTTTTTTGGCGTTTCGAGTCCGGCTGTGATCGGGATCAGAGTGACTGCCAGACCGAACAGGGCACATTTCGCAATGAGTCCGAACAGAATGTTTAAATTGAAAATTTTTGCAATGATTTGGGTGAAGGCCTCAAATCCTGCCATGCTAAGACCATAAATCGACAGGTAGGACAGGAGTAAAGCCAGCAGACCGGCCAGCCCTGCCAGCGTGATGACTGAAACCACGCCTCCGATCAGGCGTGGCAGGAACTCGAACTGCATCGGGGGAACCTTGCAATGCTCTAATGCGTCCAATTCGTTGTTGACCCGCATCAGGGCGACTTCAGTGTTGATGGCGCTACCGGATCGTAATGCGATAAACAATGCGGTCAGGAAGGGCAGCAGTTCAAGTACCAGCACGCGGATCGTCATTTCAGTGGCGAATCCTGTCAGACCAAAATCACGTGCTGTAGTCAATATGATGGTGATGATGAGCCATGAAATGACCAGTGCATAACCCAGAAAAACGGGCAGAATTTGAACTGCGGTGAAGTACACCTGCTTGACCACGACATCGAAGGTGGCGCGATTCCAGGTGGAGCGGTCCAGCAACAGCAGAAGCGACTTGGCCAGAAAGGCAAAGATGTCGTAGCCGACGGTAAACCAGCCGGTGACTTTGGCGCCGAGTGATTCGATGGATGCAACAAGAAAATTCATCGCGGCATATTAACGCTATAAAAGGGCCTTGCGCCATTGCGGGCGCAAGGCAAACAGTCTTGCAATCAGTTGGAGAGGATAGACAATGAGAAAAACCTTGCTTCCAGTCAGCGCATTTTTACTCTGCGTGTCCGCCGCATCGGCCTGGGCTTCGCCCGGTACGGTATTACGTAACGATCGACTTTTCAGCCAGCCTTCTTCAGGTTCCAAGGTCGAGGCTAACGTATCCAAAGGCACTAACGTCAACATCCTCAGCAAACAGGGGGGCTGGTTGCGCGTGACGGCTGACCGCACCACCGGCTGGATCCGGTTATTGTCGGTTCGCGCGGGTGAAGGCGGAACCGGTGGCTCCGGCGTGGGGGATGTGTTTGGCGCTGCCACCACACGATCCGATCCCAGCCGCGTCGTTGCGGTGGCTGGATTGCGCGGATTGAATGATGAAGACCTGAAGCTGGCCAAGTTCAATGCGGACGAGATGGCACGACTGGAAGCATGGGAAGTATCGACATCGCAAGCTCAGAGTTTTGCTAAAAAATCGGGCCTCGCATCGGTGAATGTGAAACTCTTGCCCGAACCTAAACCCGCTCAGTCTTCGTCGTCATGGGAGAGCAACTGATGAAAACCAAACTGATGATATTGGCTATTTCACTCGTGTCTTTCAGTGGCGTGGCGATGGGCTTCGATTTCGGCAAAGTTCTTGAAGACCGACTGAACCAGGAATTGAACAAGGACAAGAAAACGCAACCGGCAACGACCCCGCCTCCGGTCGGGTCACAAAATGCCGCTGCCTCGCCCCCGGCCAGCAAGCAGAAAGTGGATGTGGGACAACTGGGCTTTGCGCTATTTGGCGATTATTCTCCCGAAGAGGAAAACCGTATCGGCAAGCAAATTTCGGGCAACCTGTTGGGTGCGGTTCCCTTGGTGCGGGACGACGCCCTGCAACGCTACGTCAATCTGATCGGAAACTGGGTCGCGATGCAGGCCGGACGCAAGAACACCACCTGGCATTTTGGCGTGCTTGATACTGAAGACATCAACGCGTTTGCTGCACCAGGCGGCTATATATTCCTGACCAAAGGCTTGTATCGTCGCCTCAACAATGAAGCTGAACTGGCGGGTGTGTTGGGTCATGAGATTGCGCATGTCACGTTAAAGCATCACCTCAAGGTCCTGAAGAAATCCAGCCTGATTGGTGCACTTGGGCAGGCTGCCAGCAGCAAGGCCCAAGGCAGTGACCAGGTAGTGCAGAATCTGATCGGAAACGGTGCTGAAATCATGGCGCGTGGTCTCGACAAGTCGGCCGAGTTCGAGGCGGATCGCGTCGGTATCGTGTATGCCGCGCGCGCCGGCTACGACCCTTGGGGGCTTCCCAATGTGCTACAGGACATGGCCGCTTTGCCGGCCAAGGACAATCGCACCAGCCTGCTCTACAAAACCCATCCACATCCGGGCGATCGTCTGGCCAAGCTGGGCGAGGCTGTTGACGGAAACCTTGATGGGTTAGAGGGCAAAGAGCTGGCCAATCGGTTTTACAAAATCCGCTGATGCGAATGCCATCCAGGCTGGCGCAGGCAGGATTGTCTGCGTTGTTTGTTGGGTTGATCGCAGCGCATGCCGGTGGCTTCATCCACATTGCCTCCATGCAGCGTGCCGAAGCCTTGCTATATGACACCTGGCTCAAACGCACGGCTCCAGCCGGGGTGGATGACCGCATCGCGATTCTCGATATTGATGAAGCCAGCCTGAAAAGCGTGGGCCGCTGGCCGTGGAGCCGCGACACCATGACCGGGCTGGTCGAAAAGTTAATCGACCATTATCACGTGGGCGCGGTGGGCTTTGACGTAGTGTTTGCCGAGCCGGACAAAAGTTCGGGATTGGATAGCCTGAAGCACCTGGCCAAGAGCGAACTGTCCGGCAGCCGCGATTTTCAGGCGGTGCTGAAGCAGCTCACGCCGCGGCTTGATTACGATGCCCGTTTTGCCCAGGCGCTCGCCGACCGTCCGATTTCCCTCGGGTATTACTTCATCCCGGCGGGCTACGGCGATTCGAAATCGGGCAGCTTGCCGCCGCCCTCGTTGCCCATAACCGCGTTTAGCCCGATGCAGCCCGGCATGCCGCCGGCAACCGGTTTCGGCGCGAACCTGCCTGCCTTCCAGGATGCGGCACAGGGCGCAGGCTTCTTCAACATGCTTGCGGATAAAGACGGTACCGCCCGGCAGATGCATCTGGTGGCGCTGTATGGCAAAGGCTATTTCCAATCCCTGTCGGCATCCACGCTACGGGTGGCATTTGGCGGAGACCCGTTGGTGGCGGGTGTTGAGAAAACCAGCATTTTGGGGCGGCAATACAGCGCACCATGGGTGGAAGTTGGGGGCATCCGGGTGCCGTTGAGCGCAGATGGCAGCGTGTATGTGCCGTATCGTGCCGGCGCACCCTTTCCCTATATTTCAGCGGCCCAAGTGCTATCTGGCAAAGCGCCATTGGCGCAACTGGAAAACCGCATCGTATTGCTGGGATCGACTGCGCCAGGTCTGGCCGATTTGCGCGTCACGCCGTTTTCCAACGCCTTCCCGGGAGTGGAAATCCACGCCCATCTCATCGCGGGCATGCTCGACGGCACCCCCCGCAGCACGCCTCCATGGGCAGGCGACGCACAACTGATTACGGTTCTGATACTGGGCACATTGCTGACGCTCATCCTGCTTCGCTTGGGCCCGCTCATAGGACTGGTGGCAAGCGTGGGCTTGCTGGCTTTGTTGTTCGCGGCTTATGCCGCAGCCTGGGCGCGCTTCTGGGTGGTGCCGATGGCCGCACCCATGGTCACGATACTGGGCCTGTATGCGCTTAATACTGCTTACGGCTTCTTTGCCGAAAGCCGCAACAAGCGCCAGATGACCAAGCTGTTCGGTCAGTACGTGCCGCCCGAACTGGCCGCCGAAATGAGCCAGGACCCCGCGCACTACACCATGGAGGGCCAGTCGCGCGACATGACCGTGCTGTTTTCCGATATCCGCGGCTTTACCAACTTCTCGGAAAACCTGTCGCCGGCCGAACTCTCCGAAGTGCTGAACGCCTACCTGTCGACCATGACGCACATCGTGCAGCACCAGCGTGGCACCATCGACAAATACATCGGCGACGCCATCATGGCGTTCTGGAACGCGCCGGTGGACCTCGCCGACCACGCCATCCGCGCGGTGCAGACCGCGCTCGAGATGCAGGACGCGCTACCACAACTCAACACGGAGTTCGCTGCACGCGGTTGGCCCGACGTGCAAATCGGCGTTGGCGTCAACACCGGGCGCATGAGCGTGGGCAACATGGGTTCGGAATTTCGCATGTCCTACACCGTGATGGGCGATGCAGTGAACCTGGGCTCACGCCTCGAAGGCATCACCAAACAATATGGCGTCGGTATTCTGGTGACCCAGACCACCGTCGAGGCCGACCCAGTGCATGCTTTCATGAAGATTGACGACGTGCGCGTTAAGGGCAAGGCAACCCCGGTAGCGATTTACCAACCACTAGGCCGTAAAGACGCGTTGCCCGAACAGGCCTTAATGGCTGCTCGTCTGTTTGAAGAAGCCTACAATCGCTATCAAGCTCAGGATTGGGATGCAGCCACGAAAATGTTGAACGAGTTGAAAGAGGCTACGCCCTGCAAGGTGTGCGATATCTACCTCGAACGCATTGCGCATTTCCGCGAAGTGCCGCCACCTGCCAACTGGGACGGCGTGTTCGTTTACACCACGAAATAATCACGACAAGATCAAACAATGAAACTCACCATACTCGGCTGCAGCGGCGGCATCGGCAGCGGGCGCCACACCACCTGCTTCAAGGTCGATGACGACATCCTGATTGACGCCGGCACCGGCATCACCACCCTGAGCCTGGACGAGCTGCTGGCGATCGATCATGTGGTCGTCACCCACGCCCACCTCGATCATGTGCTGGGCCTGCCCTTATTGCTTGACGCCATCGGCGAAAAGCGCACCACGCCGATCATCGTGCATGCGCTGCCCGAGGTGATCCAGGTGCTGTCTGACCACATGTTCAACTGGCACCTGTGGCCGGATTTTCGCGAAATCCCCAGCGTAGAGGCGCCATGGTTGCGTTTCGATCCCTTGCAGATGAGTGAGAAGCTGACCCTGGGTGATCGCACCTTCACGCCGCTGCCCGTCAACCATGTGGTACCGGCATGCGGCATCCAGATCAGCGGGGCGGGCGGCAGTCTGGTGTTCAGCGGCGACACCACCAGCAGCGAAGCCTTCGTCGAAGCGCTCAACGCCATCCCCGACCTGCGCCACCTCATCATCGAAACCTCGTTCGAAAACGCACTGGCCGATATCGCGCAGGCCTCCAAGCATCACTGGCCCGATTCGCTGGCTAGGGCCTTGCAGGAGTTGCGCGTACGGCCGCAAGTCTGGATCACCCACCTCAAGCCGGGCAACGAGGCGGCCATCATGGAAGAGTTGAGAACTGCTGCACCGGACTGGACGCTGACGGCGTTGCAGCAGGGGCAGGTGATTGATTTGGGGTAGTTGGGGCTGCGGTCCGAGGACGTTTGTATGACGCCTATGGGTCTGATGGGACTTTGATGAACGGACTGGATCGACCCGCCATGAATGCGCTGCCGGCAGACGCTTATGAGTACGCTGAATGGAAGAAGGCGAGCGTCAATATCGACTACCACATCGAGGTGGGCCGCCATTACTGCAGCGTGCTGCGGTGCGCCGAACGATTCATCCCCAGATCGGTCCACTCGTTGTGAATCCAGATAATCCCCCTTCCTCGAATAACCCGCATCGACTACTCGGTCGCGGCATGGCATGGATCGCCAGCCTGCTCATACTCGGAATGTTCTATTTTTATTTTGAGAACAATCTGCAGGCAAGCAACAACCCTAACCGACAATTACAGATCGCAGCCGGCGCCGACCTGGTTCTTAAACGTAGCAGAGATGGGCACTATATTTTCCCCGGAACGATCAATGGTCAGCCGGTCACTTTTTTGCTTGATACCGGCGCAACCCTGGTGTCGGTGCCAGCGGGATTGGCGGGTGAGTTGGGGTTGAAGGCCGGCGCATATCAACAATCGATCACGGCTAACGGAACGGTTGCCACGCGCGCTACCCGATTGGATGCATTGGCGTTCGGGCCGTTTACGCTAAGCGGCGTGCCAGCCAGCATCAACCCTGGCATGGCGGGCGATCAAATATTGCTGGGGATGAGTGTGCTGAAGCATCTGGAATTTACGCAGCGTGGCGACACTTTAATCCTGCACGCGCTGAGTCCGAATGCGAAAATACTTTGAAATCCGAAAATTCTGTGATATCAATACGCCATCTGTTGGATTCAAGCTTTAAATTGCACTACCTCTGGTAAGCCTTTTTCCTTGAAGTTCGATTGATAGAGCATGTCGCTCAATTTTTTAGATAGATAGGAAAAGCAAGATGGAAACGGGTATTGTAAAGTGGTTTAACGATGCAAAAGGTTTTGGTTTTATTACTCCGGATAACGGTGGTGAAGACCTCTTCGCACATTTCTCCGCAATCAACTCCAGCGGCTTCAAGTCCCTGCAGGAAAACCAGAAAGTCAGCTTTGAAGTGACCACTGGCCCCAAGGGCAAGCAAGCTTCAAACATCCAAATCGTTTCGTAATTTAAAACGATCAGGAGAAAAAACCCCGGTTCGCCGGGGTTTTTTTTATTTGTGCCATTTGAAAATTGATACCCTCTGGGTATTTATGCCTTCTGGGTATGCATGGAGTTCACCATGGCGCTCAAAGCCACAATCTATAAAGCTGAACTGCAAATCGTCGATATGGATCGGAATTATTATGCCGATCACGCACCGACGATCGCACGCCACCCCTCCGAAACCGATGAGCGCATGATGGCGCGGGTGTTGGCCTATGCGCTCAACGCACAAGAAGGAATTGCCTTTACCAAGGGCTTGTTTGATGTCGACGAGCCCGAGGTGTGGGTCAAAAGCCTGACGGATGAGATTACGGTGTGGATCGATCTGGGTCAGCCCGACGAGGCGCGCATCCGTCGTGCCTGCAGCCGTGCGGGACAGGTGATCGTGCTGTGTTACACCAGCAGTTGCGAACTGTGGTGGAAACAGATCGCCAGCAAGTTGACACGTTTGACCAATTTAACCGTATTGCAACTCCCTGCCGACACCAGCCAGGCATTGGCCGCATTGGCCGAGCGCAGCATGCGCTTGCAATGCATGGTGCAGGACGGTGAAATCTGGATCAACAGCGACAAGGCGAGTGTGCCGGTCAAACTAATCCCCCTT
>JBKJIS010000075.1:0-6098 GCA_046598305.1 Thiobacillus sp.
CGCCGAGATCGCTGCGATCATCCGCAATAACGATGTCATCATTGCCCACCATGACACCCTGATCGAGGCGGAGGATCACCTCATCATCTTCGTGCTCAACAAGCGCATCATTCCCAAGGTGGAAAAACTGCTCCAGGTGGGTTTCGGCTTCTTCTGATGTCACGCATTGCTCCGGTTCTCAATGTCCTGTCCAAGGTGGTCATGCTGTTCTCGGCCACCTTTCTGGTGCCGCTGACGCTCTCCTGGATTTTCGACGACGGCGCACAGCGCGTCTACGATGAAGCCATCGCCATCACCTTCGCGGCGGGTGCGCTGACCTGGCTGTTCACCCGGAAATCGCAGCGTGAACTGCAAACCCGGGATGGCTTTCTGCTGGTACTGCTGGTATGGACCAGCCTGCCGGCCTTTGCCACCCTGCCCCTCCTGATCTACATGCCGGGTCTCTCGTTTACCGATGCCTATTTCGAAACGGTATCGGGCATTACCACGACGGGTTCCACCATTCTTAGCGGACTGGACGCGCTGCCCATGTCCATCAACCTGTGGCGCAGCCTGCTGGTATGGCTGGGCGGCATGGGGTTGATCGTGCTGGCGGTTGCCATCCTGCCGCTGCTGGGCGTGGGGGGAATGCAGATATACAAGGCCGAAACCCCGGGGCCGATGAAGGACACCAAGCTCACGCCGCGCATTACCGAAACCGCCAAGGGCCTGTATCTGGTCTATGTCGGCATTTCGGTCGCGTGTGGGCTCGCATATTGGCTGGCTGGCATGACACCGTTCGATGCCGTTATGCACACCTTTTCCACGATGGGGCTGGGTGGATTTTCCTCGCATGATGCCAGTTATGGCTACTGGAACTCGCCGGTCATCGAGGCGGTGACGGTGGTGTTCATGCTGGTGGCCGGGATCAATTTCTCCACGCATTTCCTGGCGTGGCGGCAGCGCGGGGTGACCGCCTATCGCATGGATCCGGAGGTGCGCTGGTTTCTGGCCGTGACATTGGGCAGTGTGCTCCTGATCGCGATTTATCTGACCGCGCTAGGGGTCTACCCGGACTTTTTTCAGGCACTGCGTTTCTCGCTGTTCAACACCGTATCGATCGCCACGACGACCGGGTTTGCCAACACCGACTACAATCAGTGGCCCATTTTTGTGCCGCTGTGGATGCTGTTTCTGTCCTGCTTTGCCTCCTGCTCGGGCAGCACCGGCGGCGGCATGAAAATGGTGCGCGCCCAGCTCCTGTTCAGACAGGGGCGGCGCGAACTGACGCGTCTCATCCATCCGGCAGCACGGCTGCCGGTCAAGCTGGCCGGCCAGGTGGTGCCCAACAACGTCATCTATGCCGTGCTGGCCTTTGCCTTCCTGTATGTGTTCGCCATCATCATCATGACGCTGCTCATGACCGCTAGCGGGCTGGAGTTCATCACGGCGTTTTCCGCAGTTGTCGCCTCAATCAACAACACCGGGCCCGGGCTGAACCAGGTGGGCCCCGCGACCACCTACGCGATCCTCACCGATTTCCAGACCTGGATCTGCACCATCGCCATGCTCTTGGGACGGCTGGAATTGTTGACCGTTCTGGTGGTCTTTACCCGGACTTTCTGGCGTGCCTGAGCCCTTGGAAAACTTTCTTGCCATGCTTGCCAGCGGCCGCGATGCGCCGCTGCTCAGATTCTCCTTGGGCAACGAGTATCTAAAGCGGGACAATCCGGAAAAAGCCGTTGAGCATCTGCGGCAGGCGGTGGCGCTCGACCCCAAATATTCAGCAGCATGGAAGCTGCTGGGCAAAGCGCTGGCCGATACGAACGCACTGCCGGAGGCTCTGGCCGCGTATCGACAGGGCATCGCGGTAGCCGAGGCGCGCGGTGACAAACAGGCGGCCAAGGAAATGGGCGTGTTTGCGCGTCGAATCGAAAAGCAGCTTGGGTTAAAATCCGGGGATTGAATTTTTCAGGAGCAGTAAATGACGCGAATGGTAAATTGTGTGAAGCTCGGGCGCGAAGCCGAAGGCCTGCCCTTTCAGCCGGTTCCGGGGGAGCTGGGTAAAAAGATATTCGAGAATGTTTCAAAAGAGGCCTGGGGTGGCTGGCAACGCCACCAGACCATGCTGATAAATGAAAACCGGCTCAATCTGGCTGACGCCCAAGCGCGCAGTTATTTGATGGAGCAAATGGACCGCTATTTATTTGGCGGCGGTGAGGTTGATGCAGCTGCGGGTTATGTACCTCCCGGTACCCCCAGCAAGTAAGCCGGGATGACTACAGAAAATGGGCTCCAATTGGAGCCCATTTTTTGATGTACCGAGTGATTACAGCACTTCTTTTTCGATATCTTCCAGAGACGTGTGGCGCACGTCCTTGCCCTTGACCATATAGACCACGTATTCCGACATATTCTTGGCATGGTCGCCCATGCGCTCGATTGCCTTGGTGACGAACAGGATGTCGATGAAAACCGAAATAGTGCGCGGGTCTTCCATCATGAAGGTAATGAGGTGGCGCAGGTTGAGGCGGAATTCCTCGTCCACCAACTGGTCCTGACGCGCGATGTCCACTGCCTTGGTGGCGTCCAGGCGGGCAAAGGCGTCGAGCGCCTTGCGCAGCATGTCGAGCACCATGTCCGCCATGTATTTGACTTCAGTAAAGCGCGGCAAGGTGAGGCGCTCGGACTGGTGAATCAGCTTGGCCATGCGCGCGATCTTGGCCGCTTCATCGCCGATGCGCTCCAGGTCGGTGATGGTCTTGACCACCATCATCACCATGCGCAGGTCAGACGCCGTTGGCTGACGGCGCGCGATGATGTGGGTGCAATCTTCGTCGATGGACACTTCCAGCGCATTGACGTTGTGGTCGTTGGCATCCACCCTGGTGGCCAACTCCATGTCGCCCTTGATGAGCGCTTCGACCGCGTTGGTGATTTGTTCTTCGACCAGGCCACCCATTTTCAGTACGTTGGCACGCACGGCTTCCAGCTCGGCGTCAAACTGCTTGTAGGTGTGTTCGGTTAGCATTTTTCGGTCTCTCCAATAATCCGCTTCAATTATATGCCGCGTAGATGACGCTTGCATGAACGGCGCGTTTCATTGTGTTCTGAAGGGCAGCGCGTAATGGGCCCCGTCAATGTCAATAACCATCGTCCAGTCGTGCCGACCACTGATGCATATCGGCAGGATGATCTTCGCGGAAAACACCCCTGCATCAGATGGTCGAAGGTCGTAGCGGTTAAACCCCATGTTCATGCCATTCATCTGAAACGCTACGCTGATCTGACGTGCGCCTGGTGCATTCATGTTGAGACCAAACGGCTCAAGCGGTGTGGGCAAGGTTCTAAACAATACCTTTACCGCTGCGCCACGGTGGCTGAACGTGCAACCCGCCAGCGGGTCGACACAGGCAACCGCGTGCACTTCGGCCGGGCGCTTGAACCAGGTGCCGGCAACAGCGATCGCCACCAGCAACGCAATCAACAGCAGCGGCACTACACCCCGTTTCAACACCACGCCCCGCGCAACAGCGCCACTCCGTGCGCGCCATGTGATTGCGCCAGTGCCACGTCGGCATCTGCCAGACCGCCCAGGCCATAGACTGGAATCGGGCTGGCCGCGGCGAGCGCAGCAAACGTATCCCAGCCCAATGTGGCCGCGCCCGGATGGGTGAGCGTAGGCAGCACCGGTGACAGCAGCGCGTAATCGGCTTGTAGTGCCGCCGCGTGCGCCAGTTCGGGGCCGTCATGGCATGAGACGCCAATCAGAAACGAATCCGGCCCGCCGCAATCCGAGCGAGATGTCAGCTTGGCAGCGGCGGATGAATCGAGATGCACGCCGTCAGCCTCCGCTGCAAGGGCCAGCTCCAGGCTGCCGTTGACCAGGACACGCGCGCCATGCGGGCGCGCATGCAAAACGGTAGCGCGCGCAAGTTGAAGGCGTGCGTCTTCAGGCAAACTTTTGTCGCGCACCTGAATCAGCCGCAGGCCTTGATGCAGCGCCACGTCCAGCCGCGCCAGAAAGGTGTCGACGCCAAGCGCCTCGGCGTGAGAAATACCCAGCACCGGGGGCAGCGTCAGGGCCTTCAGGATCGGAAAATTGGCCGGCAGCAGCGGCGTCACCTCAACGGCATCCGGCCGCTGCCACGACAGAACCTGCCCCTCATGCGGATACGGCTCGCCTTGCCATTCAAATACGCGAAAAAAATTCAGCCTGACTGTGGCGTGGGGATAGGTAAATAGTCGGGTAATCCAGCGATGTGCGCGGGTGACGATAATCCCCAACTCTTCGTGGAGCTCGCGTGCCAACGCGACTTCCAGCAACTCATCCTGCTCCACTTTGCCACCCGGAAACTCCCAGTAGCCTGCATAAGCTTTGCCTGGCGGGCGCTGCGCCAGCAGCACGCGGCCGTTGGGCTGGGTGATCACCGCAGCCACGATTTCGGTAATAGCGGTCATGCGTGGCGTCCAGCCCAGTCACGTGCAAATTGCCAGGCCACCCGGCCATTGCGCGCCCCGCGCCCGAGTGACCACTGCAATGCAGCGCGATCAATGCTTTCGTCAGCGGGCGCATCCAGGGCGGTAGCCCAGTGGCGGGCAATGGCGAGGTAGGTGTCCTGTTCCATCGCGTGGAACGACACCCACAGTCCAAAGCGGTCAGACAGCGAGATCTTTTCCTCGGTCGCCTCGCCCGGATGCACCTCGCCGCCGAGGTGTTTCGTTTCCAGGTTTTCTGCCATGTATTCCGGCATCAGATGGCGGCGGTTGCTGGTCGCATAGATCAGCACATTGTCCGCCGGCCCTGCCAGCGAGCCATCGAGCGCGGCCTTCAGGCTGGCGTAGCCGGGTTCATTTTCCGCGAAGGTGAGATCGTCGATAAAGACGATAAAGCGATAATCCGCATCTGCCAGCAGGTCGAACAGATCGGGCAGGCTGGGGAGCCCCGCCTTGTCTACTTCAATCAGCCGTAATCCCTTTGACGCATATTTGGCATGCACCGCCTTCACCAGCGAGGACTTGCCGCAGCCGCGTGCACCGGTGAGCAATACATTGTTGGCGGGCTTGCCGGTGACGAACTGGCGCGTGTTGATCTCCACGCGTTGCTTTTGTTCGTCGATGGCCAGCAGGTCTTTCATGGCGATGCGCTGGGGGTGCAGGATCGGCTTCAACCCGCCAGCCTGCGCCGACCAGCGGGCAGCGCGGGTGGTATCCCAGTTAAGTGGTGTGGGGCATGACGCACTGTCGAGACGGTCGAGCAAGCGTTCGATGCGGGGCAATAGAGGTTTGAGATCAGGGTCCATGCATGAATTCTAGCGGACGACCCCCGTGCTGATGGATGGAAACGGGCGGGTACGTGCAATTTTTCCTGGCGATGAGGTTAAACAGAAGGCCGCACAAAGCTGCACCATTGATCGGCTTATGTGTCCCACCACACAGACACGCTTCGGAAAGACGGTAATGATCCAAATACGTCTCGGGGAAAATTCATTTTTCTTCGGCTGGGCGGGCGCATTTATCTGTTGAGGGTTCGGCAAGCGCGGCCTGCCTCCGGATTGAAGTTCGCTTTTAACGGTAATCAAACATGCCCGAAACACTAAACGATTTCACCCTTGCCAGCAACCTTGGCAAGGGTGAAGGCATTACCGAGCTCCGCCGTCAGGAGACCTTGCTTAAAACCGGGGCCTTGCAGAATGCGATTCTCAATAGTGCAAACTTTTCCAGTATCGCCACCGACGAGAAGGGTGTCATCCAGATTTTCAATGTTGGCGCTGAGCGCATGCTGGGCTACGCGGCCGCCGAGGTGATGAACAAGATCACCCCGGCCGATATTTCCGATCCGCAGGAAGTAATCGCGCGCGCCAAGGCGCTCTCCGTCGAACTCGGAACCCCGATTGCGCCGGGGTTCGAGGCCCTAGTCTTCAAGGCCTCGCGCGGGATCGAGGACATCTACGAGCTGACTTACATCCGCAAGGACGGCAGCCGTTTTCCGGCGGTCGTGTCGGTGACGGCGCTGCGCGACGATCGCGACGGCATCATCGGCTACCTGCTGATCGGTACCGACAACACCGCACGCAAACAGGCCGAAGAGGCACTGCTCAAGGCCGGTGCGCTGCAAA
>JBKJIS010000023.1:0-2946 GCA_046598305.1 Thiobacillus sp.
TTGTTGACTTCATAACGGTGGCGGTGACGTTCGACAATACTGGCCGCACCATACACTTCGCGTGCCAGCGTGCCGTCCTTGAGTTCGCACGGCTGACCGCCGAGGCGCATGGTGCCACCCAGGGCTGACAGTTCGCTGCGCTTTTCAATCTGGCCATCCCGGTCCAGCCATTCGGTAATCAGGCCAATGACCGGGTGCGTCGTGGCTGGCTCGAACTCGGTGGAGTGTGCGTCCGCCATGCCCGCCACGTCACGTGCGTATTCGACCACGGCGAGTTGCATCCCCAGGCAAATACCCAGATACGGCACCTTGTTCTCGCGCGCATAGCGAATGGCGGCGATCTTGCCTTCCACCCCACGCTTGCCAAAGCCGCCAGGCACCAGAATCGCGTCCATGCTCTGCAGACACTCAGTACCGGATTTTTCAATCTGCTCGGAGTCGATGTAATTGATCTTCACACGGCTCTCGGTATGCATGCCAGCATGAATCATCGCTTCGGTCAGCGATTTGTAAGACTCGGTCAGGTCGACATACTTGCCAACAAAGGCGATATTGACTTCGTGCCTGGGATTTTCCAGTGCATGCACCAGATTTTTCCAAACCGTCAGATTGGCTGCCCGTGCAAGAATTTTCAGCTTGTGGCAAACGATTTCGTCGAGCATCTGCTCGTGCAGCATGGCCGGGATTTTGTAGATCGACGTTGCATCCTGCATCTCGATCACGGCTTCAGGACGCACATTGGTGAACAACGCGATCTTGCGCCGCTCGTCCAACGGAATTTCACGGTCAGCGCGGCACAGCAGGATGTCGGGCTGAATACCAATTGCGCGCAACTCCCTCACCGAATGCTGGGTCGGCTTGGTTTTCAGTTCGCCGGCTGTCGCAATGTAAGGCAACAGCGTTAAATGAATGAAGCAGGTGTTTTCCGGACCATCCTCGAAACCCATCTGACGGATGGCCTCCAGAAACGGCAGCGATTCGATGTCGCCCACGGTGCCGCCGATTTCCACCAGCGCCACGTCAGCGCCTTCAGCGCCCGCACGGATTGAGCGTTTAATCTCATCGGTGATGTGCGGAATGACCTGCACGGTGCCGCCGAGGTAATCGCCGCGACGCTCCTTGTCAATCACCGACTTGTAGATCTGTCCGGTGGTGAAGTTGTTGCGCTTAGCCATCCGGGCGCTGGAAAAGCGCTCGTAATGGCCGAGATCGAGGTCGGTTTCCGCACCATCGTCGGTCACGAACACCTCGCCGTGTTGAAACGGACTCATGGTGCCGGGATCAACGTTGATGTACGGATCGAGCTTTAAGAGGGTGACACGGATACCGCGCGATTCAAGCAGCGCAGCGAGTGAAGCGGCAGCGATCCCTTTCCCGAGGGAAGAAACCACGCCACCAGTGACAAACACATACTTCGTCATTTTATAAGTGAGGGCGGGTGATGGCGGATTTTACTCTATCCCCGGTGATGGCTCAATGACTTGATTTGTCCATGTGGTAAGGTTTCCCATCAGACAAGAGGCAAGGCACACGCATCGAATCCAGACCTGAGCCAACGGCGTGTACAGTAATGGAAGTGTTGCGAAGGGTGTCCCAGAGGTGTCGCGTTAGGCATGTACGGCTTGCGCTACAAGCTTGACGCCAAGTGCGGCGCATACGCGGTTGATAGTATCGAAACGCGGTTGTGCATCCGGGCGAAGCGCTTTGTACAGCGCTTCGCGGGTGATGCCGGATGCCTTGGCAATCTCGCTCATGCCGCGTGCACGGGCGATGTCGCCCAGCGCCGCCGCCAGCAAGGCTGGATCATTTGCCGCCAGAATGTCGGTCAGATAGGCCGCGATGGCCTCTTCACCGTCGAGATAGGGAGCCGCATCGAAATCGGGTAGATCGGCTACTTTGATGCGTTTGGTCATGTACGTTTCTCCAATCAGTCCAGCAGTACGGCCAATGCCTTGGCGCGCTTGATGTCGCGCCCCTAAGTGCGCTTCGAACCACCCACGAGCAACACAATCAATTGCGTACCACGTTGTGCGAAATATACGCGCCAGCCTACTCCCAGATGAATGCGCAGTTCTGACACACCTTCGCCCTCTGGTTCCACATCGCCCGTCAAGCCAAGTTCCAGCCGCTTGATCCGGGCAACCACCACACTGCGCACAGTCACATCAGCCAGACCGTCAAGCCAGGCGGTGAACTCGGGAAGAGGCTTGATCGAAAACATGCGAGGACTGTAATCGAACGATTACACAATGTCAAACAAAAGCTCGGCCTGGCCCAACGAGGTATGGGTCCGAAGGGGCGAATTCGAAATTGGAACGCTGCGGGATTGAACATCGCAAGGATAGCGATCAATATGGGCGAGACAAAACTGCACGCGATTGCGGAACTGCGAGAGTTTCCGGTCGCACCCCCCGAGGTTTTGTTAAAGAAGAACAGAGGAAGGATGAAACCATGTTGAATAGACAGTATGAACAGGTGATTATCGAGAAGCTCAGGGCGCTCCCACCGGAGCGCGTGGCGGAGGTTGAAGACTTTCTGGATTTCTTGCAAACCCGTACTGAGGCGCATCAGTTAACCCGTGCTGCGGGTACGCTGGCGGAGGGCGTTTTCAGCAAGGTGTGGGATAAAAACTCCGGGGTCAAAACTCCGGGGTCAGGTCTCCTCTTTTGCGGCAAAAGACGAGACCTGACCCCGGAGTATTTTCCTCGTCGGGCCGCTGATAAAGCAGAGGATGAGTATTTTCGAGTTGCACACCTTGGAAAATATACGTCTCAATCTGGGGAAAAAAATGTCTAACCCTGCGTTCAAGCGGGACGCGCTAAAGCGCGCCCCTTAACTTTACGTTATGCCTTATGAAGGGCACCAACATGGTTTCTCGGATACTCGAACAATTGATTAAGAGCGATAAGTCACTTCTCAAAAAAGATGGCTCAATTAATCAAGCTG
>JBKJIS010000235.1:0-8277 GCA_046598305.1 Thiobacillus sp.
ATGGGCAAGATCGGGGCGGCGTTTCAGCACACAGGCATGGGTGACGCCGGAATCGAACCAGACATCCAGGGTGTGGCCGGTCTTGTTGTAGTGCGCGGCGTCATCCCCAAGCAGTTCGGTGGGGTCGAGCGCGAACCAGGCTTCGATACCCGCTTGCTCGACGCGTTGCGCCACAGCTTCCAGCAACTCGGCGCTGCGTGGATGCAGTTCGCCGGTTTCCTTGTGGGTGAAGAAGGGCATTGGTACCCCCCAGTTGCGCTGGCGCGACACGCACCAGTCGGGGCGGTTGTTGATCATTGCTTCCAGCCGCGCACGGCCCCAGGCCGGGAAAAACTGGGTATTGTCGACGGCAGCCATCGCCTGTTTGCGCAGACTTGCCTCACCCCTCACCCCTGACGCCTCACCCTTCGCATCCATGCCGATGAACCACTGCCGCGTCGCGCGAAAAATGATCGGTGTTTTATGTCGCCAGCAATGCGGGTAGCTGTGCAGCATTTTTTCATGCGCCAGCAAATTGCCACTGGTGTGCAGGGTTTCGATGATGAGCGGGTTGGCCTGCCAGATGCTCATGCCGCCCACCAGCGGCACGGTGGCGTAAAAGCGACCGTCGTTATCGACCGGATTGTCGATCTTCAAACCATAACGGCACCCGATCACGTAGTCGTCCAGGCCGTGTCCCGGTGCGGTGTGCACCGCGCCGGTGCCGGCATCGGCGGTGACATGATCGCCCACGATTATCGGCACTTCGCGTTGCTGGCCGCCTTGAATCCCGAGCGGGTGCCACAACAGCACGCCTTCGAGTGCCTGGCCGCTTGTGTGCGCCACGACTTCAGCGCCTTCGCTCAAGTCAAAACGCGACAGCGCGGATTCACGCAGGCTGTCGGCCAGAATCAGCAGGCCTTTGCTTGTGCGCACCAGCGCGTATTGAAAGTCGGGATGCAAGGTCACCGCCTGGTTGGCGGGTAGCGTCCACGGCGTGGTGGTCCAGATGACGACCTGAACCGGCTCGTTGATGGCGGCGATGTCAAAGCGACGGGCGAGATCGGCGCGATCGGCCACTGCAAAGCCGACATCGATCGCGGGCGAGGTCTTGTCTTCGTATTCGACCTCGGCCTCGGCCAGCGCCGAGCCGCAATCGACGCACCAGTGCACCGGCTTGGCGCCTTGATAAAGATACCCCGCAGCCTGAACCTGGCCCAGCGCGCGCAGGGTGTCGGCCTCGAACTGGAAATCCATGGTGCGGTAGGGATGGTCCCAGTCGCCGAGCACGCCGAGGCGAATGAAATCGGCCTTCTGCCGCTCGATCTGGGCAGCCGCATACTCGCGGCAGAGCGCGCGGAATTTTGCAGGCTCGATGTCGATGGCCTTGCCGTGGGTTTTTTCTACCTGCAGTTCGATAGGCAGGCCGTGGCAGTCCCATCCCGGTACGAAAGGTGCGTCGAACCCAGACAAGGTTTTAGCCTTGACGATGATGTCCTTGAGGATCTTGTTGACCGCGTGGCCGATGTGGATGTCGCCGTTGGCGTAGGGCGGACCATCGTGCAGGATGAACTTGGGACGGCCGGCGGCAGCGCGGCGTATCGCTTCGTAGCGTTTGTGCTCCTGCCAGCGTTTGACCCAGCCCGGTTCGCGCTTGGCGAGATCGCCACGCATCGGGAAAGGGGTGTCGGGGAGGTTGAGCGTGCTTTTATAGTCAGGCATGGGGGCTTGTTTTTAGTGTGCTCTGGTCAGGGTGTTCTGGGCCAGAAAATGTTTGGCATGGTCGACATCCAGCTTGATCTGTGCGATCAGACTGTCGAGGTCGGGATATTTTTCTTCGTCGCGCAGCTTGTGCAAAAAATCCACCCGTACGCGGCGACCATAAATCTCTGCATCAAAGTCAAACAGGTGGACTTCGAGCACGGGAATTGCGTCCGGACTTTTGACCGTGGGCCGTCTGCCCAGGCTTGCCGCGCCGGGCAGGCGCTCGCCATTGAGGCCGCAGACCTCGACCGCAAACACGCCCATCAGCGGCGGGCGATTATGCTTGAGCTGGATGTTGGCGGTGGGGAACCCCAGGTCGCGCCCGAGTTTGTCGCCATGCACCACACGCCCTGAAATGCTGTAGGGCCGTCCCAGCAGGTGTGCTGCATGTTCCAGATCGCCTGCAGCCAAAGCGGTACGCACGGCGGTGGATGAAGAGCGTTCGCCGGCAACGTTCACTGTGGGCAGCGACTCAACGTCGATACCCAGCGCCTGGCCTGATTTTTGAAGTGAGGCAAATCCGCCCGCGCGTTTGGCGCCGTATCGAAAGTCGTCGCCCACCAGGACGTAACGCGCCTGCAAGGTATGGCTCAGCACCTGTTCGACGAAATCCTCGGCGGACAGCGCAGAGAATGCGCGATCGAAACGGAATACATGGAGCCGGTCGATTCCAAACTGCCGCAGATATTCGGCTTTCTCGCGGAGGCTGGACAGACGGGCTGGGGCTTGGTCAGGCGTAAAGAATTCGCGCGGGTGCGGCTCAAAACTCAGCACGCAGGTTGGCAGGCCGCGCGCGCGCGCAATATCCCGCAGGCGGGCGAGCATGGCCTGGTGGCCGAGGTGCAGACCGTCGAAGTTACCGATGGTGACCGCGTGTGGAGTGTCGAGTGGACGAAAACCGTGGGTGATGCGCATTGCCTGAGGTGCCGCAAGACTGGGCGGGCGCCGAAAAACGCTTATTCTAGCCGATTCAGTCAATAGCCTGATAACGGACTCAATGGTCCCGGAGCGCGCCCTGTATCAGCCTGATAATTATTCCGCCGCGCGCCGTGAGAACTGGCGCGGACGGAACCCCATCAGGCCCAGCGCGGAAAAATACAGGGCGATCCCGCCCCCAACCAGCAGGGACAATCGCAGGATTCGGTCCATGAAGTGGGCATCCAGCCACCATTGCCCATCGCCCATGGCATAGAACAGCATGGCGGACATCAGGCTGGCTGCCAGCGTAACGCGGAGTAAAAATGCGCTCCAGCCCGGCTGCGGCTGGTAAATCTGCTGTTTTTTCAGCAGGTGCAACAGCAGACCGGCGTTCAGGCAGGCGCCGAGTCCGATGGACAGCGCCAGGCCGGCGTGACCCAATGGGCCGATGAAAACAAGGTTCATCAGTTGGGTAGCGGTCAGGGTAAAGAGGGCCACCTTGACCGGGGTGCGGATGTTTTGTCGTGCGTAAAACCCGGGCGCCAGCACCTTGACCAGTATCAGCCCCACCAGCCCGAGGCTATAGGCCATCAGCGCTTGCTGGGTCATGCTGACGTCATGCGCGTTGAACGCGCCGTAATGGAATAGTGTGGTGATGAGCGGCGCTGACAGCACTGCCAGTGCGGTTGAGGCGGGTAAAGCCAGCATCAGGGTGAGTCGCAGGCCCCAGTCGAGCAATTTCGAATACTCGTCCGGGGAGTCGTCGGCATAATGCTTGGCCAGACTGGGGAGCAGTATGGTGCCCAGTGCCACCCCCAGCATGCCGGCAGGAAACTCCATCAGGCGGTCGGCATAATAGAGCCAGGACACGCTGCCAGTAACCAGAAATGACGCGAAAATAGTGTTGATCAGCAAGCTGATCTGCGCCACCGACACGCCGAGCGTGGCGGGCGCCATCAGCTTCAGGATCCGGCGCACCCCCGGATCATTAAAGTGACGCGTAGGACGTGGCAGCATGTTGATTTTCAGCAGGTACGGCAGCATCCATAGCAGTTGCAGGATTCCACCTAACGCCACCCCCCAGCCCAAGGCCAGAATCGGCGGGTCGAAATAGGGGGCCAGCCAGAGCGTGGCCACGATCATGGCCACGTTAAGCAGCGTCGGGGAAAAGGCGGGCACCGAAAACTTGCTGTAGGTATTGAGAATGCCGGCAGCCAGAGCGGTCAGCGATATAAAGATGATGTAGGGAAAGGTGATGCGCAGCAGGGTGACAGTCAGGGCAAATTTTTCCGGTTCGTCCTGAAACCCGGGTGCGCTGACATAGGCGATCCAGGGTGCGCCCACGATGCCCAGAATAGAAACGACCACCAGCACCAGCGTCAAAACGGTACCGACCTGATTGACGAGCGTTTGGGTGGCGTCGTGCCCATGACGGTTTTTGTATTCGGCCAGAATGGGCACGAAGGCCTGCGAGAATGCGCCTTCCGCGAACAAACGCCGCAGCAGGTTGGGGATTTTGAACGCGACAAAAAACGCGTCGGTCAACAGGCCCGCGCCGAATACCCGGGCGATCAGCGCATCGCGCACGAATCCCAGGATGCGCGAGAGGAAGGTCATGCTGCTGACCGCAGCGAGAGATTTAAGAAGATTCATGGGTGGGCCGTATTTTGCGCGCATTGTGAGGCCCATGCGGGCGGGCCGCAACTCTCCGGACTGATTGGACTTGATTTATTTTGTGGTTGTCCCTTACAATCGCGGGCTCAGGTTTTAATGCCTCGTTATGCGGGGCGCCTACTTAATTAATTGCTCTGCGCATCGGCGCGGGGCCTACAGGAGCAGTAACTATGGCGAACTCCGCCCAGGCGCGCAAGCGCGCACGTCAAGCCAGCGCCCAGCGCGACAGCAATATCAGCCAGCGTTCGGAATTCCGTACCGCGATCAAGAAAGTCCGTAAAGCCATTGAAGCGGGCGACAAAGCCGCTGCGCAACAGGTTTTCCAGGCGTCCATGGGCGTGATCGACAGCATCGCTGACAAGAAAATTGTCCACAAGAACAAAGCTTCACGCCACAAGAGCCGTTTGTCACTGGCTGTCAAAAACATGGCAGGGGTTGCCGCATAGGTTAGTCCTGTTGCAGCCTAATAAAAAACGCCGCAAATGCGGCGTTTTTTATTGCTGGCGATTTGGCCTCGAATACTCAATCCGCGTTTTCGGTCAGTAATTCATTGCTGGCCGCAAAAGTTTGCAGGAACCGGTAGGCGTTGGGTTCGGTGTCTCTGAGTTTCTTGTCCACGACAATGCAGTTGATCCCGTCGAGCGCTCTGGGCTGCACGTAGGGCGAGTAACTGGTGCGGTTGTTGGGGTCGACTTTTGCAAAAGCACCCGCCAGTCGGTCGGCCCAATCACTGGGGCGGAACTGCGCGCCCTTGATGGTGATGCCGCGAATGATGAAAGGGACGGTGTTGGGTTCGTCAACCATGAGTGGGCGGGCGGTTTGCTAAGAAGTGGGCGGATTTTAGCACGCGATTAAATGGGGCGCAGTAACAGGAGTAATAGGAGGCGCTTGCATGGATAGGCCGTTTTGATGATACTGATCCTGCTTTACCTGACCAAAACGGTCAAGCATTCACTCAATAATTCAAAATGGAGGAGAGAAACATGAAAAATCCACTGGACTCATTATGGGGCACGGTCATTTCGGGCTTTGTGCTCACCGCTGTACTGTATGTTTTTGTTAAAAACTTTTTGGTTTAAGGGGGATAAGCAATGGAAAATATCGATTTCGTCGCCGCGCTGTCCCGCTGGTTCCATTTCATGGCAGGCATCATGTGGATCGGCCTGCTGTATTACTTCAACTTTATTCAGGTGGCTGCGCTGAAAAACGCGGCTGCTGATGGCACAGCTGCAGGCATCACCAAGCATGTCGCACCACGCGCATTGCTATTCTTCCGTTGGGCCGCATTGGTCACCTGGGTGACGGGTGCTGCGTTGTTGGGACCGCTCTTCGTTGATGCGTTCATGTTGCGTAACGGCATGGGCCCCATCGGTATTGGCGCTTGGCTGGGCACCATCATGCTGTTCAACGTGTGGGTGCTGATCTGGCCGAACCAGAAGAAGATTCTGGGCATGAAGCCAGCGACCGATGACGAGAAGAACACGGCGCGCCGGGTAGCCTTCCTGGCATCGCGCACCAATGTCATGCTGTCGATTCCGATGCTGTTTTTCATGGCTGGCGGGATGTCTCACCGGGTGCTTTTCGGCCTATAATCAAGACGCTGCATGACCAGTACGGCGGCTTCGGCCGCCGTTTTCTATTTTGCTGTTTCATATTGATACATTCATATTGACTCAGCAGCTATTTCAAGACAGCCGGGTTGAGGACTGCCATGACAACACATTTGATGAATACCTATGCACGCCAGCCAGTCGCTTTCGTGCGCGGCGAAGGCGCTTACCTGTGGGATGAGTCCGGCAAGCGCTATCTGGATGCTGTCGCCGGCGTGGCGGTGAATGGTCTCGGCCATGCCCACCCCAAGCTGGTCAAAGCCATCTGCGAACAGGCTGCGACCCTGATTCACTCCTCCAACCTGTATCGCATCCCGAAACAAGAAGAACTGGCCGACCGGCTATGCGCGCTGTCGGGCATGGACAAGGCCTTTTTCTGTAACTCGGGCTGTGAAGCCAACGAAGCGGCGATCAAGCTGGCGCGCCTGTATGGCCATGGCAAGGGCATCGAAGTGCCTACCATCATCGTGATGGAGAAAGCGTTTCATGGCCGCACCATGGGCACCTTGACAGCTTCAGGCAGCCGCAAAATTCAGGCGGGGTTCGAACCCTTGTTATCGGGTTTTGCACGGGTGCCGTTTGGTGATATTGAGGCCATTCGCCAGGTGGCGGAGCACAACAAGAGTGTGGTCGCCGTGCTGGTGGAAGTGGTGCAGGGCGAAGGTGGCATCAATGTGCTGCCTTCGGAGTACCTTGTCGAATTGCGGCAGATTTGTGATGCCCATGGCTGGCTGTTGATGCTGGATGAAGTGCAGACAGGAATTGCGCGCACCGGCACCTGGTTCGGTTTCCAGCATTCCGGCGTGGTACCGGACGTGATGGCGCTGGCCAAGGGTCTGGGTTCGGGCGTGCCGATTGGCGCATGTCTGGCGCGCGGCGAAGCAGCCGAAGTGTTCAAGCCTGGCAGCCACGGATCTACGTTCGGCGGTAACCCGCTAGCGTGTGCGACCGCGCTGGCAACGCTGGATGTGATCGAAGAAGAAAACTTGCTGGAGAATGTGCGCCTGCGGGGTGAAGCCATTCGCAGCGGTCTGCGGCAGGCACTGTCCAGTGTGCAGGGCGTGATTGATATCCGTGGCGAAGGTCTGATGATAGGCATCGAGCTCGATCGCCCGTGTGCTGAATTGGTGGCCGTGGCACGGGATGCCGGGGTGCTGATCAATGTCACCGCCGACACCGTTATTCGCCTTGTCCCGCCATTGATTTATGGGGAAGCCGAAGTCAATGTGCTGGTCGCGGCCATATCTGGCATGGTTAAAAATTATCTGCAGCAGGCAGCGTAATGCTGAGACATTTCCTTCAATTCAAGGACCTGTCGCGCGACGAACTGCTTTATTTGTTTGAGCGTACGCGTGTAATCAAGACGCGCTTCAAGCGGTATCAGCCGCATCACCCGCTGACCGATCGCACGCTGGCGATGATTTTCGAGAAAAGCTCAACCCGTACCCGGTTAAGCTTCGAGGCCGGCATGCATCAGTTGGGCGGATCGGCGATTTATCTGAACACGCGCGATACCCAACTGGGTCGCGGCGAGCCAGTGGAAGATGCGGGCGAGGTGATCTCGCGGATGGTCGATATTGTGATGATCCGCACGTTTGAACAGGACATCATCGAGCGTTTTGCAGCGCATTCGCGCGTGCCGGTAATCAACGGTCTCACCAATGAATACCATCCGTGCCAGATACTGGCTGACATTTTTACCTTCATCGAGCATCACGGCTCGGCCACGGGCAATTCAATCCAGGGCAAGACAGTGGCGTGGATCGGCGACTCCAACAACATGTGCAACACCTGGCTGCAAGCAGCCGAGGTGCTGGATTTTAACGTGCATGTGTCAACCCCGCCCGGATACGAAGTCGAACCGGAACGTGCAGGTCTGTATGGCACTGATCACTTCGAGAGTTTTATCGATCCGATGGATGCCTGCCGTGGTGCCGATCTGGTGACCACCGACGTGTGGACCAGCATGGGTTGGGAAGCCGAAAATGAGGAGCGGATGAAAGATTTCGCCGACTGGCAGGTGGATGCCGAGATGATGGGTGTGGCGAAATCCGATGCGGTCTTCATGCATTGCTTGCCGGCACACCGTGGCGAGGAAGTCACCGCTGAAGTCATCGATGGCCCGCAGTCAGTGGTGTGGGATGAAGCCGAGAACCGTCTGCATGTGCAAAAAGCGCTGATGGAGTTTTTGCTGCTCGGAAAAGTGGAAAGTTGAATATGAATATTGCTTACTTCAAGGACATGGATTCACTCTATGTTGAAATCAGTCCTGAAAGCCCGGCGCATACGTGGGAAGCTCATGCGGGCATCGTGCTCAACATGTCAGCGGATG
>JBKJIS010000175.1:0-5114 GCA_046598305.1 Thiobacillus sp.
ACATCCAGGCCCTTGGAAATATCTATCCAGACCTCGGTGATGCCGCTTTGGAGGATGCTGCGGATTTCTTCGGGTTGGGTCAGCGTGAACTTGCTGCGCCAGAATGGGTGGTCCATCCAGGAACCGCACAGTTCATGGAGATGCATGCCTACTCGCAGGTCTTGTGCATTGATTTTTTTACGCATGGTCGAAGGTGAGTCGGTATTGTGCGCAGAGTCTGCCGGCTGCTGGGGGAGAGTAGTTAATACGGTTATTCAGTGCCGATCTTGAGGGCACCTCTAAAGTATCGGACACAAAAAAGCCGGGCATTAAGCCCGGCTTGATGTGCGCGCGTGTTGAGCTGATATTTACGCGGCTTTTTCGTGGTGGTAACCGGTCACGATATCCACTTCGGACTTGGAGCCCAGGATCACCGGCACGCGCTGGTGCAGGCCATCAGGGCTCAAGTCGAGGATGCGCTCGCGGCCGGTGGTGGCGACGCCGCCAGCTTGCTCGACGATGAAAGCCATCGGGTTGGCTTCATACAGCAGACGCAGTTTGCCAGCCTTGGCGGGATCCTTGGTGTCCTTGGGGTACATGAAGATGCCGCCACGGGTGAGAATACGGTGCACTTCGGCGACCATCGAGGCGACCCAGCGCATGTTGAAATCAGTGCCACGCGGGCCGGTTGTTCCAGCCAGACATTCGTCGACATAGCGCTGTACCGGTTTTTCCCAGAACCGCATGTTGGAGGCGTTGATTGCGAATTCGCGGGTTTCGGTCGGAATCTTCATGCTGGGGTGAGTCAGCACGAACTCGCCGACGTCACGGTCCAGCGTGAAGCCGTTGGTGCCGTGACCGAAGGTCAGCACCAGCATGGTCGACGAACCATAGATGGCGTAGCCGGCACATACTTGCTGGGTGCCGGTTTGCAGGAAGTCTTCGGTGGTGGCGGCGCGACCGGCGACCGGTGCTTTCAGGATCGAGAAGATAGTGCCGACGGAGATGTTCACGTCAACGTTGGACGAGCCGTCCAGCGGATCGAACACCAGCAGGTATTTTCCGAGCGGATACTGGTTGGGGATTGGGTAGCAATCGTCCATTTCTTCCGATGCCATGCCAGCCAGGTGGCCTGCCCACTCGTTGGAGCGGATCATGATGTCGTTGGTGATAACGTCGAGCTTTTTCTGGGTTTCGCCCTGCACGTTCTCCGAGTCGAGCGAGCCCATCACGCCCAGCAATGCACCTTTGTTCACGACATTGGAAATTGCTTTGCACGCAATAACGACGTCATTCAATAATGAGGTGAAATCGCCGGTGGCGCCGGCAGTGCGGCGCTGTTCTTCAATGATGAATTGGGTAAGCGTGGTGCCAGTATGCATGGGAAGACTCCGAAAAATCAGTAAATAAGCAAATCAGAATATTATACACGACGACTGCCCGCAAAGCCTGCAGCGCAGTGGCGCTAAGGCGCTTTAGCCTATTCCGTGCCCACCAGTTGGTCGGATCGGGTGAAGGTCCAAGTGCGGGTAATCGACAAGATATCGGCTTTTTTACGCATATCGTCGGGGAAAGCGGCATACGGGGCAGCCATTTCGACAATTTTGACGGCGGCGGCGTCCAGTATCTTGGAGCCGGACGTTCGGTCCACTTCAACCGCTTCGATTTGGCCATTGGCATAAATGGATACGGTGAGTTTGAGGCTGCCGTAAATCCCCTGACGCCGCGCCGCTTCAGGGTAGTTGACGTTGCCCACGCGCTCAACCTTGGTGATCCAGTCTTCGACGTAGCGTGCAAACGCATACTCCTTGACGTTGGCGCCGACAAATGCACGCTTGGGTCGCTTTTGGTAGTCGTCCCACTGCTGCGAAATACGCGCCTGTAGATTGGCCATTTCACGCGCTTGCTGGTTAATCTGGCTGGTGTCGAGACTGGGTTGGGTTGGCGTTGGCGGAGCGGATAAAGGGGGGGGTTGTACCTGTCCATTGGGCTTTAGCTGGGTCAGCAATGTTTTGGCCTGCTGCTCCAGATCAGCCACACGTGCTTTTAATACGGTTTCTTCTGCTCCCGTTTGTGATTTGCTGCTGGCGGGCAGGGGGCTTTTCAGCCGCCGGTCTTCGTCGGTGTTGCCGCCGCCCGCCAGATTCACCTGGGCCAGTGCGTCGGGGTTCAGCGGCGACTCTGCTGTTTTGGCGTTGACCAGCACCACTTCCATCGGCAGGTTTGGGTCTTCGAACAGGCGCGGGTTGATCTGCACCAGCTGGGTCGACAGGATCATGCCGTGCACCGCGGCCGATGCCAGCAGGGCCAGCGCCATGCGCGTGCCTTGCTTGGAGGGTTCGGTGAGATGTGGAGATGGGGCAGTGACCATGAGCGTCAACTTTAAAGGCAAGTCTGATTCTACGGAACGACAGCGCTACTGTCAGTCGGCGTTTCCAGTGTTTCCAGTAACTCGGCATGAAAGCTGATATCAAGCAGGTCAATACTCGAAATTGCCAGACGTACCTTGGCGCCTGGCGCGACTCCGGCGACCGAGGGTGCACGCGTCACCAATGGCAGCGTGTCGAAGCGCACCAGGTCGTCACGAATCACGCTGGCCGTCACTTCGGTGATGCTTTCCTGCAGCAGCCAGCGCAGCATCCAGTAGCGTTCCAGCCGGCGTTGGAACTCATTGTAGGCATCGTAGGCCAGCTCGAATTCGCGTACCACCGAGAATAGTTGTTCGCTACGGGGTGGATATGCCGGGTCGGTTTGCTGCACCAGCGAAATAAGCTGGCGCTGGTTGACCAGGTCAACATAGCGGCGCAACGGCGACGACGACCACGCATACTGGTCGACCCCGAGACCGACGTGCGGATCGGGAGAGGTTGTCATGCGGGTTTTACCGCCCGATTGTGCACGATAAATGCCGGGGATTTTGTTTTCAGCCAGCCACCCGCCCCAGTGCGCGTTGGCGAAAATCATGAACTCTGAAACCACCTTGTCGATCGGGCTGCCGCGTTTGCGCGGCACGATGCTGACGCGCTCGCCGTCGACCTTGAAGTTGTAGTCGACTCGATCAACAGTATCGGCCTTGCCGCGCCCGGCTTCGAGTACTGCGGCAAAGTCATGCAGCCATTCCAGCTCGCGGCGGTAGGGGTAGTCGGCCACGTCCGGATTACGCAGCGTGTCGGTATTGAATTCGACTTCCAGTAATTCGTGGCGCAGGTTATCGGCGATGTGCACCATTTCCAGCTTGGTTTCGGTGCCCAGCACGCGCAGATCGGGCGCCACGTTCAGGTACAGCGACAAGGCCGGACAATCGTGGGTTTCGCCCAGCGTGTAATGGTGGATCAGCGCCTCCGGCAGCATGGTGATCTTGTTGCCGGGGAAATACACCGTCGACAAGCGTTCGCGTGCAACGGTGTCGAGTTCCGAGCCGGGCGCAATCCCAAGCGCGGGCGCGGCGATGTGGATGCCGACCCGGATGTTGCCGTCGTCCAGCCATTGCACCGACAAGGCATCGTCGATTTCGGTGGTCGCCTCATCGTCCATGGAAAACGCGCGCACCGTGCTACGTGGCAAGGCAGGGGGGTCCACGGGTTCGGTGACCTCTGCAAACCCGGTACCGCGCGGAAAGTGTTCCAGCTGGAAGCAGGCCTGGTGGAATTCAAGGGTCGATGGGATCGCCCCGCAGCGTTCGATCAGCCTCAACTGTGACAATCCGGTCGCCGCCGCTGCATCTTCCAGCGCCTTGTATTCCAGCGTGTTCTTGTCAGGCGCGATCAGAATGCGCGGTACCAGCGAGGTGTATTCTTCGGGCAGCCTGAATGCAGTCAGTTCTGCAGCCAGATTCGCTTGCCGTTCGGCGGCGAGCCGTTTTTTCTCCTGCCCGGCCTTGGCTGCTGCCAGCGTCTCGGTAGGCGCTGGACGATAGCGGCCTTTGCCTTTTTTGTGGAAATAGATCGGCGAGCTGTGCAGCTTCAGCAACAACGCAACGGCTTCGGCCGGGCGGGGCGTGTGGCCGTAGTATTCCTGAGTCAGTTGCTCGAAACCGAATTCATCTGTGCCTGCGGCTTCCCACAAAAAATCGGCGTCGAGTTCGGCCGAAAGGGTTTCGGCCTCGGCCATCACCTCGTTCGGTGCGGGCGCGGCAAAGCGCAACAGCAGATTGGCCGCCTTGATTTTGCTGCGTTTACCCGATGCCGTTTCAACCTGCGCGGTGGCGTCGGTTTCGGACAGGATGGAACCGGCCTTGAAGTGGCCGTCTTCTTCAAAAATAACGTGCATGAAAAATCAGAAATCCAGAAGGGTTTGAAAGTGACGCTCGAACCCGACAAAGCCGTGGTCGCCGCCTTCTTCGATAAGGTGCGTAGCGCCTGCATAGTAGGTTACCGCATCGCGGTAATCGAGTATCTCGTCGGCGGTTTGCGCCAGCAACAGATAGCGCTCGGGCCGAGTGATGCGTTCGACATCCAGCGCCGCGAGTTCGTTCAGGTGTGTTTCAGTGAATACCCACTTCTCGCCGGTGTGCCAGTTGGTCTGCGTGCCGAGCGCGCGACACAACAGCTTGTGGGCATGCACCGCCGGATTAACCAGCACCGCTTTCCAGCCGTGCTTTTCGGCCAGATGGGTGGCATAGAAGCCGCCCAGCGAGCTACCGACCAGAGTAACCGATTCGAGCTGGCTGCGCGCCAACTCGGCCTCAACGTGCGCGATGGCCTCGCGCGGGCTGTTGGGTAGTGTTGGACAATAGTAGTCCGCTGGCCGGCCGAGGCGGGCCATGTGCTCACCGAGCACTTTGGCTTTGCCGGACGCGGGGGTGGAGTTGAAGCCGTGGAGATAGACGATCATGGACCGGATTTTACCGGGGTGGTGGGGATTCCTGAAATACTATACTGACGAATGAAAGCGTCGTGCACCATGCCCAATTTTGCTTGCGCGCCTGGGCCTCGTGAATGGTGACTGCCACCACCCGTCAGGTGACGACGGGCGGCACTTGCTCCAGCTTGATCTTGAGCACTTCATCGTCGCCGTCACCGGTACGATTGACCCCGGTGTGTTCAGATGATCCGCAATCCGACAGCAGATTGTTATAGGAAATGAAGACAACGTCTGAACGGACTTTTCCATTTTCGCCGACCATGAACACGCTT
>JBKJIS010000226.1:0-2574 GCA_046598305.1 Thiobacillus sp.
TCTTCAAAACCAGAACTTTCTCACGCTGGATGCCAAGTCCGGGTTAACGGACCATGACCTGTAGATGGCTGCTCAGGAGGTGTTTAACGGATTGATTGATGCCGACCTTGGTGACCAGGTGGTCAAAAAGCGCGTTGCCATGTCTGAACGTGGCCAAGGAAGCTTTTCTCTGATATTTCTTCCAAATAGGGTCGCCATGTTCTCTCGGCGCCGCCTGAGAATCCCGGCTGAACGGGGCACAGAAGGGGTCTATAAACGATGAATGTCACCCGCCTCGCTGCGTATGCGAACCGGGGTCTGTCATCGAATTTGTGAATGGCGTCGGTTTTATGAGCTGGTAAAGAGCGTTTCAGGTTGAGTAAACGCGTTGACCGGGGTAACCCATCAACGCGTTTTTTTCGATTAGCTATTGCAACTTGGCTTTAAGCAGGTCGTTGACCTGAGCCGGGTTGGCTTTACCCTTGCTGGCTTTCATCACCTGACCTATCAGTGCGTTGAAGGCTTTTTCCTTGCCGGAACGGAATTCCTCAACCGATTTCTGATTCGCGGCGAGCACGTCGTCGATGATCTTTTCCAGTTCACCGGAATCGGACATCTGCTTGAGGCCGCGGGCTTCGATGATGGCATCGACTTCGCCGGCGCCTTCCCACACGCCTTCGAACACCAGTTTGGCAAGCTTGCCCGACAGCGTGCCGTCCTGAATGCGGGCAACCAGCGCGCCGAGTTGCGCGGCCGAAACCGGGCTGTGCGTAATGTCGCGTTCTGCCTTGTTTAAGGTGGCGGATAGTTCGCCCATGACCCAGTTGGCCACGAGCTTGCCCTGACCGCAGGCGCGCGCGGCAGCTTCAAAATATTCAGCGAGCGCGCGCGAGCCGGTCAACAGCCCGGCATCGTAGGCCGATACGCCGTAGTCGCTCTGGAAGCGCAGTTGCATGGCGGCGGGCAGTTCGGGCAGCGCGCCGCGCACGGACTCGATCCAGTCTTCGTCCAGCTTGACTGGCAGCAGGTCTGGATCGGGGAAGTAGCGGTAGTCGTGCGCGTCTTCCTTGCTACGCATCATGCGCGTCTCACCACTGTCGGGGTCGAACAGTACCGTGGCTTGCTCGATGCGACCGCCGTCTTCCAGTGTTTCGATTTGCCAGCGCACCTCAAAATCGATGGCTTGCTGCAGAAATTTGAAGGAGTTGAGATTCTTGATCTCGCGGCGGGTACCCAATTCGGCTTGGCCCACCGGGCGCACCGAGACGTTGGCGTCGACACGGAAGCTGCCTTCTTGCATGTTGCCGTCGCAGATTCCGATCCAGGTCACCAGTGTATGCAGCGCTCGGGCGTAGGCAACGGCTTCGGCGGAAGAACGCATCTCTGGCTCGGACACGATTTCCAGCAGCGGCGTGCCGGCGCGGTTGAGGTCGATGCCGGTCACACCATGGAAATGTTCGTGCAGCGACTTGCCGGCGTCCTCTTCCAGGTGGGCGCGGGTGAGATTGATCGTTCGCTCAGTATCGCCCACCAGAAATGTCAGCATGCCGCCCTCGACAATCGGTTTGGCCAGCTGGCTGATTTGGTAGCCCTTGGGCAGATCTGGATAGAAATAGTTTTTGCGGTCGAACACGTTGATTCTGTTCAGCGTTGCACCAATGGCCAGCGCAAACTTGATGGCGCATTCCACCGCGCCTTTATTCAGCACCGGCAGTACGCCGGGTAGTGCGATATCGACCGCGCTTGCCTGGGTGTTGGGCGCGGCGCCGAAGGCGGTACTGCTGCCCGAGAAGATTTTCGATTTGGTGGCGAGCTGGGTGTGGACTTCCAGCCCGATAACCGTTTCCCATTTATCGTGGCCCCTCTTCATTTCAAACCCTCCGGCGCACGCGCATGCCAGTCGGTAGCGCGCTGGTATTGGTGGGCGACGTTGAGCATTTTCGCCTCACTGAAATAATTACCCACCAGTTGCAGGCCGATCGGTAACCCCTGGCTGTCGAAGCCGCAGGGCAGCGACATGCCGGGCAGTCCAGCGAGGTTGGCGGGAATCGTATAGAGATCGTTCAGATACATTTCAACCGGATTGTCAGATTTTTCACCGAGTTTGAACGCGGTGCCGGGTGCGGTGGGGCCAAGAATGACATCGCAGGTTTTGAATGCTTCGGTAAAGTCGTTGGCGATCAGGCGGCGGATTTTTTGCGCCTGCAGGTAATAAGCATCGTAATAGCCATGGGAGAGCACATAGGCGCCGATCAGGATGCGCCGCTTCACTTCCGCGCCAAAACCCTGTGCGCGGGTTTTGCAATACATGTCGTCGAGGGTGGTGTATTCCGGGGCGCGGTAGCCGTAGCGTACGCCATCGAAGCGTGACAGATTACTTGAGGCTTCGGCCGGCGCCAGCACGTAATACACCGGGATCGCGAGTTGCGAATTGGCGAGCGAAATCTCGACCGTGGTCGCGCCGAGTTTTTTCAGTTCGGTGACTGCGGCTTCAACCGCGGCGGCGACTTCGTTGTTCAAACCTTCGGCGAAGAACTCGCGCGGCAGGCCCACTCTGATCCCATTTAAGGGCAGGCGCAGGCCAGTCAGCGGCTT
>JBKJIS010000230.1:0-3966 GCA_046598305.1 Thiobacillus sp.
CCTCGTTTTCTATCGCCGTGCCGGATTTGCCGCGCCGCCGCTTCGTCCAGGGGCTGGTGGCGGGCGGCGTTCTGCTGGGCCTGGCGTCGGTCGTCAAGCCGGGCTGGGCAAGCGGCACGGAAGCGGTCAACCGCGGTGCACCGATGCTGAGCGGCACGGAGTTCGATCTTGTTATCGCCGAGTCGCCGGTCAACTTCACCGGCAGTCCGCGCATGGCCACCACCATCAACGGTTCGATCCCAGCGCCCACGCTGCGCTGGCGGGAAGGCGATACGGTCACGATACGCGTGACCAATAGATTGCGCGAGGATACGTCCATTCACTGGCACGGCATCATTCTGCCGTACCAGATGGACGGCGTGCCGGGCATCAGCTTCAAGGGCATCGCGCCGGGCGAAACCTTCACCTACCGTTTCAAGATCGAGCAGAGCGGCACCTACTGGTACCACTCGCACTCCGGCACGCAGGAACAGACCGGCATGTACGGCGCCATCGTCATCGAGCCGGCCACCGGCGAAACGATACGGGCCGATCGCGATCATGTGATTCTGCTATCTGACTGGACCGACGAAGACCCGATGGGGGTCTTCGCCAAGCTAAAAATGCAGGGCGATTACTACAACTATAACCAGCCGACGGCGGCGGACTTCTTCCGCGACGTGTCGCGCAAGGGCCTCAAGGCCGCGATCGACCAGCGCAAGATGTGGAACGAAATGCGCATGAGTCCGACCGATCTGGCGGATCTCTCGGCCGCGACGCTCACCTTCTTAATGAACGGCACCACGCCCGCCGGCAACTGGACCGGGCTATTCCGTCCGGGCGAGAAGGTTCGGCTGCGCTTCATCAACGGCGCGGCCAATACTTTTTACGATGTGCGCATCCCCGGGCTCAAGCTCACCGTGGTGCAGGCGGATGGCGTGAATGTCGAGCCGGTCACGGTAGATGAATTCCGCTTCGGGCCGGGCGAGACCTATGACGTGATCGTGGAACCGAAGGACGACGCCTACACGGTCTTTGCCCAGACCATGGAACGCACCGGCTTCGCGCGCGGCACCCTTGCCGTGCGCGAGGGGCTCGTCGCCTCAGTGCCCGAAACCGACCCGGCGGAATGGCTGACCATGACCGACATGATGGGCGAGATGGGCGGCGGCAAGGGCGGCATGAACCACGGCGGAATGGCCATGGACCACAGCCAGCATGCCATGCCGGGGATGGCGATGGCAGGCGGGTTGGCCGTGCCCAGCCGCCAAGCGCGCCACGCGAAAACCGAATATGGCGCCAGCACCGATATGCGGGTCGATATGGCGCGCACCAACCTGGATGATCCCGGCATCGGCTTACGTAACAATGGCCGCCGCGTGCTGACGCTGGCCGATCTTCACACGGTCGGCGGGCCGATGGATCCGCGCGGACCTGGGCGCGAGGTTGAACTCCATCTGACCGGCAACATGGAGCGTTACGCCTGGTCGTTCGACGGCATCGAGTTCGGAAAATCCACGCCGCTGCACTTCCGTTATGGCGAGCGTTTGAGGGTCATTCTCCACAACGACACCATGATGACCCACCCGATGCACCTGCATGGCATGTGGAGCGAACTTGAGCAGGATGGCGGGGGCTTCCAGGCGCGTCGCCACACTATCCCGGTGCAGCCGGCACAGCGCATCAGCTTCCTCGTCACCGCCGACGCGCTGGGGCGCTGGGCCTGGCATTGCCATTTGATGCTGCACATGGATGCGGGCATGTTCCGCGAAGTGATCGTGTCCTGAGTGATGCAGACGAACGAGAGGAAAACGAAGATGAATATGCATATGAAGTTGCTGGCTGTATCGATCGCCGCCTTTGGCGTGACGCCCGTCTGGGCGCAGACCAGTAGCGCCGGGACGATGGACCATGCCCAGCATCAAGAGGCGCCACCCCCTGCCGCGGTCAAACCCAAACCCAAGGCGCCCCAGGGTGCGACGCCGGCAATGGACCACAGCGCGATGCCCGGTATGAAGCCGGCGCCGGCACTCTCCGGCGAAATGCCGAAGCCAGCACCGGCCCCCTCCGGCGAAATGCCGGGGATGGATCATGGAAGCAAGGCTGCGCCGCAGCAGGGCACAAGCGGCGGGGAACAGGGTGAAATGAACATGCAGGGCGGGTCGGCCCCGCCGGATGCACGCGATCCGCATGCCTATTCGGGCGGTTACACGCTCGCATCGGGACCCTATGCGCTGACAGGGACGCGTGGTTTGCGCCTGAAGGATGAGTACAATTTTGGCGGGCTGCTGGTGGACCGGCTCGAAAGGACCCAGGCCCGCGATGGCGGCAACGCCACCGCTTACGAAATGCAAGGCTGGTTCGGCCGGGATTACAACCGACTGGTGATCAAGGCCGAGGGCGACGTGGCCAAAGGCAAGCTGCAAGAAGCGCGGACCGAACTGCTATGGGGACATGCCATTGCCACCTTCTGGGATACGCAGCTGGGCGTGCGCTACGACAGCGGAGAAGGCCCCGGACGCGGATGGTTGGCTTTTGGGGTGCAGGGCCTTGCTCCGTACTGGTTTGAAATCGATGCGACAGCGTATGCCGGTGAGAATGGACGTACGGCGTTGCGCCTGGGTGCGGAATACGAATTGCTGCTGACACAAAAGCTGATATTGCAGCCGCGCATAGAACTCAATCTATACGGTAAAAGCGACGTCGAGCGCGGGATCGGTTCAGGGCTGTCGGAAGCACAAGCGGGTTTGCGTTTGCGCTATGAATTCACGAGACAGTTCGCGCCGTATATTGGAGTCGAGCGAGCCAGCACATTTGGCCAGACGGCCGACCTGGCTCGCGCCGAAGGCGAGAAGACCGGCGAGACGCGCTGGGTGGCCGGTGTGCGACTCTGGTTCTGACTGGACGTTAAAAAACACGAAGGGGCTACCGGTTAATCCATTTTTTCGGTGGTTTTTATAGGATTTCGAGGAGGATAGATGAAACGGTTTTTGATGGGGGTTTTGGCCACGCTGGTCGTTGGGGTCGCGGTGGGCGTGTTGTTTGTTTATTCCGGTACGCTCGATGTTTCAGCGGACACACCACACAGCCCGCTGGTTTATCGCTTGCTCGAGACAGCGCGAGAGCAATCCATAGCCCGTCGTGTTCGCGACATCACTGTACCCGTCAACTTGTCCGACACGGAGCGGGTGCGCCGGGGCGCGGGCAATTACGCCGTCATGTGCATGGAATGCCATCTCGCACCCGGCAAGGCAAATTCGGAAATCCGCATGGGCTTATACCCGGAACCCCCCGATTTGTCTCAACCCACCAAAACGCAGACCGATGTGGCCGCACGCCAATTCTGGATCATCAAGCATGGCATCAAGGCCTCGGGGATGCCGGCCTGGTCCAAAGGCGGGATCGAGGACGATGCCATCTGGGACATGGTGGCTTTTATGCAAAAAATGCCCACACTTTCAGCAGCGCAGTACCTCGCACTGGTTGAATCAAGTGACGGCCATTCGCACGGTGGCCCTGGCATCGATGCGGCCATGCCTGAATCAGCGGGAAAAGCCAAGCCGACGGCGGTAAAACAGGGCGGCGGCCACGATCCTTCCGACGGCCATGCGCATTGAACTGTCCATTCATGAACCATGGCTTTTCATGGTGCATCACGCTGATCGATGGTCATCCACCCGGCCACTGTGCGTCTGTAATGAACCGGCGAGCCGGGCGCGGAGCCAACGGGCATTTGAATCACTCAACTCTATTGAATAGATTTTTATGAAAAAGACACTTTCGATCCTGATCCTTGGCGTGCTGCCCGCCATCGCGCTGGCTCACGAATCCGGCCATGGCACGCAAGGCCCCCCGCGACAGCAAGGCCCCCAGATGATGCAAAAATATGACATGGCCGGTACGGACAAGGTCGCGCACGCGTCAATGGCAGGCAAGCCGGGCCATCCGTCCATGGTGAGCCGCACCATCGAAATCGTCATGGACGAT
>JBKJIS010000107.1:0-24204 GCA_046598305.1 Thiobacillus sp.
GCCAGATTTACCTGGGCAGAGAAAAATTCCTCGCGCGCATGGAGAAACTTGCGGCGAAAAAGACAAGGAAGGCGTTCCCAAAAGCCCTCGCCAGCCGGCGCGTCCCGGAGCAGAGGCGGTGTTGCTCGCCGTAGCACAAGTATTTGGCGTTAATGCGGAAGCCATGCAGAGCCGCAACCATCAGCCGGCGTTTCGGGCTTGAGTGTATCTTCAGCGCCGGGCGTCGAACCTGAGTCTGCGTGAAACGGGGGAGTGCGCGGGCGTCTCGCCTGGCTGGATTTCGCAGATTCAGCGCGTGGCCGAGGCGGAAAAGCCAGCGCCAGAACTGGCCAGGTTGATGCGGCAGTACAAAGTAAAGGTCTGACCCTAATTGCTCTACTCGGGGGCAGAATTGTCGATCGTGCCGGGTCTGACGGCGTGGATCGCAATGAAATTTATTGCCCCCGAGGCCACCTTGCCGCCGCAGTTTGTGGGGCTGATCGCGAGTGGAGCGGGGATGGTCGCGGGAAGCGGATCAGCGGCTGCTCGCAACTGACAGCGTGTCGGTTTTTTTTACACCCCCGCCTGATTTTTTATTTTTTTCACACAAAGTTTTCAAGGCACAAAGAAAATAACATTGAATTTATTGATATTTATTGAAACATCTCCTTCTGGCACCAAACCTGCTTAATAAACGGAATAGAAAAATGTGCGTTGTATTAGTCAGTTCAAACCAAAGGAGAACACAAATGAATTCAAACAAAAATGTCTTGGCCGCAGCATTGCTGGGCCTGGGTGTGCTGGCAGCCACCTCTGGCGCGCAGGCCGGTGCAATCCATGACACATCGCTATTCACCAACACCCTGGCGGCCAACGACGACGGCTCGACGGGGCAGGTCGGTCTGGGCTTCACGGCCAACATCAACGCGACGAATTACACTCAGACCTACGTCAACAACAACGGCAACATAACCTTTAACAACCCCCTGGGTACCTTCACACCCAGTGCCATCAACAGCGGCGCCTTCGGCCCGATCATCGCGCCGTTCTTCGCAGACGTGGACACCCGTGGCGCTGGTTCTTCTCTCGTTAGCTACGGCAGCGCAACACTGGGTGGGTTCAACATTTTCGGCGTCAACTACATCAACGTCGGCGCTTTCTCCACGCTGCCGATCTACAACAGCTTCCAGATGATCCTGACGGGCCGCTCTGACATCAGCGCAGGGGACTTCGACATACAGTTCAACTATGACAGCATCGTGTGGGAGTCCGGCCAAGCCAGCGGCTCGAATTCGAGTGGCCTCGGTGGCACTTCCGCGTTGGTGGGTTATTGGACCAGCGCCACGTCGAATGCCACGCTGCCCGGCTCGCTGGTGAACGGCGCGCTGATTAATGGCGGCCCCAACGCGCTGATCAGCAACTCGCTGAACTCCAACATCCTTGGCCAGTACAACTTCCAAGTGCGCAATGGCGTAGTGGTGAACCCCAACCCCGTTCCAGAGCCCGCCTCCCTAGCCCTGCTCGGCATCGGTCTGGCTGGCCTGGCTGCGATGCGCCGCCGCAAGACAGCCTGATTGTTTCATTGCACTAACAAAAAAGCCGGCGTACTACGCCGGCTTTTTTACGCTTTCTTTTCGGATCAGCGTAAATAGCCTTCGTGCTCCAGCTTGAGTAAAACTTGCTGCACGGCTTCCTCGATTCCCAGGCTGGTGGTATCGATCGCCAGTTCGGCATTTTCGGGTACTTCGTAAGGATCGGACACCCCGGTAAACTCAGGTATCAACCCTGCCCGAGCCTTGGCATACAACCCTTTTCGGTCACGTGCTTCACAGGTTTCTATGGGGGTGGCGACATGGATTTCGATAAACCCACCTACGGCTTCAATCATCGCACGCACATCCCGCCGGGTTTGCTTATAGGGTGCAATCGGTGCACAGATGGCAATACCGCAATTTTTCGTAATTTCGGAAGCCACATAGCCAATCCTGCGCACATTGATGTCGCGATGTGCTTTGGAAAACCCCAACTCTGAAGACAAGTTACGGCGAACAATATCGCCGTCAAGCAGGGTAACCTTGCGCCCACCGGTTTCCATCAAACGCGCCGCCAGCATGCGTGCCAGGGTGGATTTCCCTGCACCAGACAAACCGGTAAAAAATACGGTGAAGCCCTGACGATCACGCGGGGGGTTCTGCCGTTTCAGTTCGGCCAACACTTCGGGAAAGCTATACCAGTCTGGAATTTTCAGGCCGGATTGCAAACGCCGATGGAACTCCTCTCCACTCAGGGTCAAAAGCCTGGAACCGGGCGGCGCTTCGGATTCGGGCAGGTATTCCGCACGGTCTTCCACATACACCATGCGCGGATAGGCAATCAGCTTTACGCCAATAAGCTCAGCCTGTTTCACCACCTGATCATCAGCATGAGGCTCGTCAAGATCTTTACCGCGCCGACAATTTCCAGCTGAAAGATATTGGCCCCCTGCAATCAACAGGGCACAACCAAAATTGCGTGCAACGATGGCACGCAGCAGCAGTGAACGTGGGTTTGCCTCGCGCGGGGGTACCGGCAAAAGCGATAACTGGGTTGTGGCCGTGGGAAAGCGATCCCGAATGGCTATAAAACTGCGCACCAGGCCGAAGTAACCGGGCGCGTCTGTAATATCGCCACCGGCCTTGGGGTGTAACAACAGGTTGGCTTGGTGGGAAATCGCAGTTTTCAGGCAAAACTCAAACTGCGCCCGGTGCATCGGTTGGCGTGCCTGCCAGGCCACCACACGCCGCCAGCCTTTGCGTGCAAACTGGGCGCGCAGCTCAGTCGGGGTTGCGCGCAGCGATGCAAAATCAGGATGGGGGGGTAATGCACCCCCTTCAACTTTTCCACCCACATGCCAGACTCCAGCATCATCCCACGCATCAGCGATGGTCAGAATGGCGAGCATGAATCCCTCACCATCGCGTAGCGCAACACGGTCCCCGGGGTTTATTTTTTCCGTGACATGTTTCTGAAAAACCAGGGAGATCGGCAGCGGCCAAAACGTGCCGTCATCCAGTTTTTGATCTGTCTCGACTTGTGCGCATTGGGCGCGCGTCATGAACCCGGTCAGGGGTGAGTAGGCCCCCGTCATCAGCATTTCAAGTTCGCATTGCTGACGCCAATCCAGATCAATCGAGGGCAGGCTGAACGCCTCTTGCTTGAGTGCTTCAGTCTTCGCGGGGTCAATCAGATTGACGAGGGTTCCGCCATAGGGCGAGATCAATTGATCCACAGTTCAGCTCCGGGTAAAAACTGCATAAAAGGCAGTAACAAATCGATTGACTTCGGACTCGGGCAAGTGATTGATGCCCGCAGCGCCTTTGCGTCCGCCGCCGGTCGCGAATTGACTGCACAACACATCCGCACCTGATTTGACTACCAGCGGGGCGCGCACACTCACCACATATCCCCCTGACGGCTTGGCCGTGAGGACGGCATGCGCCTGTGCGGGGCTATCGACGGCGAGTTGATTACCCAACACGCCCGAAATCCGCCGCGCCCATTTCTCCGCTGGCAACATAAAAACACGACCGGCGGAGCGTGTCTCAGTGGCTTGCACCGCTACGGCGCGCGTCATGTCATCCTCAAACCCTTGCTTCAGTACCCGATAGGCAGGTGACTCGGCGATGAAATCGAAGGGGTCGGTAAACGGCTGTAACTGACGGTATAACGCAGCAGGATCATAAAACAGGTCGTCGATCGTTTCACCATATCCGTTGTAGTTGAGGCATTCGCCCAACGACTTCAACTGCATCAACTGATCGCCAGTCAGACTCAGTGGCAAGGCTGCCTGGCGCGCCGCATCAGCAAGATTGTCGCCAAACGCGGCAGTCACCGCCCATACCCGCTGCTGACCCTTTAAGTAATCATTAACCAGCAGGCTGGTGCAGACATTGGCATCGGTATCGATGTATGACTCGAAGTTTGGATGGACGGGAATGTCGCCCGGCTGGTGGTGATCGAAGTAGCGCACCTGGGCGCCCGCGTCGAGCAGCTTGTCTAGTGCTTCGCGATTTTTGGACAGGGCAATGTCGAGCACGGTAACGTGATCGCCCGCTTGGACTTTAACCCGTTTCAGCAGGCTGATGTCACGCTTGGGTCCGGTAACCAGCTCGGAATCGACAGGCTCGACCAGACGCAGTTGGTGCAGCGCGCAGATACCGTCGGCGTCGCCGTTGAAAACATCAATGTATGTCATGAGATACAGCGGCATGAAGCCGTTTAGCGGCGCTGAAGTACGGCCATTGTAAGAACGAAAGTGCTGCAATGACAAGAATATGCAGCGCACTGTAGCGCAGCCAGATGACTGGCTGCGCGGCGTAATGCTGGCGGTCGGCGCTCAACAAAAACTGTAGCGCCGAAAACTGCTGGTCGTATTTGTGGATTTCGCCCGCCAGCCCAAGGTACAGAAACAACGCGGCCAGAGGCAACAAAATCAAAACGCCTGCCGAACGCGTGATCCGTTGCGCTGTTGATGCGGGCGAGGCAATCAACGCTGCGGCAAAAAACACCGAAAAAAGCCAGACACATAACGCGATAAAAGCCAGCGGCTGGGGGGTGGCGATTAATTCTGTGAGGTTGTCGGTAGCAGCCTGAGTGACCACGCCCCAATAAGCCACCCCCAATACCGGCGCAGCCCCCCAATACTGCATGGCGTCCAGCTTCCGTCCACGCCAGCGTCGAACGGTTTGCGCAGCCAGATACAGCAACGTACCTGGTATCGCAGCCAGTGCCACCCAGCGCAGCCCGATTTCCCATCGACCTGGCCAGCCCAACACGGGACTACCCACCAAGTCATGCAGGCTTTCATCCGGCACTGCGGCTTGCAGCATTAAAAATGCTACGCCACCATAAACCAGCAAACCCAACGGCATTTGCCACAGCCGACCAGCATTGGATACCTGCCGCCGAGCCAGCCACACAGGCCACACCGCTAGCCAGTAGCACACGCCGGCAAGCAACAAGGCCGACAACCAGATGGCATCGTGACGCAGCAGTTCGCGCACGTTATATGGCACGAAAGGAGCATGCGCCGCACCCCAGAACAGCAGCCCCATTCCGACTATCGCCAACGGAAAATGCCAACGCGTACCTGCTACTGTAAGCGTGACAGCACGCTCCGGCGAATGGTCGGCCGTTGCTTGAGGCATGGCGCGATGCGGCGCACGCAACATGCGGCGCGTCACGCCATAGCCCGCGAGCCCACCCAGCCAGGCCAAAAACCAGTCGGTCGTATCGGCAATTTTGAGCGGCAGCATCAGCTGACCGAATTCAACGATGGCGGGCATCATTACCAATGTCAGCATGGCCAGTGCGAACAGCGGGCCACGCCAACGCCATGCTTGCCGTGCCACGCCCCATGCCAGCAATCCGCCGAGTGGCGCAAAGAACAACGTCTTGCGTAGCACCTCGGTGATGGCACGATATTCAGTGCCGAAGTAATACACTTCAAATGGCACTCGATATAGGGAATCGAGGCGGCTTTTGATAAAGGCTCCGTCTGTACGGAAATCGAAGGGAAACCAGAACACGAATAGCAGCACGGCCATCCACCCCACCGCCAGCGCAAACGGCAACCAAGCTGCCCAGGGAAGCGGCCGACTGGTTGGCGCGTCGCGCGTAGCCAAACTAGCACCAATGAAGCACCCCACTGCTGCACCTGCGGCGGCAGTGAAAAGATCGGTGACATCGCTGACGCGCGAAAAGACGAACAACTGCATGAACTCAAGCACCACAGCTGTGGCAAACGCCATAACCCACACGCGCAAAACACTGCGCGTCCCGTCGAGCCGCCACAGCAATGCAAGCGGCGTCCAGATCAGGGCATCGCTGGCGATTTCATACAGGGCATAGGCGGCATCGTCCGGCAAGCGGCCAAACGGGATCAGATTGAGCTTTCCTTCCTGCCATTTATGGAATATCTCAACCAGGCTGATGGTCAGGTCGAGCGGCAGAACGTTATAAACCAGCAGCCCCGCCAGGTAGACCCAGGCCAGGCGTTCGGCCAGCGCCGCACGGTAATGCGTTTCCTGCCAGGATTGCAGCCAATCAATGAAGCGCCTGCCCATACCCCACCAGACCAGCACGCCGATGATACCGCCCAGCGTTTCGGCAAAGATGTCGTTTTGCGAAACGGTGCGCTGTGGAAAGAATAGCTGAGTAAACTCGATGCCAAGACTTAATGCCGTTGCGGCCGGTATCAGCAGCAACGTAGCAAATGCGCCACGAAAGCGGCTCCCTCCGGCAGCCAAGGCCCCCATCCACAAGAACGTCAGTGGAATGAACAGCAGCAGATTGGCCATCCAGTCGGCGCGTGAACCGATGCCGAGCTTGAGAAACGGGATATTGGCAAACTGCGCCACGGCTTCATCCCATGGCAAGGTACGGAAATCCAGCGGAACGAGGCTGCCATAAACTACAAACACGGTGTATGCCAGCGCAACCAGCCATAACAGGCCGCGCGGACTACCAGGTTCAGCCACGAGGCTCATGGCCGGGGCACCTCCAACCCGCGCAGCAAGGCGGGGGCGAGGCGTGCTCCGGGGCGCGACGCCTTCCGACTATCGGGATAGTCCGCGTATTCGCGCAGCAGCGCATCAGGCAGGCGAGAGGGCGCCCACCCCCGCTCAAGCAGGCGCTGAGCCAATTCCGGAACGGCAATATCCATCAGATCAGATTGAAAGGGCAGCGTGAAATTGTGGGCTGCATCGCCCCCCAGAACGGGCGTGGTGGCGGCCACCACATTGGCAACGACGCGCTGGACATAGCGCCTTTCGCCTTCTTTCTGCAGAATCCGGATGCCTGTATCAGATGCCAGCACAGTGTTGGAAAAGATCGCTATGTCCTGTGGCACATCATTGTGCGGCTGAATATGAATGGCGTCGCCACTGCCGTTGATGAACACATTGTCGTACACCGCCACCCGCCCCTCTGCTTGAAACAGGGCTTCGCCGGGATTGTGCAGAAAGAGGTTGCTGTAGACCAGGTAGCGGTCCGCGCTGCCCGTTCCCGTAAGTGGAAAGTGGCCCAGCAGGACATTGGGGCGTGCCTGCGGGCTCGGTTGCGCATCCTGTTTGGAAAACACGTTATAGCGAATCACCGTGTCGTGATGATCACCAAAATCGGATGGACGGGTTTTTTGATGCTTGATCTGCAGGTTGTAACCCAGCGTGTGGCTGACCCGGTTGGCCTCAATGACTCCGCCCACAAAGGGGTCCGAACCATCCGAATCACCAAAGTACATGCCGGTACCCACCCGCTCGATTCGATTGTTCCTGACCACCCAGCCCAGCGCCGGGCATTTGGTCGAGATGCCCACATTCTGCTGCGAGGCAGCATGGTCGTGGATGTGGAGATGCTCCAGCGTAATGAAATCGGCAAAGCGGCTATGGCCTTCGGCCTTGATTGCATCCACGGGCACATTGCGGCCATCCAGTTCCAGATAGCGCAATACCAGATAGCGCACATTGATCAGACTGACCGTGTTGGCACCCGACCGTGCAATGAACCGCGGCAAGGGTGCTGAAGGATATAGCGCTTCGATGATGATGGGTTGACCGGAATGTCCTGACAAATCATGCAAGGGCAAACCCTGACGATAGTCGCCGGGCTTGAGCAACAATCGATCGCCCGCTTGCAGCCGACGCAGCTGTTCGCGGTAATCAGCAGGATCCGCGCGGTAGTCTGTTGCTGATGCCATGCCAGACAGCAAGCAGAATATAGCCGCGCACATCCAGCCGCGCATTCAGGCCACCGTATCGGGCGGCGGCAACCCGCTCCGCAACAAGTCCAGTTTGCCCAGTAAAACGCGCGTCATCCCTGCAACGCCTTGCCGCCCGGTATCCACCACGATATCGGCCACTTCACGGTACAGCGGGTCACGCTGCCGATACAACTCACGCAGCCTGGCCAGCGGATCCTCGGTTTGCAGCAACGGACGATTCCGGTCATGGCGGGTACGCTCATACAAATGCTCCGGCGTGCCGCGTAAGTAAATCACCACGCCGTTCTTCCGCAAATTCTCACGGCTAACAGACGACAACACTGCCCCGCCGCCCGTGGCCAGGACAATGCCGGTCATGGCCGTCAGCTCGGCAATCACCCCTTCCTCGCGTTTGCGGAAACCCACCTCGCCCTCGATTTCGAAAATTATCGGGATTTTGACACCGGTGCGTGCCTCGATTTCGTGATCGGAATCGTGGAAGGCGCAGCCACAATGTCTGGCCAGCAGTCTCCCCACCGTGGTCTTTCCCGCCCCCATTAAACCGACAAGGTATAAGTTGTCTCGCTTGCTCATAGGCTGATTCTAATAGACGCCAGGGCATTAGAGGCTTGTTGCCTCGAAGAAAATCAGGACGAAAAAAAGCGCGGGACAGGCCCGCGCTTTGTTAGGTCGCCGCAATCAGCGAATCGACAGGCGATCGTCAAGGATGCGCGGGGTGAGGAAAATGATCAGCTCGGTTTTCTGGTCTTGTTTAAATGTGGTCTTGAAAAGATTCCCCAAAAACGGCAGATCACCCAGAAAAGGCACCTTGCTGACATTATTCAGTTCGGCCTGGTCGAATATTCCCCCCAGCACCAGCGTCTCGCCATTGTTAACCCGAACTTGAGTTTTGACGCGCTTTGTAGCGATTGAAGGCACGCTGATACCACCAACAGACACAGTTCTGGAAGAGTCCACGTTATCTTTCTGTACTTCCACTGTCATGATCAGCGAATCATTGTTGAGAATCTGTGGGTCCACCAACAGGCAGAGAAACACATCCTTGAACGAAACGGTAGGGGGACTGTTTGCCGTGCCTGGTGTGATGAATGGAATCTGGGTGCCATTAAGAATCACGGCAGGCTTCTGATTCGAGGTCATGACACGAGGATTGGACACGATTTTTCCCCGGTTGTCCGCCTCCAGTGCGGACAATTCCAGACTCAGTAAATTACCGGTCGACGCATCCAGCAAGGAGAGGGCGATCTGCGCGGCACCCGCTCCTGCCGGGAAATTGATCAAGTTGCTGCCGCCATGCGAGCGAACGGGAAGATCATTTCTAGGGAGGCCCGTCACAGGATCTGATCCCGACCCTTTAACCTCTTGTATCGGGACAAAGTTATCCGCAAGCATATTGGCAGTATTCTGGTCACCGCTAACGCCTACTTGCCTTTTGCTTCCAAATCGGTTAAGCAAAGTGAGCCCCAGCTTTGCACCCAGGTCGCGGCTCCAGCCGCTATCCGCGATCACCACCCGTGCCTCGATCATGACCTGACGCGCCGGCACATCCAGACGCGCGAGCAGTTCGCGAATTTCCTGAATCTTGCGTGCCGTATCGGTGATGATCAGGGTATTGGTTTTCAACTCAAACGTAGCCCGGCCCCGTTTGGTGAGAACCTTCAGGTCATCGTCCCCTTTGCCCTGCTGCGAGGCCTGTGCCGCCGTCACGCCGCCCACACCCTGAGCTTGCGCCGAGCAGTTGACCGCGGCTCCCGCAGCATTGGCCCCACCAGCAGACCCGTTCAACATGCGCTGCGCTTCGTCGGCCCGCATGTAGTTCATGGAGATGTACTCGGTCACCAAGGGTTCCAGATCAACTATCTGGCTCTTGGCCTCGAAATCCTGTTTTTCTTTGGCCTGCAATTCAGCCAGCGGGGCAATCCAGATGACGTTTCCATTCTGGCGCTTATCCAGCCCCTTGGTTTGCATGATGAGTTCGAGCGCCTGATCCCAGGGGACATCCTTCAGGCGCAGCGTCAGGCTTCCGCCTACTGAGTCACTGGCGATAATATTCAGGCCGGTGAAGTCAGCAATCACCTGTAGCACCGAACGCACTTCGACGTTCTGGAAATTCAGTGACAATTTCTCGCCGATGTACTTTGTTTTGCCATCAGCGGTCTTTTTCTGCGCATCGTCGCGCGGTTTGACTTCAACAATGAAGCTGTTGTCCGTCTGATAAGCAGAATATTCCCAGCCGCCTTTGGGCTGAATCACCATGCGGGTGTTATCACCCAGCGTATACGTCTCGACGATTTGCACCGGGGTGCCAAAATCTGCCACATCAAGGCGTCGCTGCAACGCCTTGGGCAGCGCCGCACCGATAAAGTCAACCACGATGCCATTAGCTTGCTGGCGAATATTGATGCCGGTCTGTGCATCAGACAATGTCGTCACAATGCGCGCTTCGTTGGCGCCACCGCGACGGAAATCGATGTCACGGATAGTATGAGATGCCGCACCTGGCGCCGCATTAGCGAAGCGCGGACTCACATTTTCTGGCGCAGCACCCGCGCTGAGGCCGCCCAGGGCGACGATCAAGGTTTTGCCTTCAATCTTCGCGTCGTATTCAACCGACTTGTTCAAATTAAGCACAAGGCGAGTACGCGTTCCTGCCTGTACCACGTTCACGCTCGTAAGCGGCCCCAAATTGGCCTCAACCGAATTGCGCCCCATCGCATTCCCCGTATCCGGCAAATCAAGCGCGATACGCGGCGGGTTACCGACCGTAAATCCTGCAGGCTCGGCGGTCAACGCTTTCTTGAGCGTCACGCGCACCACCACTTTGCCGCCTGGCAGCGTGGTGGTTTCAACGCTTTGTACTGCGTTACCGGTAGGCGGCACTTCAGCAGCGTGCAGCGTAAGCGGAAGCACTAAACCTGTGAGTAGGGTCATCCCGATCAGTTGACGGGACAGTTTCTGGGCAATTTTCGGCAATGAGTTCATGTCAGCCTCTTTAGATATTCAGTGGTACAAGGGCGCCTCTTGAAATCGTAGCGAGCGGGCGCCCACCCGCAAGAGGCAGGCCGTGGTTGTAGAGCCGCTGAAGCGGCAACAACCACGCTCAGCCGGCTGCGACCGGAGCGCAGGAACCGGAATGTACATAGAAGTACATGTGGATTCCGAGCACCGGACGCGCCCGGATCACGCACGCGCAGTAGATTTAAAGGGGTGCCCATAATCATTCTTGCAAAATCAGGGTGCTGGTGCGCTCGGACCAATCCCCGGCGCTATCCTGAACAATTTCACGCAACGAAACTTGGCTATCGCTAATTTTCGTGACGCGACCAAAGTTCTGGCCCACATAACTGCCTTTCTTGACGTGATAAATCGTTTTATCGGGGGTCAAAATCACAGCGTTGATCACACCTTTCTTCGACAACATGCCGACCATTTTCAGCGTTTCCAACGAAAACGCTTCCAAAGGCTCTTTGGGACGGTTTAAGTCGGGCTGCATCCCCCCGCCCCCCCCACCACTTGACAGCTTTCTGGTCTTGAATGGATCGGGCAGGTCAAATGCATTGTAAGTAAACGGTTCAAATGCTTTGACTTCAGGTAGCGGATCAATTTTCCCTTGCATATCTTTGCCCGTTTCATCAACGAAGGTCTGCAAATCGTCCATTCCGCCTCCGCCACAGCCGGTCAGGCTCAACACAAATAGCATACCGGCCAGGTGCATACGACTCCACACGGGCTTTAGCCCGTAGTGGATCGGAGTACCCCTCCAGGGGGTATTAAAAAGAATCCCCTTGTGAGGCTTCATTTCGGCTGCTCCTTGGCTTTTTGTTTACGCGAGATCGTTTCTTCATCGTCCAGATAGCGGTACGTTCTGACAACCGCATCCATATTCATTACGCCATCCTTAGCCGGACTCATGCTGATATCGTGCAGCGTTACGATTCGGGACAATTTCGAGACGTCACTCACGAAAGCGGCAATGTCATGGTACCCACCGGTTACTTTGACGCTGATCGGTGTTTCGGCATAAAACTCGGAAACAGTTTCCGGCGCGGGTTTAAACAAATCAAACTGCAAACCCCGTCCCAAACCCGCCTGGTTCACATCCGTGATGAGTGCATCCATTTCCTGTTTATTGGGAAGCTGTTTCAACAGGGCACCAAACGCCTGTTCGATATCCACAAGCTGTTTCTTGTAAGCTTCCAGATTGATAGCCTGGTTTTTTTTGGTGGTAAACACGGCTCTCAATTCGGTTTCTTTTTGCTTGGCCACATTCAGTGCTTCCATGTTGCCGCGCCAATCAAACCACCAGCCCGCCGTCACGATGGCCGCGCACAACACAGCCAGTGCCACCAGCTTGGTCGCTATCGGCCAATCGGCCAGGGTTTTTAGATCCAGGTTGTTAAGGTCGTCCAGGGTCATGCTTTGCCCCCCTTATTCTGCGCATCTTGTGGTGGTTGTTGTGACGTTTGCTTGACTGTCAGGACAAACTCGTTGGCACGCAGGTTATTGACCGTAGCCGCTTTGATTTCGACCAAAATGACCGACTCAAACCAAGGTGAACTCTCCAGATTACGCATCAGCGTGGAAACGCGCGCGCTCGATTGGGTATAGCCGCTAAGCGTAACCACATTCCCGACTTGACTGAAGGATTTAAGGTACAAGCCCTCAGGCAGCAGCCGTATCATCTGGTCAAACAAATGTACGACTTCAGTACGATTTGATTGCAAGGTTTCCACAACTTGTTTTCGCGCCAGCAATGCCTGGGTTTGTTCGCGAATTTTCTTGATTTCGATGATCTGGGCGTCGAGCTTGACTATCTCCCGATCGAGGAATGCATTGCGCGCATCCTGCTTTGACTGGCTCGCGGCGATGAAGCTGTGTCCGAGCAGAACAACCACGACACCCGCGGCGACAGCCATGCCAAGGAAAATATTGAACTGGCGCCGCCGAGCCGCGCGCGCAAGTTCTCGGTGAGGGAGAAGGTTAATCCGGATCATTGGGGGTCAAACCTCCGCATAGCGAGGCCACAGGCGACAAACAAAGACGGCGCATCGGCCGTCAGCGCTTGGGGCTTGATTTTCGGACCGACCGCCATATTGGCAAACGGATTGACAACCAGCGTCGGCATTCCAATGCGCTGTCCTACGACTTCGTCAATGCCCGGGATCATGGCGCCGCCACCTGCCAGCAAAACCTGATCGACCTTACGGTACTGCGTGGATGTCGTGAAGAGTTGCAGCGCCCGTCCGATTTCCATCGCCAGGGTCTCACTGTAGGGCCGCAGAACTTCGACGTCATAACTTTCGGGCAGCGTACCCTTGCGTTTGGCGTTTTCAGCCTCTTCGCTGGTCATGCCATAACGACGCGAAATTTCATTGTTGAGCTGATTGCCGCCAAACCCGTGTTCGCGCAGATACACCGACTCGTTGTCATGGAGGATATTGATATGCATGTTCTGCGCACCGATATCAATGATTGCAACGGTCTGGCCGGCGCCGCCACCTGGAAGCAGGTGCGCGATTTGCTCATAAGCCGTTTGTGAAGCGAAGGATTCAACGTCCATGATGAGCGCCGTGAGTCCGGCAGCTTCTGCCACGGCAACGCGATCTTCGACTTTTTCCTTGCGGGCAGCGGCAAGCAGTATTTGCACGTCATCAGGACTGCCGGGCGAGGCGCCGAGAACCTGAAAATCCAGATTCACTTCATCCAGTGAAAAGGGGATCACCTGATTGGCCTCCGCTTCGACCTGGTTTTCCAGGTCCAGCCCTTTCAGGCTGGCGGGTGCCAGAATCTTCTTGGTGATCACAGCGGATGAAGGCAACGCAAGCGCAACGTTCTTGATCCGTGAGCCGAGGTTTTTCCAGGCAGTACGCAGCGTGTCAGCCACTTGATCGAGGTTCGCGATATTGCCATCCATCACCGCATCCTTGGGCAAGGGCTCGATAATATAACGCTCGATTCGCAGCATCCCTTTGCCGGCATCGGACAACTCCACCAGCTTGACCGCAGTCGTACTGATGTCCAGTCCAATAATCGGCAAGCCTTTGGCAGACAGCCAATCCAAGTTGATATTCGGGTGCAAGAGTTTTCCTTTACGCTTCTGTGAGTTGGCGCCGTTTCTTAGTATTATTTTGAGATGCTAGCAACAACACACGGTTTTTAACAGTTTTTTTCTCATCACGCTGCAATATCTGAACATATGTGTCCAATTTCCAACACCACTAACGCCTATAATCGGTGGAAACTTTAGGCACTCTGTTTCATTTCAGCGCCAAGGGGTTTGAGTCAGGATGGCAGCTTGCCTTACAGTACAAGGCAAGCAATCCGCTTAAGTTACAGTAAAAATCAATTCAAACAGCGGGTTATTGAGATGAATCCGCTGTACATCCCCAGTCGGGGCCGGGTGAATCGGCGCACATTTTCTGGGGATTTCTGCCATCTCAGCAATAAGGAACCCGATGTTTTCGAAATGGTGGCACTACGCAATCGCCCTGGCAGTGAGCTTGGGTGTCGTGGGTACGGCACTGGCAGGATTGGCTGCTGCACTGATTTACCCCAACCTTCCGCCGCTTGAGGCACTGACCGATTACAAACCCAAGCTCCCGCTGCGGGTTTACACCTCCGATGGCGCCCTGATTGGCGAGTTCGGCGAGGAGCGACGCGCCTTCATCAGCATCGACAAAGTACCCGACTACATGAAGCAGGCCATCATCTCGGCAGAGGATGAGCGCTTCTACTCTCATGGCGGCGTGGATACGCTGGGTGTGTTGCGTGCGGCGACATCGAACCTGTTATCAGGCGGCGTCAAGGAAGGTGCATCGACCATCACCATGCAGGTTGCGCGCAATTTCTTTCTGTCGAACGAAAAAACGCTGACCCGCAAGCTATCCGAAGCCATGCTGGCGATGAAAATTGAACACAATTTATCCAAGGACAAGATTCTCGAGCTCTACATCAATCAGATCTATCTCGGGCAACGTGCCTACGGTTTTGAAGCCGCCGCACACGCTTACTTCGGAAAATCCATGCGTGAGTTGTCGCTGGCCGAGATCGCTATGCTGGCAGGACTCCCCAAGGCTCCGTCACGCTACAACCCGGTTGTGAACTTTCCGCGCGCAAAATCACGCCAGGAATATGTGCTGAAGCGGATGCGCACGCTCAAATTCATTGACCTGCCCACCTGGGAGTCTGCTGTCAAACAAAAACTGGTCATTCGCCAAACTCGCCAGCAAACCGATGTGTCTGCCAACTACGCTGCCGAGATGGTGCGCCAATCCCTGTTCGAAAAGTACGGCGAATCGATCTACAGTGCTGGCTTTAAAGTGGTAACCACGTTAAAAAAGGCGCAACAGGCTGCCGCCAATCAGGCTGTGTGGCGGGGAATCGCCGATTACGATCTGCGCTATGGTTATCGCGGACCGGAAAAGCAGATCAGTCTGCCTGCCGACAAGGCAGCGCGGGACACTGCCATCGTCGATCTGCTGGATGATATTTCGCCTGTCAGCGACATGCGGCCTGCTGTCGTCCTGAGTGCCGCCCCCAAACTGATTCGTGCGCAACTGCATGACGGAACGGTAGTTGAGATTAAAGGAAACTCGCTCAAATGGGTAGCCAACTGGGCTGCCCGCAAGAAAGGGCGCCAGCTTGAACCGGGTGCTGTGGTGCGGGTGCAATTGCTCAACAAAGCGCAATGGCGGCTGGCACAGTTACCGGAAGTAGAGGCTGCGCTGATCGCGGTGAATCCCGAAGACGGCGCCATTACGGCACTGGTTGGCGGATTCGATTTCAACCGCAATAAATTCAACCGAGTGACCCAGGCATGGCGTCAACCGGGCTCAAGCTTCAAGCCGTTCGTCTATTCAGCCGCGCTGGAAAAAGGCCTGACTCCGGCATCGATGATCGACAACGCCCCTATCTCGCTCACAGCCGAAGAAGCCGGCGGCACCGTATGGGAACCCAAAAATTACGATGGCAGTTCCGGTGGGCCGGTACGCCTGCGCACAGCACTGACCAAATCGCTTAACCTGGTTTCTGTGCGGATTATGCAAGCCATCGGACCGCATTACGTACGCGACTATATCCGTCGTTTTGGCTTTGATCCAGCGCGTCACCCCCCTTATCTGACCATGGCGCTGGGCGCGGGCAGTGTGACGCCTTTGCAACTGGCGGCGGCCTATGGGGTATTCGCCAACGGCGGTTTCCGCGTTAACCCGTATCTCATTGACAAAGTGTATGACAAGGACGGACGCCTGCTGATGCAATCCAGTCCGCAAAAAGCGGGGGGGAATGCCCCCCGCGTGATCGACCCGCGCAATGCCTGGCTCATGACCAGCATGATGCAGGATGTGGTCCGCTATGGCACAGCCGCCCGTGCGAGCCAACTCGGTCGCAGCGATATTGCAGGCAAGACAGGCACCACCAATGATGCGCGTGACACCTGGTTCGCGGGCTTCAGCCCCGACCTGGTAGCGATCGCCTGGATGGGTTACGACCAGCCGCGCTCACTGGGACGTGGCGAAACAGGTTCACAAACGGCCCTGCCTATATGGATGAACTTCATGGGGACTGCTCTCAAAGGCGTCCCACAAAAAGGCTGGCCCATGCCTGGCGGCATCATCTCCGCGCAAATCAACCCAAACACCGGCACACGCGTATCCGAATCTGTGATTGACACCGTGCTGGGCACTTCAACGCCAGGCAGGACGGAATACTTTTATCAGGAATTTTCGCCCCCCGATGCACCAGTAGTGGAGAGGAACACAGAATCCGAAGAATTTGCTGTGCCCGGTCAGGTTGCAGAACCTGCCATTCCGGATAAGCCAATGCCAGCGCCCGCTTTTCCGGCCAAACCTGTACCCTCTTCCCCGCTAAACCCAACTTCTGGCGGGGTCAATCCGTCGCCAGGCACACCGACCAAAGCGCCGGTTACCGCCGGCACGCCCATATGAAAAACCAGGACATGCGCCGCCGCATTGCACACGTGGCGGCGCGCATTCTGGCGGAGGATGGAAGCCTCGATTACGGCAGCGCCAAACGCAAGGCGGCTCGCCAGCTAGGTGCACCCGACAGCGACAACCTGCCCGACAACCAGCAGATAGACGAAGCGCTGCGGAGCTATCAAGCACTTTATCAAGCGGATGAAACGCGCGCGCAGGTGACATTGCTGCGCCAAGTCGCCATTGAACACATGGAGCAGCTGGCGGATTTCGACCCGCATTTGACCGGCCCGGTGCTCAACGGGACCGCCGGCAGAAACACCGAGATCAACCTGCAACTCTTCACCGATGACCAGAAAGAAGTTGAATTCCTGTTGATGCGCCTGAAAATGCCCTATCAGACCGCCGAATACAGAATGAGCGACGCCCCCGGGAAGGTCTACCCACGCTTCATCATCAATGACCCACGCGCACCGGTTGATCTGGTTGTTTATCCCGCCACTGACCTGCGTAGCATGAAGCGGTTGCAGGCAGATGGCAGTCCGCGCCGGCTGCGGCTGCCCCAAGTGCGGGCCTTGAATTGATCTGCGCGCCGAAAAACCGAGCTGGCATGAATGATGCTGTTTTGTTCCCCATGTCTCAATTGAGCGAACGTCTGTGATTCGGTTCTTTCGGCACTATGTGCCCCTTAACTTATTGATACTGGTGTTGGTCGAAGCCCTGATATTGGGCGGCGCGATCTACGCTGGCGTCAGTGCGCGCTTTCTGGAAGTCGGCGCAATCCCGCCGGAATTAACTCCGCTGTTGCCCAAAGCACTGGCATTCGCAGTCGTTATGCTGGGATTGATGACCGCCAGCGGCCTGTATGACCTTGAATGGCAAGGGGGCGCGCGTGTTTTGTTGCAGCGACTCAGCCTGAGTTTCGGCATTGGCATCCTGACCATGAGCCTGCTGTTTTACGTTTTTCCCGTCTTGCTGGTCGGCCGGGGGGCCTTTCTGCTTTCGTTTGGCCTCGCCCTGCTGGGTATCTTGCTCAGTCGCATGGTGTTCTTGCGCTGGTCGCGGGTGGGCGCATTCAAATCCCGTGCACTGGTTATTGGCACCGGCAGCCGCGCGGCGCAGATCGAAGCGCTTCTGTCAGGCCGCGGTCACGCCAGCAATACCGAGGTGATCGGCTATGTTCCCATGGGCGGGAGTCATCATTTCGTCGACCGTGTCCGGATTCTCAACACCGAGGAGTCTTTGTCCGACCTGGTTACACGTCTGCAAATCAGTGAAATCATTCTGGCTGTGCGCAATCGTCGTGACGGAGGCATTCCCGTACAGGATCTTCTTAAATGCAAGCTGCACGGCACCCGTATCCTGGAACTGTCCAGCTTCTTCGAGCGCGAAAATGGTCATTTGCAACTCGATTCATTGAATGCCAGCTGGATGATTCTGGCTGAAGGCTTTCATCAGGGCATCTTGCGCGACACAGTCAAACGCCTGTTTGACCTGGTAGTCAGCGCGGCCCTGCTAGTGCTTAGTCTGCCCGTCATGGCGCTGACCGCACTGATAATCAAACTGGAAAGCAAGGGTCCCGTGTTATATCGTCAGGAACGCGTTGGACAAGGGGGCGACAATTTCACCATTTTCAAATTTCGAAGCATGTGTGTCGACGCAGAAAAAGATGGCAAGCCCAGATGGGCACGGCAAAACGACAGCCGGGTCACCTTTACCGGGCGACTGATCCGGCGTACACGCATTGATGAACTTCCGCAGGTTTTCAACGTATTCTTCGGCGACATGAGTTTTGTCGGCCCGCGCCCCGAGCGTCCCTATTTCGTGCAGGACCTGACCCAGAAGATTCCCTATTACGGAGTCCGTCACACAGTCAAACCCGGCATCACTGGCTGGGCGCAAGTGCGCTATCCCTACGGGGCAACCGACGAAGATGCCATGCACAAGCTTCAATATGACCTTTACTACGTCAAAAACCACAGCCTGTTTCTCGACCTCATGATTCTGTTTCAGACCGCACAAGTGGTGTTATGGGGAAAGGGCGTGCGCTGACCGCGCATCCCTGACCCACGATGCCCGATACTCTGCTCATCCTGGCCACTGTGGGTTATGGGCTTGCGGCACTGGCCTACCTGGGGCTTTCCAGCCTCATTGTCGCCAGCTGGAAGCGGCGTCCGCACGGACGACTGCTGGTGTTGGCTACGGGGCTCAGCACGGTCTGGGCCGGGCTGTCGGCGCTAACGGCATGGGGATGGACCTCCCCTGTGCCGGGACTCGCGGCCGAAGTGGGCCGCAATGGCGCTTGGCTGGCATTGCTACTTTACATTATCCATCTGCGCCTGCCACCCGGCGCAGCCTTGCCCGCACCGCTACGGTTCATCCGCGCCTTCAGCAGCGTTCTGGTCATTGGGCTGCTCCTTATCAGCGCGATGCCCTTAATCGTTCCTGCCCTTCCGGTTCTGGTGCGATGGACCGGCAATCTGGGGCTGGTGCTGCTGGCTGTAATGGGGCTGGTATTGGTTGAGCAGGTGTACCGCAGCACCCGCCCAGAGGACCGCTGGTCCATCAAGTTTCTCTGCCTGGGGCTGGGCGGCCTGTTCGTGTACGACTTTTACCTCTACGCCAATGCGACCCTGTTCAATGCGATGGATGCCCAGGTATGGGCGGCACGCGGCTTTGTCGCCGCCATGGTTACCCCCCTGATCGCGGTCTCCGCCGCCCGCAACCCGGAATGGGCCGCACCGGTCGGTTTGTCGCGCAGCATGGTTTTCCATACCGCCAGCCTGCTGGGCGCCGGTATCTACCTGCTGCTGATGGCGGGTGCTGGCTACTACCTGCGCCTGTTTGGCGGAGAATGGGGCGACGTGGTGCAAACCGTATTCATTTTTGCCGCCGCCATGCTGCTGGTATTGCTGATACTTTCCGGCACCCTGCGCGCCCGCTTGCGGGTGTTTCTCTCCAAGCACTTTTTCAGCTACCGCTACGACTATCGCGAACAATGGCTCAATTTCACCCGCACCCTCACCGAAGGCCAACCCGGCGAGCACATGTGCGAACGCGCTGTCGAGGCCTTGGCCCGCCTGCTTGAAAGTCCCGGCGGCGCCTTGTGGATGCGGGAAGGCCAGGTGGGTTATCAGCGTGCCAGCCACTGGAACTGGAGTGACATCCATGGCGCCGAACCGACCGATTCCCCCTTTATTCAGTGGCTCGCTGAAAAACAATGGGTGCTGGATCTGGACGAGATGAAAACCCGTCGCGACCTGTACGGCGACCTCGATTTGCCTATGTGGATTCAGCGAGCCGATGACGCGTGGCTGGTGGTGCCGCTGATGTTGCACGAGGAACTGCTCGGCTTTGTCGTACTCAAGCATTCCCTGGGCAAGGTCAACTTCAACTGGGAAGTCAGCGACCTGCTCAAGGTGGCCGCGCGACAGGCCGCAGCGCATCTGGCGCAAATGCGTGCGTCCAACCAACTGATCGTGGCACGGCAGTTTGAATCGTTCAACCGAACCACTACTTTTGTCATCCACGACCTGAAGAACCTGATCGCGCAGCTGTCCCTGCTTTTGGCCAATGCCGAGAAGCACAAGCACAACCCCGAGTTTCAGGCTGATATGCTGGATACGGTCGAAAACGCAGTCGCCCGCATGAACAAGGTGCTCACGCAATTGCACCGGGGCGGCGATGATGCCCGTATCCAATCCGTGGCGCTGGCTGAAATCCTTACTGACGCCGCCGCCAGCAAAAAAGCCTTCAAATTACGGCCCCAGCTGGAACTTCCGCCCAACGGATTGCGGGTCCGGGCCGACCGCGAACGGCTCACCCGCGCCATCGGCCACCTGCTGCAAAATGCACTTGAGGCCACACCCACAAGCGGTCAGGTGACGCTGCGCGCGCGCGCGGAATCCGGCCAGGCCATCATAGAAATCATCGACACCGGTGGCGGTATGGATGAAGCCTTCATTCGAACCCGGTTGTTTCAGCCATTTGATTCCACCAAGGGCGCAGGCATGGGCATAGGCGCGTATGAATGTCGCGAAACCCTGCGTGCACTCGGTGGTTCGATCGAAGTAGACAGCACACCGGGCAGCGGCACCCGGTTTCGACTCACCTTGCCGCAGGACAATAACTTACAAGCTGGAGGAGATGCCGCATGAGCGCCGCCAAACAAAAAATACTACTGGTGGAAGACGACCCGGGCTTGCAAAAGCAGCTCAAATGGAGCCTCTCCGACTTCGAGTTGCTGATCGCTGCCGACCGCGACAGCGCCATCACCCAGTTGCGCCGTCACGAACCGCCGGTGGTGCTGCTCGACCTGGGTCTTCCCCCCGATGCAGACGGCGCCACCGAAGGCCTGGCAGCCCTGCAGGAAATATTGGTTTTATCACCGGCGACCAAAGTCATCGTCGTGACCGGCAACCTCGATCGCAGCAATGCCGTACAGGCCATTCAGCTCGGCGCCTACGATTTCTTCCAGAAACCCTTCGAACCTGATGTACTGGCTTTGATGATCGCGCGCGCACTGCATGTACACGCGCTGGAAGCGGAAAACCGCCGGCTGATTGCACGACAGAGTGGCGCCGCGCTAAAGGGACTGATCACCAGCAGCGAGCCGATGCTTAAAATCTGCCGTACTGTTGAAAAAATCGCGCCGGCCAACGTCACCGTGTTGCTGCTGGGTGAATCCGGCACCGGCAAGGAAGTCTTGGCGCGCGGCGTCCACGATTTATCTCCACGCGCCGACAAACGCTTTGTCGCCATCAACTGCGCGGCGATTCCCGACACCCTGCTTGAATCCGAGTTGTTTGGTTATGAAAAAGGCGCGTTTACCGGCGCTGCCAAACAAACCATCGGCAAGATTGAATATGCCAATGAAGGCACCCTGTTCCTCGATGAAATTGGCGATCTTCCGATGCCGCTGCAAGCCAAATTGCTGCGCTTTTTACAGGAACGTGTCATTGAGCGTCTGGGCGGCCGAGGCGAGGTCCCGGTAGATGTACGTATCGTCTGCGCAACGCATCGTGACCTCGCTGGCATGATCCGCGAGGGCAGTTTTCGGGAAGACCTTTACTATCGCTTGTCAGAAATTGCAGTGTCCATTCCGCCCCTGCGCGAACGACCAGGCGACGCTGTACTGCTGGCACAGGCGTTCCTGGAGCGCAATGCAATAGAGATGGGACGCAACATCCGCAGCTTTACTGCGGATGCGCTGGGCGCACTCGAAACCCACGACTGGCCGGGTAACGTTCGTGAAATGGAAAACCTGATCAAGCGCGCCACCATCATGGCCGAAGGCAACCAAATCACCGCAGATGATCTTGGCTTCAAAGCAGACCAAGTCGGACAGCTCCCCCTGAACCTGCGTCAGGCCCGCGAAAATGCAGAGCGCCAGGCTATTAGCCAGGCGCTCATACGAACGGATGGCAACATCGCTCAGGCAGCCGAGCAGCTCGGTATCACGCGCCCTACACTTTATGACCTGATGGCAAAAATCGGCATGAAGTAAGACGAAGTTTGTCCCGGCATCAGCGTGCGCGGTGGCGCAGTCCCAACAAGGCGGGCATCAGCAACAATTCAAATACCTGACCGGCAAACAGACCGATTGCGCAAAGCATGCCAAAGTGCGCTGTGGGTCGGAAGTCGGACAGCCCCAGCAGGCTGAACTGGGCAACCAGCACCACCGAAATGGCAACGACTGCGCGACCCGAGGCTTCCACGCTGCGGATGATGGCGAACACCGGGCTGACGCCGCGGCGGATGCGGTGCAGATAGCCGTGATAGAGGTGGATGGTGTCGTCCACTGTGATGCCGAGGATGACGCCGGCGATCAGCACGGTGGCGACGTCTAGTGCGATTCCGGTCGCCCCCATCACCACGAAAATGAAAAACAGCGGCGCCAGGTTCGGCACCAGGCAGATCAGCGCGCCGCGGAACGAGCGGAACAGCAGCGCCAGCAGCAGCAGGATCAGCAGGAAGGCTGAGGCGAAGCTCTTCACCTGGCCGTCGACGATGCGGTCCTCCTGATCCGAAAACAGCCGTCCGAAACCCGCCATCTCGGTGTGAACCCCAGGGATCGGCTGTGCCTTTAGACGCGCCTCGATTCGCTCCATCACCTGGCCAATTTCATTGGCGCCGTGAACATTCAGGTTGAGGGCAATCCGGCCACGCTGGAATTCGCGGTTGACCAGTTCGTACAAATCCTTGCCGTCGTAGATCAGCAGCAGTTGTTCGACCAGCTTGCGGTTGGTCGGCAACGCGTTATCGCCGAGGGCTTCGCCGCTGAAGGCGCGGTTCATTTCCTCGATCACTTCAACCAGCGAAAAGCTGCGATCGATTTCCGGCTGCTGTTCCAGCCAGGTCTGCAAGGCCTTGATCTGCGCCAGCGTGGCGGGGTTTTTCAGTCCGTCGCGGTCGGGAGCGGTGAGCACGATTTCCATCGTGGTCACACCGGACAATTTGGCTTCAATCCGATCGGTGCTGCGGCTGATGCTGTGGTCCGGCGCGAAAAACTCGATCAGGTTGGATTCCACTTTCAACTGCATGGCTATCGGAATGGCCGCCAGCACCAGCAAAAGCGTGCCGATGAGCACGGCCCTGGCATTGCGCAGACTGAACACCGCGACAGCCGCAGCGATATGGCCCGCGTATGCCAGCCCGGAACGGCGGCGCGGCCAGCGCGGCGTGTCCCATTTCAGCAGGATCGGCGGCACCAAAATGAACACCACCAAAAACACCATCAGCGTGCCGATCGCGCCGGCCAATCCGAACGTCTGCACGGGCGGAATATCCACCCACAGCAGGCTCAGAAGTCCGGCGCCGGTCGTCAGCACATTGAACAGGCCGGGGATGAAGGTTTCTTTCAGCGCCCGCGCGATGCGCTGCGGCCGTGACAGCAGGGCGATGCGCCCGCGCTGGATGGCCGCATACAAATGCAGCAGTGTTGCCGTGGTGTACGCAGCCATCAGCGTGGGGATCATGGCGGAAATCGGCGTATAGGGCTGGCCCGACACGACGATTCCCGCCACGCTGACCGAGACCACCGCCCCCATCGCCAGCCCGCCGATGATCATCGGCCGCACCCGCCCGACCACCCACCACAGCAGCACCAGGCCAATCACAACGGTGAGCGGAATGAAGATCGCGCTATCGCGCCATAGCGAGCGCAATTCCTCGACGGTCTGGGCCACGGTTCCGGCGGTTGCCGTCCGGTAAACGTCGAGTTTCTCGGCGGCGATGGCGGCATCGAGCGCGATCAGGATATCGCGGCGCGCGAGGCTTTCTTTCAACACGATGGGCCGCACCACCAAGGCTACGGCCTTGCCATCCTTGGAAACAATCGCCCCAGGTGCCACCGCATCGCCCAGCACTCTGGCCTTCCATTCGTCCGGCGTGCGCGCGGTCAGGTAATCGGGGTCTACCAGCAGGGAAACCGCGAAGCCATCGTCGGTCGCGTCGATATGTTCGATGGTAGTGAGCGTGAGCACACGGTCAACCGAAGGATGCGTTTCCATTTTTTTGGCAACACGATCGAGT
>JBKJIS010000252.1:0-10975 GCA_046598305.1 Thiobacillus sp.
AGTCGTCAGCCCGAAGACCAGCACTATTATCATGACATTGTGGAAGCGATGAAGGGCGCCACCGAAATCCTGATCGTCGGCCCCGGGCACGCCAAGCTCGAGTTGATCAAGCATGTCCATGCACATGACCATGAGTTGGTGGACAAGGTTATTGGGGTGGAGACGGTGGATCACCCCAGCGACGGCCAGCTGGTAGCCCATGCCCGTCAGTATTTTGCAGCCAAGGACAAAATGCTGGGTGTGTAGTGGGTCAACGCTGCCGCAAAGGGCAGGGTTTGTTGCAAGAAGGCGCCCTGATCGGGCGCTTTTTTTGCGCCTTTCGGCGCATCATGGAAATTTCAGGTTATTGCGTTGGAAAATCCGTCTTTTTTTCAACCCATTGAAAGTAAAGTAAATAAAGTTTTCTGGTTACACCATGCAAGGCTAAAGATTGTCGAAATATCGTCGTTACTGTTGTTACCTGTACAAGGGCAAACCCATCGTGAGATGGGGACGCAAAGCTTTCGGTCTTGGAAAAAGACAGCGGGGCTGCCATGGATTTAATTAATTTATGGTTGCTGCGTTGTGGCCCGGGTTCAGGCAGTTTATTGATCCAAGGAGCCCCCATGTCGCACAACTTCCCATTCCCCATTCGTTCAACAGATAGCCGTCTTTGCTACCGTACCGATAGCAATCTAGGTTTTATCCTCGGCCTGACGCTGGTTGCCATCTTCGCCGGATATGCAGGGCTTAGCGATGCGGCATCAGTCAACAAGCCTGACAAGATAGTTGAAATCCCGGTCAGTTCTGGCGCCGTAGTCGGCTGGGCTCAAGGGCGCTTGCTGGTGGCGCCGCGTGCCGGCCTGTCCGACGCAGAGTTCGAAAAAATTCTGAAGACGCATAACGTCGTCCCCAAGGGCTATTTTCGGCAGATTAACACCTATGTTCTTGAGCTGCCTGCCGGCGTGAGTGAAGTGGCGGCCATGAAACTGCTGCGCGAAAACCGTAACCTGAAGTATGTCGAACTCGACATGGCAATGGCGCCTGCAGCCATGGTGAATGATCCTTCGTTTTCAAGTAGCTGGGCCTTGCCGAAAATTCAGGCGCCCGTTGCGTGGGATGTGACCAATGGCAGTGGCGTGACCATTGCCATCCTGGATACCGGGGTAGACGGGACGCACCCTGATCTGGCTGCCAACATGGTTCCGGGCTGGAATATGTACGACAACAACGCTGACACCTCGGACGTGCACGGGCACGGCACCTCTGTCTCAGGCACGGCGGCGATGGCGGGTAATAATGGCGCGGGCAGTGCGGGGGTTGCCTGGGGCGCCCGGATCATGCCGGTTCGAGTCGCAGCTCCTGACGGTTATGCTTTTACCAGCACCATTGCGCAGGGCGTCAACTGGGCTGCAGACAATGGGGCCAAAGTGGTGAACATCAGCTACGGCGTGTCCGGTAGCGCTGCCGTGCAGTCGGCCGCACAATACCTGCGCAACAAGGGCGGCGTGGTCGTGGTGGCGGGTGGCAACAGCGGCGTTCTTGAAGATACCGCAGCGAATGCCACCCTGCTTAGCGTATCCGCTACCGATAGCAACGACGCCCGCACCAGCTGGTCCACGTATGGCAACTTTATTGACCTTGCTGCGCCCGGCCTCAGCATTTACGCGCCCACTCGTGGAGGCGGCTATGCCAACGTATCCGGAACATCTTTTGCCAGTCCGATCACTGCCGCCACCGTGGCGCTGATGATGTCAGCCAACAGCACGTTGAGCCCGGCCGATATTGACAATATTCTCAAATCTACCGCTGTCGATCTGGGTACGGCCGGATTTGACCCGTATTACGGTGCCGGTCGAATTGACGCCGCCAAGGCAGTGGCCGCCGCGCGCAATGTGATGGCAGCCGACACCCAATCTCCGGTGATCAGTATTACCTCGCCGAATGGCGGTAAGGTGGTTTCGATCGTGCCGGTCGATGTCACTTATTCCGATAACGTGGGGGTGACGCGCGCTGAACTCTACGTGAATGGCATCAAGGTGATTTCAGACGATGTCACCCCATTCGCTTTTGCCTGGGATACAGCCGCGTACGCCGATGGCGCCCACACGCTCAGCGCCAGGGCTTATGATGCAGCCGGCAACGTGGGGACATCGCCTTCCGTTGCGGTGACCATCGCCAACGACACCATCGCGCCCCTTATCAGCTCTTCCAATCTCACCGAGGGCATGAAAATCTCGCGCAGCTCGCAAGCTGTTTCAGCCTTGGCTACCGACAATAAGTCCGTAGCGAAAATCAGCTTGACGATCAATGGCAAGGAAGTCGCCATCGCCTCCGGCAGTTCGCTCAGTTATAGCTGGAACACCCGCAAAGAGGCGTCAGGCGCGCATAGCGTGACGGTGCGTGCATGGGATGCCACAGCGAATACCGTCAGCAAGACCGTGACGGTTTATAAATAAGCAACACTCGTAAGCCTCTGCAGGCTCCAGGCGCCCTTCGGGGCGCCTTTTTGTCGGAATGCTGTCCTGTTGCAAAAAACAGCTTGGGTTGAGCGTGGGGGAGGAAATGACTGTACCGGCGTGCTGGACCCAACGCTGGCGGCACGCCGCCACTGAGCATCGCCGAGCCTGGTGAGGTTCAGCTTTTGGGCGCGGGATTGCTGGGTTTGGGCGTGGCACGTCGCCGCAAGCCACGTTGAGCGCCGCCGTTGTTCTGAAAAAACGCCGGTTATCCGGCGTTTTTTATGCCTGCTTCAGCAGTGCAAGGGTTTGAACCAATTCCAGTACCAGGCTGTGCATCCGTGCGGGCGATTTCAGCGCACCCGTTTCCGCTTCAAAGGCGGTGTCGGCATCCACCAGTGAGAACTGTCCGGGCAGTACCAGCACGCCGAGGGCATTCAGAATCTGGCGCAGGTGCGGCAACATCCGCATGCCACCCAGTGAGCCGGGAGAGGCGGCCATGATGGCGGCGACTTTGTTCTGATAAGGCACCAGTCCTGATTCGCCTTGCCACTCGCGTGATACCCAATCGAGGGTGTTCTTCAGCAGCGGCGGGATCGAGCTGTTGTACTCGGGGCTGGCGATCAGCAGGGCGTCATAGTCCTTGAACAGCGCTTTCAAGCGCAGCGCATTTTCGGGCAGACCGTCGCGGTCTTCGAGGTCGCCGTCATAAAGAGGAAGCGGATAATCGGCCAGATCAATCAGGGTGACATCGCCCCCTGCAGCTTGCGCAGCGTCCACTGCGGTCTGGATGAGTTTGCGGTTCCAGGAGTCGCGACGGATACTGCCGGACAAAGCGAGAATCTTGGGCATGGAGTTTCCTCTGCGTAAAAAGTCGATCATTGTACCGGCCATACAGTAACTGGACCGAATGAGCTCGCCTACACTCGACGCCCACCCGACAATCGAAGGGTGGGCGCTATGGTTTACCATCCGGAGTGCAGGCACTATCCCGCGATCCCCAATCGACAAACTGACTCATGTGTAGGCCATCACGGAGCGTATCAATGTCCACAGAAACACCCCCCTCCGAAAAAATGCGGCTAGATAAATGGCTGTGGGCCGCCCGGTTTTTCAAGACCCGTAGTCTTGCCACACAGGCGATCGATCAGGGTCGAGTGAAACTCAATGGTGATCGCGTCAAACCGGCGCGTGAAATCAGGCCGCAAGATCAACTGGAAATTCAGCTGGGCGATGATGTCTGGATGCTGACCGTGCGCGCGTTGTCGATGCAACGTGGCCCGGCACCTGTTGCGCAGCAGTTGTACGCAGAAGCGCCCGATAGTATTGCGCGGCGCCAGCAACAGGCCAGTGAGCACAAGGTGTTTGCTAATCCGGCTGCAGCAATCAAGGGCCGCCCCTCCAAGCGCGACCGTCGACAAATCCACCGTTTTACTGACGCGTGAAGAGGAGAATTTACACAGCATTTGCCCCGCAAAGCGTGCGTTAACGAATAGAATCAATGCATCCGAGATTCCTGATTTATGACCGTTTCCGCTGTATTTTCTCTAGGGTTGCGCCGGGCAGGGCGTGGCTTGGGTGTGTTGGCCGCACTGGTTACGCTGGGTTTTGCGACTGCGGCAGGCTTGATGTATTTTTGGGTGCTTCCCAATATCGCCGATCACCGCGACACCGTGGCGAACGTGATGTCACGCGCGCTGGGTCAGCGCGTCACGCTCGAAGCCGTGTCCGGAGTGTGGCAGCAGGCGCGGCCTGAGTTCCGCCTGCAGGGCGTTCGCCTGCACGATCAGCAGGATCGTTCAGCGCTGTACTTGCCTGAATTCAACGCAACTTTTTCCTGGCGTTCTCTGCTTTTTCTGGAGCCGCGATTCAGCCATATCGAACTGCAGGGATTGACGCTGGGGGTGCGGCGCGCGAAAGACGGACATTTTTATGTGGGGGGGATTCCGGTCAACCCGGCTGCGCCCGACAGCGGATTTGTCAATTGGCTGTTGCGTCAGGGTCAGGTGCATGTGAGCAAGGCCACGCTGACCTGGCTGGATGAGGTGCGCCATGCCCCACCGGTGACACTAAACGTGGCCGATTTCAATTTGACCAACACACTGCGCAGCCATCGATTGCAATTGTCAGCCACTCCGCCTGTCAGTTTGGCGCGGCCCCTGGTGGTTGATGCGAAGTGGACCGCCCGCAAGCCGGACGACGTCACCTCCTGGAGCGGGCGCATCGAGACTCGAGTCACGGGCGTGTCGCTCCGCAATCTGGCCCCCTGGCTGGAGGTGCCTTATCAACCCCGGCAGGCGAAAGGGGCACTGCATGTCACTTTGGATTTTGAACGCGGTGCACTCACACAGGTAAACGCGGGGTTCAATCTGCGGGGGGTCGAAACGGTGCTCGGCGAAAACCTGCCGGCGTTGCAGCTGGCGCACCTGCTGGGGCAGATGACGTGGAAACAGGGTGCGGGTGGCCATCATGTGGCCTTTGAAGATCTGCGTATTGCGCGCACGGGGTCTGCGTTGAGTGCCCCGTTCAGCGTGGGGGTGGCCTGGAATGACACGTCGCGCGAAATTACTGCCAAGGCTTTTGGATTGAGCGGCTGGGAATCCGTACTGCCAAGCTTGCCGATGGACGCAGCGTTGCGCACGCGCTTGCAAGCCCTGCAAGCGCGAGGAAGGCTGGACACATTCCGGTTTCGCTGGAATGGCGCAGAGCCGGGCTTGGATAATTTCAGTGTTGCCGCTCGATTTACCGGTTTGGGTGTCGCGGCCAGGGATAATCTACCGGGGATCGAAAATCTGTCGGGCCAAATCGAGGGCGATGAGCGGGCTGGGACGTTCTCAGTTGATTCCAGGCAGTTGGCGGTAAATTTGCCCAATCTGTTCCGTGATCCGGTCTTGAGGCTCGATGCAGTACGCGCACGGGGAAGTTGGAAAAAATCGGCACGTGGCCGGACGTTAACGCTGGAGTCGCTTGCCTTTTCCAATTTGGACGCAATGGGTACGGCCAAAGGGCGTTATGAGTTGATGGGCGACCAGCCCGGAATCGTTGACCTGGACGTTCATCTGACCCACGCTGAAGGGACGGCAGTTTATCGTTACCTACCCAGGAAAATTGGTGATCGAACGGTCAATTGGCTCAAAGACGGAATCAAGTCCGGCTATTCCGATGATGTGCGACTGACCTTGCAGGGTGATGTGAAGAAATTCCCATTTGAGGCGGGCCAAGGGGTGTTTCGTCTCGAAGCGCAGGTCAAGGATATCGTACTCGACTATGTGCAGGGATGGCCACGCATAGAGGGCATACACGCGCGCGTGCTCTTTCAGGGCAAAACGATGGAAGTGACATCCAGTCAGGCACGCATATATGGCACGGTTTTGTCCCCGGTTAAAGCCGTCATCCCTGATTTAATTCACCATGAAGAGCACCTGTATATTGAAGGAATGGCCAACGGCCCGCTGCCGGACTTCATCCGGTTTTCGAATTCCAGTCCGGTCGGGGGAATTCTGCGGGGCTTTACGGATAAATTGACGGGCAGTGGCCAGACGCGGCTGGCGTTGAAGATACACGTGCCCCTGCGACATAGTCGTGACACCACGTTGACTGGACGGCTTTCGTTTCTGAACGATAGCCTTTTCTTATCTGGTCTGCCCCGGGTGGATGAGCTTCGCGGTGATATCGATTTTACCGGCAACAGTTTGACTGCAAAAAACATGACCGCCCAGTTCCTGGGTGGGCCGCTCAGTATCGATACGTTAACGAGCAATAACCAGGTGAAAGTTCTGGCACAAGGCCGAGCGACTGTGGCGGGCATGGCCCCCTGGCTGGGTGTAAGCTTGAACAAACGCCTGTCGGGACAGGCAGTCTGGCGCGGTCAAGTTGATCTGGATCCGGGCGGCGCGCGTATTCGGGTTGAGTCAGACCTGGTTGGGCTGACTTCTACGCTGCCGGCGCCATTGGCCAAGTCTGCTGAGCGCCCCTTGGCGCTGACCGTTATCAGCCAGATGCAGGTTGATGGCCAACAACATGAAATCCAGTTTGGAAGCGTCCTGGGCGCTGCGTGGCGTAGCGCCCAGGACGGACGTTTTGCCCGTGGTGAAGTTCGGTTTGGCGGCGCTGCCACAATCCCGAATGAACCGGGTTTGCGCTTGGCGGGCAACGGTCAGGGGCTGGATTTTTCGGGTTGGTTGGCACTGCTTCCCGATAGTACGGGTGAAGCCCCCTTGTCGCTGACTTCAATAGATCTGAGTTTTGATGCCTTTGATTTGATGGGGCGGCGTTATCAGGATGTGCGTCTTCAGGGCCGTGTCCGAGATGGCCTGTTCCGCACCCAGGTTAACGGCACCCATCTCAATGGCGTGCTGACCTACCGTCCAGCCGGAGCATACGATTCCACAGGGGCTTCAGCCCGTAGTGGATCGGAGTCCATCAAGGGGCAACCGGCACGTGCGTCTGCGCATTTTAAGTTGCTGACCATCCCGGATGCCTTACCTAACGCGGGTGTGGCAAGTGCCATCAAGCTGAAGGGTGCTGAATTCCCGATTTTCGATCTGACGGTAGAAGACTTTCGCCTTCAATCGCGGTTGATGGGCCGGCTGGAGGCCGTGGCGCATGGTGCGCCACAAGGCCTGATCATCGACAGCCTGCGAATGACGCATCCCGATAGTGTGTTTCAGATGAGCGGTCTTTGGCGGGATGACGGGGTGAGTGAAACCCGTGCGGATATGGCGTTGAGTGTGTTGGATGCGGGCAAGTTTCTGGTCCGGTTCGGCTATCCCGGAACCCTCAAGCGTGGCAACGTTGATATTCAGGGTAACGCGACGTGGACCGGCTCACCCGCCGATTTCTCGTTTGCGACCCTGGCCGGTCAATTCGACTTCAAGGCACGGGATGGCCAGTTCCTCAAGATTGAACCGGGCGTGGGTAAACTGCTGGGTGTGTTGAGCCTGCAGTCGTTGCCGCGTCGGCTTAATTTCGATTTCCGTGATATCTTCAACGAAGGCTATGCCTTTGATGAGATCGGTGCCACTTTGCGCATAGCGCGGGGAGTGGTGTATAGCGATGACTTCAAGATGCGCGGGCCGTCAGCCAAGGTCAATATGTCAGGCTTGGTCGATATCAATCAGGAATCCGTTCAGCTGCGAATGAAAGTGATCCCGAAGTTGTCCGAAGGCATCGCGGTGGCGGGTGCCTTGATCGGTGGCCCCCTTGCCGGCGTAGGTATGCTGGCAGCGCAGAAGTTGCTGCGTGATCCATTTGAAGAAGCCATCAGCCAGGAATACATGGTGATCGGGCCGTGGCTGACCCCCGATGTGAAAAAACTGTCAAAAAGCAAGGGCAATACTGAATCTCAGGCGACCGAACCCTGATTGTGGAACAACGACATGACGACGAAGAAAATGACCAAATCCACCGTGGCGCGTCCTAAAACCGCACAGGTCAAGAAAACGGCAGCGCAGGCGGGCACTGTCCGGGTGGCGGCGATCCAGATGGCGTCCGGCCCCAATGTGTCGGCGAATCTGGCCGAAGCGGAGCAATTGATCGACCTCGCTGTTGACGCGGGCGCGCAACTGATTGCGCTCCCTGAATTCTTCTGCATCATGGCGATGAAAGATGCTGATGTGGTGAAAGTGCGTGAGGCAGAAGGTCAGGGGCCAATCCAGAATTTCCTGTCACGGATGGCGAAAAAGCACCAGATATGGCTGATTGGTGGGTCTATTCCACTTGAGGCGGACGCCGCAAATAAAGTTCGGAACAGCTGTCTGGTGTATGACGAGCGTGGCAAGCTGGTTGCACGCTACGACAAGATTCATTTGTTTGGTCTGGATCTCGGCAACGAGCGCTATCAGGAATCCAACCTGATCGAGCCGGGCGACAAGGCAGTCGTCGTCAACAGCCCGTTCGGCCGTATCGGCTTGTCCATTTGCTATGACCTGCGCTTTCCCGAGTTGTATCGCGCCATGCCCGATGTTGATATCATCGTGGTGCCGTCGGCCTTTACCGCCACCACCGGACGCGCGCATTTCGAGACACTGATTCGCGCGCGCGCGATTGAAAACCTTGCCTACGTGATTGCTCCCGCGCAAGGGGGTTACCATTTATCGGGTCGCGAAACCCATGGTGACAGCATGATTGTCGACCCTTGGGGCGTCGTCCTCGACCGATTGTCGCGAGGCTCCGGCGTGGCCATTGCCAATATCAACCCAGCCTACCAGGCCAGCTTGCGCAAGAGCCTTCCCGTGCTCAAGCACCGGTTTATCTCGTGTAAACAGATCGAGGTCGACGTGGTTGAACGCCGGGCCCTGGCCAAGCGTGAGGCCAACACCAAGTAAGCGCCTGTATTGAAATAACATGTTCATGTTATTTCAAACCATCTGCATAAGTGGCTGTAAAAGAAAATTTCAAATGAACAGCTTATCTCTTAACAGCCACTAAATCAGCACCCCATTATTCAGGACACCGCCATGAACCCAACCGATGCTTTCGTTCCCATTCAATCCGCCGAGCAGCTTTTTCGCTCTGCCGAAGCCACGCTGCTGACGCCAAATGGATTGGACGCCGACATGCTCGCCCCGGTTTTTGGACGTTTGCTCACGCATGACGTTGATTATGCCGATCTGTATTTCCAATATTCGCGTTCCGAAGGCTGGAGCCTGGAAGAAGGCCAAGTCAAATCCGGCAGCTTCAATATCGACCAGGGCGTCGGCGTACGGGCGATCTCGGGCGAAAAAACCGCGTTCGCCTATTCCGACGACATCAGCCTCGATGCACTCGGCGCTGCCGCCGATGCCACGCGCGCCATTGCGCGCGCTGGCCAGGAACGGCAGACTGCCATCGCGCGCCGTGCCGATGGTCGCCAGCTTTATCACGCAGTCGATCCGCTGGCGAGTTTGGACGATGCAGCCAAGGTCACGTTGCTGGAGCGGCTGGAGAAAAAAGCCCGCGCCATGGACCCGCGCGTGATTCAGGTTATGGCCAGCCTCGCCTCTGAATACGAAGTGATTTACATCGCCCGTTCCGATGGCCATATGGCTGCTGATGTGCGCCCGCTGGTACGCTTGTCCCTGCAGGTCATCTCCGAGCAGGATGGGCGCCGCGAGCAAGGCAGTGGCGGCGGCGGTGGCCGCTTCGACTACAGCTATTTCACCGACGACATCCTCGATCAATATGCCAAACAAGCGGTGCATCAGGCCAGCGTTAATCTCGATGCGCGCCCCGCACCCGCAGGAACTATGACCGTCGTCCTCGGCGCCGGATGGCCTGGCATCCTGTTGCACGAAGCGATTGGTCATGGACTGGAGGGTGACTTCAATCGCAAAGGCAGCTCGGCGTTCGCCGGGCGCATCGGCGAACGCGTTGCCGCTCCCGGCGTGACAGTCGTCGACGATGGCACCATCCCCCTGCGCCGAGGTTCGCTCAACATCGACGACGAAGGCAACCCCACCCAGTGCACCACGCTGATTGAAGACGGCATCCTCACCGGCTACATGCAGGACATGATGAACGCCCGCCTGATGGGCATGCCCATCACGGGCAACGCCCGCCGTGAATCGTATGCGCACCTCACCATGCCGCGCATGACCAACACCCTCATGCTGAACGGCGACAAAGACCCGCAGGAAATCATCGCCTCCGTGAAGAACGGCCTCTATGCCGTCAATTTCGGCGGCGGCCAAGTCGACATCACCAGCGGAAAATTCGTCTTCTCCGCCGCCGAGGCCTACATGATTGAAGACGGCAAAATCACCTACCCCGTCAAAGGCGCCACCCTCATCGGCAACGGCCCCGAAGTGTTGACCCGCGTCTCGATGATCGGCAACGACATGGAAATGGATTCCGGCGTCGGCACCTGCGGCAAGGAAGGCCAGAGCGTGCCAGTTGGTGTGGGTCAGCCGACGCTGCGGATCGACGGCTTGACGGTGGGCGGGACGGCTTAGGAAAACTGTCGTGAACGTCGTGTACCGAATCATCTACCCAAACGGAAAGATATACATAGGTCAAGACAGGACGAATAGCATCAACTACTTCGATAGCGCTTCTGACAAGCTCATCGCACAAGACTTCACGTCTGAGCAACGCCGAAGTTTTACAGTTACGCGGGACATCCTGTAGAAATCAGAGACAGCCTTGCGTGCGGAAGTTACGCCAAAGGAAATCGAGTTTATCCATCTTTTCAGGTCGAATGATCCTGATGTGGGGTATAACCCAACTCCTCATTTCACTCACCCCGTGTAGGTTGGGCTGAATAAAATGAAGCCCAAATGCAAACGCTTCGCTTGGGCTGGATCATGAAACTGTTGGGCTTTGCAGCTCAACCTACGTAGGGTTGCCGGGCCACCCCCGGCCAGCGGTCCTGCGAAAGTTTAATAACTAAACGTGCTTCGCGGAGTTTATGCCCTTCAGGGTGCTCGCAATGACAGCCGGACCTCAGGCCAAACTCTCCAGCGCCACCGGCTCCCCAATCAAATACCCCTGCATGCAATCCACCCCCATCTCGCTCAGCTTGATGCGTGTTTCATCGTCTTCGATATACCCTGCCACCG
>JBKJIS010000253.1:0-3271 GCA_046598305.1 Thiobacillus sp.
CACCAGTGGCAATTTACTGGCGCATGAAAAAATGCTGCATAGCTACCCGCATTGCTGGCGGCATAAAACGCCGATCATTTTTCGCGCGACGCGACAGTGGTTCATCGGCATGGAAGCCGGTAACCAGACTCCCTTGCGCAAACAGGCGATGGCTGCCGTCGACAATACCCAGTTCTTCCCGGCCTGGGGCCGTGCGCGACTGGAAGCAATGATCAACAACCGCCCCGACTGGTGCGTCTCGCGTCAGCGCAACTGGGGGGTGCCGATGCCCTTCTTCACCCACAAAGAAACCGGCGAACTGCATCCACGCAGCGCCGAGTTGCTGGAAAGAGTGGCGCAACGCGTCGAGCAAGCGGGTATCGAAGCCTGGTTCGCGCTCGACCCCGCCGAACTGCTTGGGGATGACGCCGCGCACTACAACAAGACCGGCCACACCCTGGATGTCTGGTTCGATTCGGGCGTCACCCATGCCTGTGTGCTGAAACGCCGCCCCGATCTTGCCCATCCCGCCGATCTCTATCTGGAAGGTTCGGACCAGCATCGCGGCTGGTTCCAATCATCGCTGCTTACCGGCTGCGCCACTGACGGCCGCGCGCCCTACAAGGCTTTGCTCACCCACGGTTTCGTGGTCGACGGCAAAGGCCACAAGATGAGCAAGTCGAAAGGCAACGTCATCGCGCCGCAGAAGGTGATGGACCAGTATGGCGCCGACATCCTGCGGCTGTGGGTCGCGACCACCGACTATTCGGGCGAACTGACCATCTCGGACGAGATACTCAAGCGCGTGGTCGAAGGCTATCGGCGCATTCGCAACACGCTGAAGTTCCTGCTCGCCAACCTGTCGGATTTCGATCCGAAAACCAACGCGCTGCCGGTTGAAAACTGGCTGGAGATCGACCGCTACGTGCTGGCGTTAACCCGAAAATTGCAGGGCGAACTGCAAGCACATTACGACGCCTACGAATTCCATTTCATCGTGCAAAAACTGCAAGCATTCTGCTCCGAAGACCTCGGCGGCTTCTACCTCGATATTCTGAAAGATCGCCTCTACACCAGCAGTGCGAACAGCCAGGAACGCCGCGCCGCGCAAAATGCGCTGCATCACCTGACGCATGCGCTGGTACGCTGGATGGCCCCGATCCTGTCGTTTACCGGCGAAGAAGTCTGGGCGCAACTGGCTGGGGATGATTCGGTGTTTCTGCATACCTGGTATGAGATCCCCGCCCAAGCCGACGAAACCACCCTGCTTGATCGCTGGACCCGGATCCGCGCAGTGCGTGCCGACGTGCAGAAGGAACTGGAGACCTTCCGCGCAGCCGGCGACATTGGGTCATCCCTGCAGGCCGAAATCACACTGCATACCGGTCCCGACACTGCATCCTTGCTGAAACCCTTGGGCGATGACCTGCGTTTTGTGTTGATCACCTCGCAGGCACACGTTGTTGCCGCCGAGACGGGCCGGATTGAAGTCACCCCCAGCGCGGCCAAAAAATGTGAGCGCTGCTGGCACTACCGCGAAGACGTCGACACCCATGCTGACCACCCTGGCCTGTGTGGCCGGTGTGTCAGCAACCTGACAGGCAACAGCGAGGGTCGCACCCATGCTTAAATTCATAACCCCAGCCATGCGCCCTTGGTTGGGCGCAGCCCTTGCCATATTCGTGCTCGACCACCTGACCAAGTGGTGGGTGTCTTCTTCGCTGGACTATCAGGAAGCCATTCCCGTGCTGCCGTTCTTTTCGCTGGTGCTGGTGCATAACACCGGCGCCGCGTTCAGCCTTCTGGCTGACGCCGGCGGCTGGCAGCGCTGGTTTTTTATTGCGATAGGCATCGTCGCCACCGTGATCATCGTGCGCCTTTTAAAGCGCCATGCCCATGAACCCCGGCTGGCTTTTGCGCTGGCGCTAGTGCTCGGCGGCGCGCTCGGCAACGTGATTGACCGGGTGTTGCTGGGGCATGTGGTGGATTTTTTGTATTTCCATTACCAGGGCTTTGGCTGGCCGGTGTTCAATGTGGCAGATTCTGCCATCTCGGTGGGTGCGGCCCTGCTGATCTGGGAAAGCATGTTTGGCAAAAAGCCCGTTTCACCTGAAAACGACGCACCATGACTGCGCGAGCCGTTGCCCCCGGCGACACCCTCGAAATCCGCTACGCGCTGCGTCCCCGTGGGGGTGAGGACATCATCTCCAACTTCGATGAAGCCAAACCCGATACGATCACGCTTGGAGATGGCACGCTCTCCCCCATGCTGGAACAATGGCTGATCGACCTGCATCCCGGCGAGCGCCATGTTTTTCTGCTCGACCCGTGGCAAGCGTATGGTGCGAGCCAGCCTGATCTTATTCAGACCCTGCCCAAGTCCGATCTGCCAGCCGACTTGAAGCTGGAGGTCGACCAATTGTTTGAATTCACCATGCCCAACGGCCAGACGCTAGCCGGGCATATCCTGGAAATCGGCGACGAGGCGGTGAAGGTCGACTTCAATCACCCGCTTGCGGATTTGTCGATTGAATTCGAAGTCGAAATTATCCGCATTCTATGATGCTGAGAAGATGCTTATGAAACCCACGATTCTGCTTGCCAACCCGCGCGGCTTCTGTGCCGGCGTCGATCGTGCCATCGCCATCGTCGAACGCGCACTGGAAAAATTCGGTGCGCCGATTTACGTGCGCCACGAAGTCGTCCACAACACTTTCGTCGTCAACGATCTCAAAATCAAGGGTGCAATCTTTATCGAAGAACTCGACGAAGTGCCTGCCGGCGCCACCGTCATCTTCAGCGCACATGGCGTTTCTCAAGCCGTTCGCGTGGAAGCCGAAGCGCGCGGACTGAACGTGTTCGACGCCACCTGCCCGCTGGTTACCAAAGTGCATGTCGAAGTCAGCAAGATGCGCGACAAAAACCTGGAAATCATCATGATCGGCCACAAAGGCCACCCCGAAGTCGAGGGCACACTGGGGCAATCTGAAGGCGGCATGTATCTGGTTGAAACCCCGGATGACGTTGCCAGTTTGCAGGTTTCCAACCCTGACAAGCTCGCTTACGTCACCCAGACCACGCTATCCGTAGACGACGCCGCGCGCGTGGTCGATGCCCTACGCGCCCGCTTCCCGCACATCGTCGGCCCGAAAAGAGACGACATCTGCTACGCCACGCAGAACCGCCAGGACGCCGTCAAGGCGCTGGCGCCGCAGTGCGACGTGGTGATTGTGGTGGGGTCGCCCACCAGCTCCAACTCCAATCGTTTAAGGGAAGTTGCCGAGAATCTGGG
>JBKJIS010000266.1:0-4376 GCA_046598305.1 Thiobacillus sp.
CGGAGTCTGGCAGGGCCTATTCCAGCAAAACAGGAAATCGGGATAAAGCGATGGCAGGGTTAACACATTGCAGGTAATAAAAAACGGGGGACAAGCCCCCGTTTCAGATTGGGCAGTGCCCGACCTGTTAAAGCCCGAAAGGCTTGATGACCGCTACCGCCGGTGCAGGTGATGAAGGCTGCACGGGTTTGGCGGCAGGTGCCGCTTTCTTCGCAACAGGTTTCTTCGCTGCCGGTTTTGCCACCGGCTTTTTAGCGGCGACTGCCTTTTTGGCCACGGGCTTTTTAGCTACGGCTTTTTTGGCGACCGGCTTTTTAGCGGCGACTGCCTTTTTAGCTACGGGCTTTTTGGCGGGGGCCGCCTTTTTAGCCACGGGTTTCTTTGCTGTTGCCATTTGATACTCCTTAGAAGTTGAACACATTCACATAATCACTACAGCTTAAAGCCACGTGCATTCAGAATTTGCACTTCCAAAGCGTGGTATCAACAGGCTAACAACTTGCCCGAAACCCTCGAAATACGGGCGATACCGAGGCTCCGCTTGGTGAACCTCATTCTAGTTACTTTTCTCGATGGTTCAATGAATAGTCAAGTCTCTGCGAAAAAACGCCATAAAAAATGTCGCAGCGAAACAAAATGTATCGGTGCGACACTATATTAAAGACGAATTACGAAAAAGCACTATTCCATGTACGTCAACAAACAAGCCGCTCACCAGCCATTAGGCTGTCTTGTGTTTCCCGTTCGCGTATGAGATGAATTTCGTTTTTGTTAATGAGTATTTCTGCCGCTCGTGGGCGAGAGTTGTAGTTTGAAGCCATGCTCATGCCGTATGCGCCAGTGGAAAGAATCGCTAAAAGGTCGCCTTCATCGATGCACATGTCTCTCGCAAAGCCAATGAAATCACCGGTTTCGCAGATTGGACCCACTATGTCATAGCGTTTCGATACGCCGCTTATGTGTTTGACGGGAACGATTTCGTGATACGCCTCGTAAAGCGCCGGCCGCATCAGATCGTTCATCGCAACGTCAACAATTGCAAAGTTTTTGCCCTCACCTGGCTTCAGGTATTCGACGCGTGTGAGCAGCAAGCCCGCGTTGCCGACCAGAGAACGGCCCGGTTCGAGAAGCAGTTTTTCGTGGCGACCGGAAAAGCGTTCCGCCAGTGTGCGGCCATAGGCATCAAGGTCGGGCGGGGTTTCGTCGTTATAACGAATGCCGACTCCACCGCCGAGGTCGATGTGATGCAACCTGATCCCTTCGGCCGCCAGCGTGTCAACCAACGCCAAAACCTTGTCGGCGGCATCGGCCAGTGGGGAAAGATCGGTCAGCTGCGAGCCAATGTGGCAGTCAATGCCTGTGATTTTCAGATTCGGCAGGCTGGCAGCGAGCCGATAAAGTGCAGGTGCGTCGGCAATGGGTATGCCGAATTTGTTTTCCTTGAGCCCGGTGGAGATATACGGATGGGTCTTGGGATCAACATCGGGGTTGACGCGAAATGACACGGGCGCAACCTGGCTCATTTCACCAGCCACGCGATTCAGGCGAAGTAACTCGCTATGCGATTCGACGTTGAAGCACAGAATGCCGGCATTGAGTGCCGCGCGCATCTCGTCTGTCGTTTTACCCACGCCGGAGAATACGATCTTGCCTGGATCGCCGCCGGCGGCTAATACGCGCGCGAGCTCACCGCCGGAAACAATATCGAAACCAGTGCCGAGCTTGGCAAACAGGTTGAGAATTGCCAGGCTGGAATTGGCTTTTACCGCATAGCAGATCAGGTGAGGCGTCGCGGAAAAAGCCCGGACGTAGGCCTGATAAGCCTCTTCGAGCGCTTGTCTGGAATAAACGTAGAGTGGAGTGCCGAAGCGTTCGGCAAGCGCGTCCAGTGACACGCCTTCCAGATGGAGGCGGCCTTCGAGTCGGTGCAGGGTGTTCACAAGGGTGTCCGTTGCAGTGCGGCAGGTTTTTCGGGAAGATACAGGTCACCCTTGGAGCCGCAGGCCGTCAGACTTAGTCCGCATAGCAACAGGGACACGATGTATAAGGTACGTATTTTCATGCGCGAAATGTTAGCACGGGACACCATGACACGAATTGAATTAAACGAGGCCGAGTTCAATCAGGCTGCCGACGCAACGCTGGCCCATATCGAGCAGGCGCTGGAAGCGGCTGATCTGGATTTCGAGACACCCGCAGACGGCATCCTCGAAATCGAGTTGGACGACGGCAGCAAGATCATCATCAACCGACACGGCGTGGCGCGCGAACTCTGGGTGGCCGCGCGCTCGGGTGGGTTTCACTTCATGCCGGTGGTCGATGGCTGGGCCGACACCAAAAGTGGCGAGCCGCTTTACGCCAAACTGGCAGCACTGGTCGCCCTGCAGGGCGGCGGTACGATCCGCTTCTGAGCTGACCCCGGATGTTTCATAAATTGACGCGCGCCCTCGCTTGTCTTTTGTTCTGTATGGAAACTTTTCTCAGTCGGGCGTATGAATCACTACGCCGCTCCTTCCCAAAATTCCCCTACAAAACAAAATCCTGCGCGATCATCGCGCGAATTTATGGAACATACGGGGTAACTTGAAAAGCCAGGCGCTCACCCTTTTTGATCTGGTCGAGCGCTTGTCGCTGCTGACCCGGGCCGACTTGCGGCAGGCGGGCTCGGCTCAGGGCTTGCAACCGGTGCATTTGCAAGTGCTGTTTTATCTGAATCAGGCCAATCGCTACAGCAATACGCCTCAGGCGCTGACCGAATACCTCGGGCTGACCAAGGGCACGGTGTCACAAACGGTGCTGGTTTTGGCGCGCCGCAGACTGGTGTCGCGTTATAACGATCCCCGTGACGGCAGGGTGGTGCGCTTGATTCTGGCCGAGGCGGGCTCCAACCTGTTGAAGACGCTCAGTGCCGGAGGGGCGTGGCGCGATATCGTGCAAACCGCCAGCCCGGCGCGCGTGACTTCGGCGATGGTGGTGTTGCGGCAGGTGCTGGCGCAGGTGCAGGCGCAAAGCGGAAAACGCAGTTTTGGCGTGTGTTCGACCTGCCGCCACAATCAGCGGCTGGGGCCGCGCAGCTATTTTTGCGGATTGATGCAGGAAAAGCTCAGCAGTCCGGAGGTGCGACGGATTTGCCGCGAGCACGCAGCCCCCACGCAGCAACCGTCGTTGCCTTCAAGTTAATCCAGCCGGGTTAAACGTTCTCTGGCCCGCGCGATGGCCGCACGAACCTGCGCTGGCGCGGTGCCACCCAGATGATCGCGGGCGGCCAGTGAGCCTTCCAACGTCAGCACGCCATACACATCTTGCGAAATCATCGGGCTGAACGCCTGCAGCTCGCCAAGCGCCAGATCGGCGAGGTCGCGCCCGCTGGTGTCCGCTGCGCGCACGGCACGTGCCACTACTTCATGGGCATCGCGGAAGGGCATGCCCTTCTTCACCAGATAATCGGCCAGATCGGTGGCGGTGGCGAAGCCCTGCATCACGGCGGCGCGCATCGCTTCCGGTTTGACGGTAACGCCACGCATCATGTCGGCGTAAATCGCCAGCGTGTCGGTCAAGGTATCGACGGTGTCGAACAGCGGCTCCTTGTCTTCCTGATTGTCCTTGTTGTAGGCCAGCGGCTGGCCTTTCATCAGGGTGAGCAGGGCGACCAGATGACCATTTACGCGACCGGTTTTACCGCGCACCAGTTCAGGCACGTCGGGATTTTTCTTCTGCGGCATGATGGAAGAGCCGGTGCAAAAGCGGTCGGCCAGGTCGATGAAGCCGAAGCGCGGACTCATCCACAGAATCAGCTCCTCCGACAGGCGCGACAGGTGCATCATCAATACTGCGGCAGCAGCGGTAAATTCGATGGCGAAATCGCGGTCGGAGACGGCGTCGAGTGAGTTTTCGCAGATGCCATCGAAGCCCAGTTCACGCGCGACAAAGGCGCGGTCAATCGGGAAACTGGTGCCGGCCAGCGCTGCGGCGCCCAGAGGGAGCCGGTTGACGCGTCGGCGGCAGTCGGTCATGCGCTCGACATCGCGCACCAGCATCTCGACGTAGGCCATAAGGTGGTGACCAAACGTCACCGGCTGCGCCACTTGCAGGTGAGTAAAGCCGGGCATCACGGTATCGGTGTGCTGCTCGGCCAGATCGATAAGCGACGTCTGGCAGGACTTGAGGCCCACCACAATGCGGTCGATCGATTCGCGCAGATAGAGCCGGATATCGGTGGCCACCTGATCGTTGCGTGAGCGGCCGGTGTGCAAGCGCTTACCGGCATCGCCGATTTTTGCGGTCAGTGCGGCTTCGATGTTGAGGTGGACGTCTTCCTTGTCGAGCGACCAGACGAGCTGACCCGCCCGGATTTCGGTCTGCAACTCGGCCATGCC
>JBKJIS010000007.1:0-10516 GCA_046598305.1 Thiobacillus sp.
CGCGCCCGCGCGCGCGGTGTGGCGGCCGCTCGCGCGCCTGGCCTGGCGCGGCGTCTGGGCACGGGGCTTGCGCGCGGCGCGGCGGACAGGTGCCACTCTTTATGCCGCCCACGCCTGGACGCTGTTCTGGATCGTGGCGCCGGTCACCTGGCTGCTCACCGCGTTCACGCCGCGTCCCGCCTGGGCATGGACGCTGGGCGGCGTCGCCGCGCGGCTGTTCCTCCGGCTGGTTGGCGCGCCGCTGACGGTGCGCGGACGGGAACACCTGCCTGCCGGGCCGCACATCCTGGCCGCCAACCATGCCAGTTATCTCGACGGCATCCTGCTGGTCGCGGCCCTGCCCGGCCCTTACGCCTTCGTCGCCAAACGCGAGTTGCGCGAGCAGTTCATCCCACGCGTCTACCTCGAACGTCTGGGCGCGGAATTCACCGAGCGCTTCGACGCGCGTCAGGGTAGCGAGGACGTGCAACGCCTGGCCGAGGCGGTGGCACGTGGGCACTCGCTGGCCTTTTTTCCCGAAGGCACTTTTCGCCGCGCGCCAGGTCTCATGCCATTTCGCCTGGGCGCTTTCGCTGCCGCCGTCCGCGCCGGCGTGCCGATCGTGCCGGTGACGATCACGGGCGCCCGCGCCGCGCTGCCCGCCGGTGGCTGGCTGCCCCGGCGCGGCGCCATCGAGATAAGGCTGGGCGCGCCGATTGCGCCGCCCCGCGCCCTTCAGGCTGCCACAGACACGCGGGACGCCTTCGCCGCCACAGTCGAACTGCGCGACGCCGTGCGCGCGGTGATCCTGCGCGAATGCGGCGAGGGCGATGCCGAACAAGGAGACTTCGCCTGACGCTTAGCGAGGAAGCCGCTAAGCCGACCTATAAACACCGAACTGGAGAAAGAAACACACCATGCAAGACACGTTGAAAACCATTCTTGTCGCCACCGATTTTTCTCCCGCCGCAGGCGGCGCCGTACGCCGCGCCGCCCTGATCGCCAGGCAACACGGCGCAACACTGCATCTGCTGCACGTGGTGCATCCGCTGGACCTTTATCCCGGCCAGAACTTCGACGCCGACGCGCTCGACAAGGTGGCGCTGGATGCGGCGGGCGAGCGGCTCGGCATCCTGGCCCGGACGCTGGCCGAAGATTACGGTATCCCCACCCACGCTGCCTGGCGTATCGGCCGCGTCCACACCCAAATCGCCGAGTATGCGCAGGCGGTGGCGGCTGATCTGGTGGTGGCGGGCGCGCGCGGCGAGAACACCCGGCAGCGCCTGTTCCTGGGTTCCACCACTTCGCGGCTGCTGCGGGTGCGCAGCGGCCCGCTGCTGATCGTGCGCAGGCCGAACTGGCCGTACGACCGCGTGCTGGCAGCGGTGGATTTCTCCGCGGACTCGGACGCAGCGCTCGCCTGGGCGCGACGGCTGGCAGGCGAGACATGCCTGGACGTTGTGCATGTTCTGGAACCCGAGCTGGATCGCCGCCTGTCCCCGCATGCGCGCGAGGCGGCGAACGCCGACATGCGCACCATCGCAAAAAACCTGATGGGCAACCTGCTGGCGAACCTGCCTGGCGCGTATACCGCTCATGTCGAGACAGGCTATGTGCCCGTGCGCATTCTTGATCTGGCGGAGCAGTGGCGCGCCGACCTCATCGTCGTGGGGCGGCACGGGCACGGCGGACTGGAGGCCTACCTGCTTGGCAGCGTGAGTAAGGACATTTCCCAGGCGGCGGGCTGTGACGTGCTGGTGACAGGCGCGGAATAAAGCCCGTGCTCGTCATGCCTAATCTTTTCGCTATTTGACTCACGCTACGGGTTTTCGCGGTGACCGGGCGGCGTTCCGGATGGAGCGCAAGATAAAGGGAAGCATCCAAAATGGCACTACCTTAAGCATAAACATCAATAAAAACAGTTTATTACAAGAAGCGTGAGTTGGGCTGAACACCCTGACTTGGTACGATGCGGGTATCGAATCCGTGAACACACACCAAGAAGAAGTCAGCCCGAATGGATACTACCAAAGCCTGTGCGCCGGGTGTTGGGCGCGTGCAATCCCAAGTCAGGCAGTTTCTGACGCGGTTTGCGCAAGACGGCAGCAGCGCTTTAACCCGCCTGCTCGATGCTGAGCAACTCCAGGCTCTAGTGCAACGCCACTGCCCGCAGTACCGTGAAGTAAGGAGAAAATATGTTTGATTACCCAGTGATCCTGACCCCAGACGATGGGACTGTGCTGGTAACTTTTGCCGACGTACCGGAAGCTATTACCTTCGGCATGGATGAAGACGAAGCCTTGTTGAATGCTGTGGACGCACTGGAAACTGGCTTGTCATTCTATGTCGATGCACGCAAACCTCTACCCGCCGTGAGTGTCCCAGCCGCTGGACAAAAAACAGTGCGCCCGCAAGCGTTGGAGTGCGCCAAGTTGGGGGTGTATCAGGCGATGTCAGACCAAGGGATTAAGAAAGCCGAACTCGCTCGTAGGCTTGGGTGGCACATGCCCCAAGTTGACCGCCTGTTTGACTTGCGCCACGCCTCAAGGCTCGATCAAATCGAGGCGGCCGCTCACGTTCTCGGCAAGCAAGTTCATATAAAAATAGCCTGAGAGGTTTTGTCGTAAATGTGACTACGGCGCTTTGTATATTGACGCCAGGCGGTGCTGTAATCTGGAGCGATCGCGCGATCCAGCGTACCGCACTCAAAGCCAGCGCCGCACCCGGGTTTTATAGTCACGGTAGGCGTCACCAAATCGGGCTTCGAGGTGCGCCTCCTCGTGGCGGATCACGCCGTAACGCAGCATCAGCCAGATGAGTGGCGCAAACACCAGCGGCCATGCCGTTGTCAACAACAACGACACCCCTGCGAGGATGAACCAGTCGCCCACATAAATCGGATTGCGGCTGAAGCGGAACGGCCCGCTCGTGCACAAGACGGAGGCGCCGACATACGGATTCACCGTGGTTCGATGACGCGAAAACGTCCATAGCGTCCAGGTAAACAGCACCAGCCCGATACCGACTGCGAACCAGCCCAACGGGCGCGTCGCGATGCCGAGGTCGAGCGGCAGCATGATCAGGTGGCGATCCAACCACCAGCCGCCGAGCATGGCCGCGGCGTAAGGCGCGGGCGGCAGGATCAGTGTGGCCGGCTTGCTGGCTTGGTTAATCATGCAGAATCCCTATTCCAAATCGAACTGCGCCAGGTTTTCAACGCAGCTCCCGCTGCGCCATGCTCAATCAACGCAGCTCCCGCTGCGCGGTGGCACGCAAAAACTCGTTGCGCATCTGGTCGCTGGTTTTGAAACAACCGGTGAACGCCTGCGTGACCACACGCTCGTCGCCACGGCGGTCTTCGCCCAGCAGCAGACACAACTGCTCGGCCTCGACAATGCACGCTGCGCCTTTGGCCATGCCATGGGTCACCAGCGCCTCGGCAATGTCGCGCGTCATCCATTCCTGATAGGTGAAGCGGTGGCCGATGGCGTCGACCATGCGCGCAATACGGCCGAAGCCGTGCAGCCGCCCGCCGGGAATGTAGGCGACGTGTGCCACGCCGCGAAACGGCACCAGGTGATGCGGGCATACGCCGTGCACCGCGATGCCGCGCACCACCACCATGTCGTCGCGCTCATCGGCAAAGCCCTCCCCCAGCGCCGCTTCGGGAGCAATCGCATAGCCGCCGAGCAAACGCTTCTGCCACAGCTCGCGCACCCGCTCGGCGGTGCGCCCGGTGTGCACCGAATCCGGCGCCACGCCGCAGGCCGCAAGCATGGCATTAATAGCGGCTTCGAACGCCACCGGATCGAACGATCCGGTTTGTGGAATGCCGAGGCTGCCGGAGCCGTGCGGAGGATGGCTGTCGTGGCCGCAGGCATCGCTCATATCAATTCAGCGTCGCCTTGAGAAACTCCAGCGTCCGCGTCCACGAATCGGTGTCGGCCTCGTGGTCGTACTTGAGTGGCAGGTTGAACTGCACGGCATAGCTATCGGCCTCGCGGTTGGTGAAGGTATGCTTCACGCCGGGATAGGCAACAAACATGTAATCGGCACGGGCGTTGTCCATTTCAGTCTTGAAGGCCTCAACCTGCGACGGCGGCACAACCGGGTCGGCTTCGCCATGAAAAACGCGGATCTTGGCCTTGATGTCACCCGGCTTCACTGCCACATCGGTGGCCAGAACGCCGTGGTAACTCACCACGGATTTAAGCGGCAATCCCGCGCGCGCCATGTTGAGCACCACGCCGCCGCCGAAGCAGTAGCCCAGCGCGGCGATTTCGCCTTTTTTGACATTGGGCTGGTTGCCGAGAAAATGGGAGGCTGCCTGAAAGCGGCTCAAGGCCAGCGGCGGATTCTTGTTGATGCTGCCTGCCAGCGCACCGGCATCCTTGGGGTTGTCCGCAACCTGACCGTTGCCGTACATATCGACCACCAACGCGACGTACCCGGCACTGGCCAGCATCCGCGCGCGCTTTCGCGCGTAATCGTTGGCGCCCCACCACTCGGGCACCACCAGCACGCCGGCTCGTTTACCCCTGACGGCATCGTCAAAAGCCAGAAAGCCCTTCATCACGGTGTCGCCCGCCTTGTAGCTGACATCCTTGCCGACTACGGCAGCGAAGGCAGATGAAGTAAAAAACAACAATGACAAAGCGAGTGCGGTTTTCATGGGTGTCTCCGGGTTTGAATGACCCCACAGCATACCGCGCCGGCACGCGCTATCACAACCTCCCTCTGTCAGCCTGAGCACCCGCTTCAAGCGTTTCGGACATCACGCCAGACTCCCGCTCTCTTCACGGTGCAAAGCTGCTGTGCCATGATGGCTGCCATCGTGGATTTGTGTTGAGGTGTTTGTGATTATTTGGGGCGTAATTTGGGGTGGCTTGCTTGGCTTCACGATAGGCAGGTGGGATGGAGGGGGCGTCATTCTGGGTGCGATATTAGGCGCACTGGCTGGCTTAAGCTTGCGAACTTCCATCCGCAGCGAAATGGCGCGATTGCGATCGATGGATCGAGAAACAGCGCGGTCTACAGCGGCACAGTTTACACAGGCCTCACCCCCAAAAGCCCCGGCCCCCCTACAGCCAGACCCCGACGAGAATGAATTCGACCAGCCCGTTGAGCCCCCCTTTTGGCTCGTTGCGGCAAGTCCCCTTGAGGAGCCTGCTGCCAACTCAGCATTACCAGAAGAGCCCACACCGCCGCCAAAAACATTCACAACATCGCAGCAGCTTCCCGTAGAACCCAACATTGCCGACAAGGCAATGGCCGCCGCGATTGCATGGCTCTCTGGCGGAAATACAGTGGTCCGGATTGGTGTGGTCGTACTGTTTATCGGCCTGTCATTTCTGGCGAAATATGCGGCGGAAAATTCCCTCTTTCCTGTGGAGTTGCGGCTAGCGCTGGTCGGTGCAACAGGCATGCTGCTGCTGATCATCGGGTTTCGTTTACGCGACAAGCGCCTGGGTTATGCGCTGACGCTACAGGGCACCGGTGTGGCGGTGCTCTATCTGACAGTGTTCGCATCGTTCCGACTCTATCAGCTGGTACCACCCGGCCTGGCTCTGGCGGTCATGGTGTCGGTATGCGCACTATCGACTGCGATCGCACTCATGCAAAACTCTCGTGCGCTCGCGGTGATCGGTTTTGCCGGTGGCTTTTTAGCGCCCCTATTGGCCTCAACCGGGCAGGGCAATCATGTGGTGCTGTTTTCGTTTTACGCGCTATTGAATCTGGCCATTCTGGTGATTGCGTTCAGGCGTTCGTGGCGGCTACTCAACCTGCTTGGTTTTTTCATGACGTTTGGCATTGCCACCACCTGGGGCGCGCTGCGCTATACGCCAGAACACTACCTCAGCACGCAGCCATTTCTGATTTTGTTTTTCCTGATCTATGTACTGACCGCGGTGCTGTATGCGCTGCGCCAATCGACAGAACTCAAAGCCAGCCTGAGTGGTGCGGTGGATGGCACGCTGGTGTTTGGAACACCCTTGATCGCCTTTGGTTTGCAAGTCGGACTGGTGCGGGAATTCGAGTTTGCGTCAGCGTTTTCGGCGCTGGCGTTGGGCGCATTTTATCTGCTTCTGGCGTGGGGCTTGCTTAAGCGCAAGCAGGATACGCTACGCCTATTGACCGAATGTTACCTGGCACTAGGCGTAGGGTTTGCCACTTTGGCGGTGCCGCTGGCGCTGGACGCGCGTTGGACAGCTGCAATCTGGGCAGTGGAAGGCGCAGCGGTGTTCTGGGTGGGCATGCGGCAAGCGCGCTGGATGCCCCGAGCCTTCGGCCTGCTATTGCAAGGGGTTGCGGCGCTGGCATTTGTCGGCTCTGTTGATCGCGGCATGCATTCCGCTTTGCCGTTTGCCAACCCGGCCTTCATCGGCGCGCTGTTGTTGGCGCTGCCGGCATTTGCCGTTGCGTGGTGGCTGCGCCAGCCGCTGGCGCATAGCGGCAGCGTGTTTGCCAAAGAATATGCGCAAATTGAAACCAAAATTGAAAACCCTGTCTTCTTGTATGGTTTTTTCTGGTTGGTGATGGCGTTCTGGCTGGAGATCACACGCATGCTGCCAACCAGCACGGGCGTACACACCTTAGCGCTGGCACACGCATGGCACATCAATCTCGGGATGCTCGCTTATGTGTTGAGCGCATTTGTGGCCGAACGCATAGCCACCCGCAAGGACTGGGCTGTGGCTGCTTGGCCGGCCTATCTCACCGCGCCAGTGCTGATGTTGTCGGCACTCATTAACCTCTTGGATGGCAACCGGCTGCTGGCGTCTTACGGTTCGCTGCTATGGCTGGTCGCTGCCACGGCCCATTTCATGGTCCTAAGGCGCATTGATCAACGTGCACCGCAAACCTGGTTTTCCTGGATGCATGCACTGAGCGCCTGGACGTTTGTGATCCTGCTGGCGGACACGTTGGTTTATGCAGTGGATCGAGGCGATTTATGGCGTACAGCCTGGGGCGCGGTGGTACTGCTGGTCGCAGGCACGGCCGTACTGCTGTGCCTGTCCATCGTCCCCACATCACGGCGTTTTGCATCACGCTGGCCGTTCAGCCAGTTTGGTCGCAGCTATGTATGGCTAGCCGCCGCACCTCTGGCCGCGGGGGTGTTTGTAGGCAGCCTGCTGGTGGCATTGTCCTCACGCGGCAATACGGCACCGCTACCGTACATCCCTTTACTGAACCCAACGGATCTGACGGTGGCGCTAGCCCTGGGCGCACTGACTCTGTGGCTACTGCGGCTGCGCGATACCGACCTGCAGGTGCCAGAGAGCATGCGGAGCCATTTACCAAAGGCGGCATTATTTTTTGCCGCCTTCATCGCCATCAACACCGTGTGGCTCCGTGTGGCACACCATTTCGCTGAGGTGCAATGGGACGTGGCTGCCCTGTTCAATTCGTTTCTCGTACAAACCGGGTATGCAATCTTGTGGACACTGCTGGCGTTGGGCCTGATGGTATTGGCACACCGCCGCGCGCAGCGGTCGCTATGGCCGGTGGGCGCCGGGTTACTGGGGCTGACGCTGATCAAGCTATTCCTGATTGACCTGTCGAATGCCGGCGGAGCCGAGCGCATTGTTGTGTTTATTGCGGTGGGTACTTTGATGCTTGTGGTGGGATATTTAGCCCCCTTACCGCCAAAGCCCCCCGCACAGAAAGCCCTTACACCGGAGGTAAATGCATGAAATACGTAACGTACGTTGCCTTCTGTGCGGCGATGATGGTCAACACAGCTGCCGTCCAGGCGGCAGATAAACCAGAAGATTTTGCCGTCCACTTCACCGTGCAAATCGCCAAAGACGCAAGCCTGCAACGCCTGACCTTACCCAAGGAAGCAATGGCCGCCTTGCAAACCGCCAATGCGGCGGACGTACGCCTATTCAACGGCAGTGGACAGCCAGTCCCCATTGCTCAGATTCCGCGCCGAAACTTGAGCGTGGCGTCGCAACCGCAGGGTTGGCCGATTTATCCAGTCATGGCCACCACAAAACAACAAAGCATGGGCAGCCTGAGCCTACGGTTTGAAAAAACCGCTGACCGTAGCATGGTGCACGTGGAAGACGGAGCAGAAACCAAACTCGAAACCTCGTCCACCAAACAAATTGCCACCCTGGTGGACACCCGGCCAATAAAATCGGCCCTGGCCGAGCTGACTGTGGATGCAGAGTTGACCCAGGGCGAACAGGTCGCGCTTACGATCACAGCCAGTAAAGATCTAAAAAACTGGCGCACCCTGGCGCAGGACGTGCCCGTGTTTCGCTTCGGTCCAACGGCCGATGCACCAGGCAGCATGCGGGTGCCCCTGATGGGGATGCATCTGGAAAATGAATATCTACGCATCAGCTGGCCGCCTGAAGCGGTATTCACCCTGCGCGGTGTGCGCATCACACTCGCTGCCAGCACGGCAGCGCCACAGCGGCTTGCGGTCCCACTGATCGGCATGCCGGACGGCAGCAGTTTCGTTTTTACCCTGCCGTTTGCAACGCCAATCCAAGCGCTGGACATTCGCCCGACTGATCCCAATATGCTCGTCCCGGTCCAACTCTCCGGGCGCACTACACACGGCGAACCCTGGCGCCCGCTTGCCTCAGGAATCGTCTATCGCATGAAGGCAGAAGGAACTGAATCACTCAGCCCACCGATCGAGTTGAACGGCGCCTCGTTGCGCGAGCTACGGATAGAGCCCACAGCGAACACCACAGGATTCGCCACGGCACCACAAGTGAGCGCCTTACTCGCTCCGCTGGAGTGGGTCTTTCTCGCCAGCGGCGGCCCCCCATTCATCCTGGCAATAGGCCGTGTCGGTGCAGAAACAACCCAGCTGCCACTGGCCAGCCTGATTCCCGGGTACACCCCGGGTGCCGAACTCAAACTGCCTGTTGCGATTGTCGACCTTGCGTCCGCCGCCACACAGCCACCCAATAGTCTGTCTGGCCTCAGCCAGAAGCTGGGAGCTCCATCCACGCGGTCGCTGGTGCTTTGGGCGGTGTTAATTGGCGGCGTGCTTGTTTTGGGCGGCGTCGCATGGGCAGTCATGCGTCAGATGAAATCAACGAACAAGACATAAGCCTGACCGCTACACACGCAGCAATGGACTCCGCAAAAAACCAATCAAACGCAAGCTCGCCCACCCTGCGGCGGTAAACTCACCCTATTCAAGCACACGCCCAGCCCGCCATGACCGACTCCATCCGACTTTCCAAACGCGTTGCCGAACTCTGTGCCTGTTCACGCCGCGACGCCGAGCTGACCATCACAGGCGGCTGGGTGCGGGTGGATGGCCTTGTGGTCGAAGAGCCGCAGTTTCGCGTCACCGATCAACGCATCGAAATCGACCCCAAGGCCGACCTCACCCAGGCCGAGCCGGTCACGCTGCTGCTGCACAAGCCGGCAGGGGTGCCGATGAAAGAGATCGACCAGACCGCAACAAACTTGCTCAGCGACGCCACCTTGTGGGCTGATGAAAGTTCCAACACCCGCCCGCTGAAAAAGCACTTCTCCCTACTCACCGCCTGCGTGCCGCTGGAAACCGATGCCTCCGGCCTGGTCGTATTTACGCAAGACTGGCGGGTCGCACGCAAGCTCACCGAAGACACCGCCACGCTGGAACACGAAGTCATCGTCGAAGTCACCGGCGAACTCATCCCCAACGGCCTCAAGCGACTCAACAAAGGTATCCCCTACAACGGCCGCACCCCGCCCACGATCAAGGTCAGTTGGCAAAACGAGACCCGCCTGCGGGTTGCGCTCAAGGGTACACAAATCGGACAGATCGCCCACCTGTGCGAAGCCGTAGGCCTTGAAGTGGTATCGATGAAACGCATCCGCCTCGGCGGCATTTCCATGGGGAAACTCCCCTCCGGACAATGGCGTTATATGCGCGAAGACGAGCGGTTTTGAGCGGTGCGGGATTTTTACTGCAGTGGGAGCAAGGGGACATGACTACTTGGCGCTAACACTACACCCGCGCAACCGCCATCAGGGACGCTATGACTTCCCGCGCCTGATACAAGCCAATGCGGCACTGGCTCATTTCGTTCGCGTCAATGCGCATGGCGATCAGAGCATCGATTTTACCGACCCGGCTGCGGTAAAGGCGCTGAATCGCGCACTGCTGAAAGACAGCTACGGCATTCAAGGCTGGGATATCCTGCCGCACACTCTTTGCCCACCCGTGCCGGGGCGTGCCGATTACATTCATCACCTGGCCGACCTGCTAGCCAGCAGCAACAAGGGTGTCATCCCCAAAGGCAAGTCGATACACGTGCTGGACATCGGCACCGGCGCGAATTGCATTTATCCCTTGATCGGACAGTGTGAATACAGCTGGCGCTTTGTCGCGACCGACATTAATGCAGAATCGCTGGCCAATGCTCAATCTGTTCTCGATGCCAATCCAGCACTGGCACCGCACATAAGCTTGCGTTTGCAACCTTCACCGAACGCAATTTTCAGTGGTATCGTGCTCGATGATGACTGGTTTGACCTGACCCTGTGCAACCCGCCATTTCATGTTTCTCAGGCTGAG
>JBKJIS010000268.1:0-6519 GCA_046598305.1 Thiobacillus sp.
CCTGCGCATTCGTGATGCTTGGCGCCTCTGCGCTCACGGCCGCAGCCCAGGTCGTCAAAATCGACGGTTCCAGCACGGTCTACCCGGTGACCGAAGCGGTCGCCGAAGAATTCCAGAAGGCCAACAAAGGCCTGAAAGTCACCGTGGGCGTGTCCGGCACCGGTGGCGGTTTCAAGAAGTTCTGCCGCAACGAAACCGACATCTCCAATGCCTCGCGCCCGATCAGCAAGTCCGAGATGGACGACTGCAAGAAGGCCGGTATCGAGTACTACGAACTGCCCGTGGCGTTCGACGCGCTCACCGTCGTCATCAATCCCAAGAACACCTGGCTGAAGCAAGCCACCGTGGCCGAGCTTAAGAAGATGTGGGAACCCGCAGCCCAGGGCAAGGTCATGCGCTGGAACCAGGTCAACCCGACATGGCCCGACCAGCCGATGAAGCTGTTTGGCGCAGGTTCTGACTCCGGCACGTTTGACTACTTCACTGAAGCCATCGTCGGCAAGTCCAAGTCCAGCCGCGGCGACTTCACGGCCTCCGAGGATGACAATGTGCTGGTGCAAGGCGTCGCCGGTGACGTCAATGCCATCGGCTATTTTGGCTTTGCCTATTACGCGGAAAACATGGGCAAGCTCAAAGCCCTGCCCATCGTCGAGAAGGACGGCAAACCGGCAGTGTCTCCGAGCGAGGCGACCGTGATTGCCGGCACCTACCAGCCGCTGGCCCGTCCAATTTTTATTTACATCAACGTCAAATCCCTGGCCAAACCCGAAGTCAAGAAGTTTGTGGACTTTTACATGACCCAGGGCGCCAAGCTGGCCAAAGAAGTCAAGTACGTGCCGCTGCCGGCTGCCATCTACACTTCAAACATCAAGCACATGGCCGACAACAAAAAAGGCACGATTTTCGGTGGCAAAAACGAAGTGGGCATCAGCATCGAAGAGCTGGTCAAGCGCGAAGCCAAGCTGTAAGCTGATTTACCTTACCGCTTAAATACGATCTGCCTGCAAGCTTTGTGGAAGCTGCAGGTAGATTTTTATTGAACTGTCTTCTACGAAAACAAAACCTACAATGAGCGTCTCCACCACTTCGGATCGCATTGTGATTGTTGAGCGTCTAACCGGTACGGCTCGCCTTGCCGAGCTGGCCCAGATCAAGGCCGCGCGCAAGCGCAAGGACCGGATGATTGAGTTTATCCTGCTCATCGCTGCCTGTGTCTCGGTGTTCACGACCCTGGCCATCGTCTATATCCTGCTCAAAGAGTCGCTGGTTTTCTTCAGCCATGTTCCGCTCTGGACCTTCCTGACCGACACGCAGTGGACCCCGCTGTTTGACGACGCGCACTTTGGCATCGCCGTGCTGCTGTCGGGCACGCTGTCGAGTTCGCTGGTGGCCCTGTCCATCGCAATACCTCTGGGCACCATCATTGCGATTTACCTGTCCGAGTTTGCCGAACACCGCTTGCGTGAGGTGCTCAAACCCGTGCTGGAACTTTTGTCCGGGGTGCCCACCATCATTTACGGTTTTTTTGCCCTCATGGTGATCACGCCCCTGCTTCAAAAAATCTACCCTGACTTGCCCACATTCAACGTCCTGTCGGCGGGCATTGCGATGGGAGTCATGATCATTCCCTATGTGTCTTCCCTGTCTGAAGACGCGATGCGCGCTGTCCCCATGAGTCTGCGCGAGGGCTCTTATGCCATGGGCGCCACGCGCTTCCAGACGGCCACCCGGGTAGTGTTTCCGGCGGCGTTCTCCGGCATTGCTTCGGCCTACATCCTGGGTATTTCGCGCGCGGTGGGCGAGACCATGATTCTCGCGGTGGCTGCCGGCATGCAGCCCAATTTGACGCTCAATCCGCTGGAGCCTGCCGCCACCATCACGTCCTTCATCGTGCAGGTGGCGCTGGGCGACTTGCCGCATGGAAGCGTGGGGTACCAGACCATTTTTGCGGCAGGTTTGACACTGCTGCTGATTACCCTGCTGTTCAATCTTTTGGGTCACTGGCTGCGCCGCAAATATCGGGAGACTTATTGATGAGCCGCAATGCAAGCCGCACGGAAGAACTCCGTGCCATTATCAAATCACACAAGCGCTGGGATGTCATCTTCGGCTTGGTGGGCGTGGGCGCCATCGCCCTGGCGATCCTGACCCTGGTGGCCTTATTTGCGGAAATGGCGATTGATGGTTTTCCGCGGATTTCATCCGAGTTCTTTACCAGCTTCCCGTCGCGCAGAGCCGGGGAGGCTGGCATTCTGTCGGCTTGGGTCGGTTCATTTTTCGTCATGATCGTCACCGCCCTGTTTGCCATCCCGGTGGGCATTGCGAGCGGGATATACCTCGAAGAGTACGCCCGTAAAAACTGGTTCACCGATGTGATCGAGATCAACATCAGCAACCTCGCCGGTGTGCCTTCCATTGTGTATGGCCTGCTGGCACTCGGGCTGTTTGTTTACACCTTCGGCTTCGGTCAGAGCATCCTGTCGGCCGGCCTGACGCTGGCGCTGCTGATTCTGCCGATCGTGATCGTGACGACGCGCGAAGCTCTCCGGGCCATACCCCAGACCGTGCGCGAAGGGGCTTACGCCTGCGGCGCGACCAGGTGGCAAGTGGTCAGCGACCATCTGGTGCCTTATGGCATGCCCGGCATCCTGACGGGCATCATCATCGGGCTGTCGCGGGCCATCGGCGAGACCGCGCCCATCATCACGATCGGTGCGCTGACCTTCATCGCGTTCCTGCCTCCCATGCCGTTCACAGGCGACCCGCCGGCAGGTCTGTTTGACTGGCTGTTCTCGCCGTTTACCGTCATGCCCATCCAGATCTTCAACTGGACATCCCGGCCGGACCCGGCTTTCCATGCCAACGCCGCGGCAGCAAGTCTTGTGCTTGTGTTTCTGACCCTGGGCATGAATGGCCTGGCCATCTGGCTGCGTTATCGCCTTCGCAAAAACATCAAGTGGTAATCCTTCAGAGAGCCCGACACACCATGCCATCTACCATCACGCTTCCCGAGAACGCGCCTGCGCTGAAGGCCCAGTCCAAGAACCTCGACTTTTATTATGGCGCCTTCAAAGCATTGAAAGGCGTCACCATGCCGATTTATGAGAACAAGGTCACGGCCCTGATCGGCCCCAGCGGCTGCGGCAAGTCAACCTATCTGCGCTGCTTCAACCGCATGCATGACCTCTATCCCGGTCACCGCTATGACGGCAAGATCGAGCTTTATCCCGACGATGTGAACATCCTTGACCATGCGGTGGACCCCATCGAGGTGCGCATGCGCATCTCCATGGTTTTCCAAAAACCCAATCCTTTCCCCAAGTCCATCTTCGAAAACGTGGCCTATGGCCTGCGTGTGCGGGGCGAAAAATCCCAGAGTTATCTTGAAGACAAGGTGGAAGCCGCGCTCCGGGCGGCCGCCATCTGGAATGAGGTCAAGGACCGGATGGACGAATCGGCCACCAACCTGTCCGGTGGCCAGCAGCAGCGTGTGTGTATTGCCCGGTCGCTTGCAACCGACCCGGAGATCATCCTGTTTGACGAGCCCACGTCGGCCCTCGACCCGATTGCCACCGGAAGCATTGAAGAGCTCATAGGCGAAATCAAGAACATGGTCACGATACTGATCGTGACGCACAACATGCAGCAGGCGGCCCGTGTTTCGGACTATGTGTCCTACATGTACCTGGGTGAAATGGTGGAATACGGTGTTACCAATGACATCTTCATGAAGCCAAAGCGCCAGGAAACCGAAGACTATATTACGGGAAGGTTTGGTTGATCATGAACGACAAGCATCTATCCAGCCAGTTCGACAGCGAACTGACCAGCGTTTCAACCCGCGTCATGGAGATGGGTGGCCTGGTGGAGTCCCAGATTCGAACCGCCGTCCATGCGCTCGCGCAGTTCAGCGCGGAGGCCGCCACCGAGGTCACCGACATGGAGACGCGCGTCAATGCCATGGAGGTGGACATTGACAAGGAGCTGTCCTCCATCATTGCGCGCCGACAGCCTACGGCGCGTGATCTGCGCCTGCTGATCGCCATTTCCAAAACCACGGCGAATCTGGAACGTGCCGGCGATGAGGCGGAAAAAATCGCGCGCATGGTCAGGTCCATCATCAACAGTGGCGCCGCCCGTACCCTGCCGTCCTCCGAGCTGCGCATTGCTGCCGACCTGGCCTCCGGTTTGCTGCGCAAGGCACTCGATGCCTTTGCCCGGCTCGATGTCAACGCGGCCGTGTCCATCCTCAAGGAAGACGATGCGATCGACAAGGAGTTTGATGGCTTTGTGCGCAAGCTGATCACTTACATGATGGAAGATCCGCGCACCATTTCCTCCAGCCTGGACCTGCTGTTCGTGGCCAAGGCGATCGAGCGAATCGGCGACCATTCCAAGAATATCGCCGAGTTCATCATTTATGTGGTCAAGGGCGCCGATGTGCGTCACACCTCGATGGAGGCGATCGAGTCCATGGTCCGCTGATCATGGATCGCTGCATATGAAGACAGTACCCCGCGTGTTGGTGGTGGAAGACGAGCCCTCGATCGCAGAGCTCGTTGCCGTCAACCTCAGGCACAACGGTTTCCAGCCCATCTGGGCGGCCGACGGCGATGCCGCGCAGCGCGAGCTTGACGCCGTGTTGCCGGATGTCATTCTTCTGGACTGGATGCTGCCCGGCCATAGCGGTTTGCAACTGGCCAAAAAATGGCGCGCCAGCGCGCGCACCAAAGCGATTCCCATCCTGATGATCACGGCAAGAGGCGATGAGCCGGACAAGATCGCCGGGCTCGATGCCGGCGCGGACGACTACATCACCAAGCCATTTTCCACCCAGGAACTGCTGGCCCGCATTCGTGCCGTGCTCAGGCGGCGTGCTCCCGAGACGGTGAACGACAGCGTGACCGTCGGTGCGCTGGTACTCGATGCGGCAACCCACCGCATCTCGTTCCAGAACCAGGAGATCAAGTTGGGTCCGACGGAGTTCAAGCTGCTCCACTATCTGATGAAACATGTGGAGCGCGTTCACAGCCGGGGCCAGTTGCTCGACAAGGTCTGGGGCGATCACGTTTTCATCGAGGAGCGGACGGTGGATGTCCATGTCAAGCGCCTGCGCGAGGCCTTGGGCCCTGCGGGATCGCTGGTGGAAACGGTGCGCGGTGCGGGTTATCGCCTGACGGCCAATCCCCGAACCCAGTGATGGCGGGCTTTTCCTCCACAATGGGCGCATGACCTGGCGCCTTTTCCGCTTTTTCCTGTTCCAGTTGGCGGGTGCCTTGTTGGGCCGTTTTCTGTTCCGTGGCAGCAATCCCGCGCAAGGGGCCATTTTGGGCCTGCTGGCGGGGAGTGCGCTGTGGGTACTGATTGATCTGCGGCGCGGTGCCCGCCTGCTGCTCTGGCTCAAACGCGGCGAGACCGCCAACCCGGCAAGAATCGATGGCCTGTGGGGTGAAGTGGCCGACCGGATCTGGCGGCTGGTGAAGGCGCGCGAGCGCAAGGTGGCGGACAGCGAGGCACGCCTGCAGGAATTTCTCGCGGCCATTCAGGCCTCCCCGAACGGGGTGATTCTGCTCGACAGAAATCACCGCATCGAGTGGTGCAACGAGACCGCAGCCATGCACTTCGGCTTTGATCCGAAGAAGGACGTCATGCAGCATGTCGGCAACCTCCTGCGGGATCCTCTTTTTGCAAGTTATCTGGCAAGCGACGACTACCTGCACGAAATCGTCATCATTGGCCCGCGCAGCACGGCCAGCCGGCCCGTCAGGCTGGCCGTGCATTTGCATCGTTATGGCGAAGGGCGCAAGTTGCTGCTGTCGCGCGATGTCACCGCGCTGGAACAGGCTGAAACCATGCGGCGTGACTTCGTCGCCAATGTTTCCCACGAAATCCGCACACCACTGACCGTGCTCTCGGGATTTGTGGAGACGCTTCAGACGCTCCCGCTCAATGAAGAGGAGCGCAGCCACTACCTTGAACTGATGGCCCGGCAGGCGGGCCGCATGCAGACACTGGTCAATGATCTGCTGACGCTGTCCCGGCTGGAAGGCAGCCCGCCGCCAGGGGCCAATGAATGGGTGCCCGTGCATGCCCTCCTGGCCCTGTGCGAGCAGGAAGGACGCGCCTTGTCGGCCCTGCTCACGGACCAGAACGAAAAAAAGCATGTCCTGCAGGTGGAGGACGCGGCAGATGGCGAGATCGCCGGCTCGCAGGCCGAGTTGCTCAGCGCGATGTCCAACCTGCTGAACAATGCGATTCGCTACACACCTGCAGGCGGCAGCATCGAGGTCAAGTGGCAAAGGCTGCCCGACGGGCGTGCCGAGTTTTCGGTCAGGGATTCCGGGCCCGGCATTGCGCCGGAACACATCCCGCGCCTGACGGAGCGGTTCTACCGGGTCGACAGCAGCCGCTCACGCGAGACCGGCGGGACCGGCCTGGGACTGGCCATCGTCAAACACGTGACCCAGCGCCATGGTGCTGAACTGCTCATCGAGAGCCAGCTGGGACAGGGCTCGCGCT
>JBKJIS010000125.1:0-3382 GCA_046598305.1 Thiobacillus sp.
GGAGGCGGACAGATACTCCAGCCGCAAAATCGCTTCCCCCGGCATCATCGGCAGGCGGCCCCTTCCGCATCGTCCTCGGGGCGGATATTGATCCTGCGCCGCTTCCAGGCTACGAGCGTGCGCTTCAGGTTGGCCAGCGAGGTGAGGTAATAGATCGCCTTGAATGCCAGCAGCGAACGCCAGATGGGGGTCTTGCCAAAGATGTCGCCAGCCAGCACCGAGAGCAGTGCCTCCCTGACCCGGAAGTAGTTGCGCGGCGACATGAACAGGTCGCGCATGGTGGGGCTGGTGATCCGGTAGATGAACCAGGAGAATACCTTCGGCCCGTGCTTCATCGCCTTGTCGAATTGCTTGAGCACCTGCGCCGCCTTTTCCGGATGGCGCAGGCAGGTGTCGACCGCCTCGGCACCGGTGAAGCCGCTGTTCATGGCCAGCAAGACGCCGGACGAGAAGACCGGATCGATGAAGGCGTAGGCGTCGCCCAGGAGCAGGTAGTTGGCGCCGTGGCTGCGGTCGCAGGTATAGGAAAAGTTGCCGGTGGCCTCGACGTCCGAGACGAGTTCGGCGTCCGCAAGCCGCGCCGTCAGGGCGGGGCACTGAGCAATCAGGTCGAGGAAAAAGTCCCGCACCGGTTTGTTGCGGGTTTTCAGGTAGGCCGGCCAGACCACCGCGCCGATGCTGGTGGCGCCGTCGGCGAGCGGAATAAACCAGAACCAGCCATGCTCGAACCAGAACAGACTGATGTGGCCTTCCTTCTTGCCCGCGTGCCGCTGGGCGCCGGTGAAGTGGCCGTAGAGCGCGGCGCTATTGTGCCTGGGATTGCGGGTCTTGGCCTTGAAGCGGTTGCCGAGGAAGGTGTCGCGGCCGGAGGCGTCGATAAGAAACCGGCAGTGCCAGGTCTCGCTGCGACCGTCGTCATGCTCCGCCCGGACGAGGGTGCCTTCGTCGTTCGGCAGGAATTCCACGTCGCGCACGCGGCAGCCTTCGATGACGTCGGCGCCTTTGCGCCCGGCATTGCGAATCAGGATATCGTCGAATTCGGAACGGCGCACCTGGTAGGCGAGCGGCATGGATTTGTCCCAGGCGTCGGCAAATTCGAAGGTCTGCTGGTGTTCGTGCCAGGGCGAAACGAATTCCGCGCCCCATTTTTCCATGCCAATGGCCTCGATCTCATCGCGCACGCCCAGTTTGTCGAACAGCGGCAAATTGGCCGGCAACAAGGATTCGCCGATGTGAAACCGCGGGTGATGCGCTTTTTCCAGCAGCGTGACCTGATGCCCCTTTTCTGCCAACAGCGTAGCGGCGGTTGAGCCGGCGGGGCCACCGCCGATCACCAGTACATCGCAGTGGCGCTCGGCCAGGCGCGCAGTTTTGTTCAACATGGGACTTTCCTTGATGGGTGACAGCACGGCGAAGAAGTCCGTCCGCGTGAACTGCATGACGCCCAAAGTTTACCGAAACAACTCGTGTACGGGTAGCTCATGCGTACCTCCCTTGCCAGTATCTTACTCATCCGGGAGGTCGGGGCGTTACCGAAGCCCTGTTCTATCCAGGGATATAACGGCCTGCGGTGGACACCGGCAAGACCTGTTCGTGTGAGTGGCATGGCTCTAAACCCCCTGTCTGCTTCGGGGTTAGAATAACCGCCTTCTTTCAAAGTACTGCAGGTCGTTAACTCAGTGGCGGGCATGATCCGGTTCAAGCCGCCGCCCGCTCACGCCAAGCCACATCCAGGATGCATCATGGATACGGCTTGAGTTCACGCCTCGGCAGTCACAGCATCAGGGAATTGAATCGCAATGAGCATACTGGTTACGGGTGGTGCAGGCTTTATCGGGGCGAATTTTGTGCTGGACTGGCTGACCCAGTCCGACGAAGCAGTCATTAATCTCGACCTGCTGACCTACGCCGGTAATCGCGAAAGCCTGGCCTCGCTGGATGGCGACGCGCGGCATATTTTTGTACAGGGCGACATCGGCGACTCCGCTCTGGTGGCTGCATTGCTCGCCCAGCATCAACCCCGCGCCCTCATCAATTTTGCCGCCGAGAGCCACGTCGACCGCTCCATCCACGGCCCGGAAGACTTTGTGCAGACCAATATTGTGGGGTCGTTTCGCCTGCTGGAAGCGGTGCGTGCCCACTGGAACGGCCTGCAGAGCGACGCCAAACAAAACTTCCGCTTGCTCCATGTCTCCACCGATGAAGTCTATGGCTCGCTCGGCAAAGACGATCCGGCCTTTACCGAAACCCATCGCTACGCCCCCAACAGCCCATATTCGGCGAGCAAGGCCGCCAGCGATCACCTGGTGCGCGCCTACCATCACACCTATGGCTTGCCGGTGCTCACCACCAACTGCTCCAACAACTATGGGCCGTACCAGTTTCCGGAAAAGCTTATCCCGCTGATGATCGTCAATGCACTCGCGGGAAAACCCTTGCCGGTTTATGGTGACGGCCAGCAGATCCGCGACTGGCTGTACGTCACCGACCATTGCAGCGCGATTCGCCGCGTACTGGAAGCCGGCACCGTCGGTGATATCTACAACATCGGCGGTTGGAATGAAAAACCCAACCTCGACATCGTCCACATCGTGTGTTCGCTGCTCGACGAACTCCGCCCACGCGCGGACGCCCAAGCCTACAGCGCGCAGATTTCCCACGTCACCGACCGCCCGGGTCATGATCGCCGCTACGCCATCGACGCCAGCAAAATGGCGCGCGAACTCGGCTGGAAGCCCGCCGAAACCTTCGACACCGGCATACGCAAAACCGTGCAGTGGTACCTGGATAACCCGGACTGGATCGCGCACGTCCAGTCCGGCACGTATCGCGAGTGGGTCGAAAAAAACTACAGCGGACGCGCCGCATGAAAATCCTGCTATTTGGAAAAAATGGCCAGCTCGGCTGGGAATTGCAGCGCAGCCTGGCGCCGCTGGGCGAACTGGTGGCGCTGGCTTCCGACAGCCAGGAACTGTGCGGCGATTTGAGCAACCTGGCAGGGATTGCCCAGACTGTTCGCGCCGTCGCTCCGACCATCATCGTCAATGCTAGCGCCCATACCGCAGTCGATCGCGCCGAGAGCGAGTCCGAACGGGCCCGCACCCTCAATGCGCTGGCGCCGGGCGTGCTAGCCCAAGAGGCCCAACGCAGCGGGGCCTGGCTGATTCACTATTCCACCGATTATGTATTTGACGGCAGCGGCGACACGCCGTGGCTGGAAACCGACCCCACCGGTCCGCTCAACCTCTACGGCCAAACCAAACTGGAGGGCGAAGTCGCCATACAGACCTCGGGTTGCCAACACCTCATTTTCCGCACCAGTTGGGTCTACGCCGCACGCGGCGGCAATTTCGCCAAAACCATGCTGCGTCTGGCCCGGGAG
>JBKJIS010000144.1:0-15437 GCA_046598305.1 Thiobacillus sp.
ATCAACCAGGCGAACCGTCGCAGCTTGCACCGGCATCGCCAGCAGCAGGCACAGCCCAAACGTAATGCGGTGGATCACTGTGCGGCCAGACTTCCGCCGTGAAAAATCAAACTTGCATGCTGGGCATCGAAGCGAAGCCGCGTGAATGAGGCGGTTGCCACCTCGACACGATAAGCATGTTCCAGCGGGACATGCAGCGCCCAGGCAAACGCCATACGAATGACGCCCGCATGGCCGACCAACAGGACATGCTGATCGGTATTGTTTGCGAGCAGATCATCCAGGCCAGCCGCTACCCGCGTATGAAAATCCGCTAGCGGTTCAGCCCCTTCCGGACGCGCATTAACCGGATCAGCCTTGAAGCGCGCCAGAACGCCAGGGGTGCTCTGCTCTATTTCGGCACCTGACTTGCCTTCCCATACGCCAAAGCCGACTTCCTTGAGTCTATCGTCAAGTGCAAGCGGCAACCCGAGGCGACCCGCCAGGGTTTCGGCAAATTCACGGCAACGCAGCAGCGGCGAAGAAACCAGACGTGTCCAGGGCCGGGCGTCCCCCACCGCAGCATGCATTTGTGCCCACCCTTTTGCCGAGAGCGGATCGTCCACCTGGCCCCGATATTTTCGTCCACCGACAGGTTCGCCATGGCGCATCAAATCCAGCGTAGTGGTCATGCAAACATCACCAGATTGTCCCGATGAATCAGCTCCGGTTCATCCATATAACCGAGTTCAGCTTCTATTGACGTACTGGGAACACCGGCAATCCGGCGCGCTTCGCTCGAACTGTAATTGGTCAGGCCGCGTGCGATCTCATTGCCCTCTGTATCGACAATCGCAACAACGTCCCCCCGCAGAAAGTTGCCCGTGATGCCGATGACGCCCACCGGCAGCAAACTCTTGCCTTCCTCCTGAAGCGCACGCACTGCCCCATCGTCGATCACCACACCACCACGCATCTGCAGATGGTCGGCCAACCACTGGCGGCGCGCCACCAAGGTTTCCTGACGCGACACCAGCTGGGTGCCGATGGCCTCGCCGTCCGCAAGCCTAAGCAATACGTTTTCCTCATGACCGCTACAGATTACGGTATGAGCACCGCTGCGGGCCGCACGTTTGGCCGCAAGAATTTTGGTCAGCATCCCGCCCGTGCCCACACTACTGCCCGCACCCCCTGCCATATTATCCAGATCCGGGTCGCCCGCGTGGGCATTCAGCACCAGCGTCGCGCTCGGGTCCTTGCGCGGATCTCCTGTATATAAACCCGGCTGATCGGTCAAAATAATCAGGCAATGGGCTTCAATCAGATTGGTGACCAATGCAGCCAGGGTGTCGTTATCACCCAAGCGAATTTCATCGGTGGCGATCACGTCATTTTCATTGATGATAGGAACTGCGCGAAGCTCCAGCAGCGTTCGCAATGAAGAGCGCGCATTCAGATAACGTGTCCGGTTGGCCATATCTTCATGGGTCAGGAGTACTTGTGCAGCATTCAATCCGTGCGCGCGAAAAATCGATTCATATGCCTGCATCATCCCCATCTGCCCTACTGCCGCTGCAGCCTGCAATTTTCTGACAGACTTGGGGCGTTTATTCCAGCCCAGTCGTGAAATTCCCTCGGCAATCGCCCCACTCGATACCAGCACCACTTCTCGACCCTGTTCGGTCAACGCCGCAATCTGCTCAGCCCATCGTGATAGCGCTGCGTGATCCAGCCCTTTTCCACCTCCAGTAACCAGACTGGAACCGACTTTGACGACAATACGGCGGGCGTGTTTTACAACCGAACCAGTCATCGTGCCGCCTGCCGCAAATTTTTCACCGCTTCCTTGCCATCCCTGACGCGAATGCCGTCAGGACAGAAATGGTCTTCAAAAAGTGCTTTTTGATAAGACAACAGTGAACGGAGTTTGATGCCTTCCCAGCCCGCATTGCGCGCCTTGGACCAAGCGCCGTCGGGATGACCATATGCGTACAAACGCCGCTCGGCCGATTCGCAGCGGATGCCTTCGAAAGACACGTTTTTTGCGCCACCTGCGGCTTCGATAATTACGGTATAGCGAACCACCCGATCTTCACCGACGCTGATCGACTCAGCGTCGATGAAGTGCTTGTTACGGGTTGCCGAAGACACGCTAAAGGGAATCAGATTTTCGGCTTTAGGGTAAGTCGGAAGTTTGGCCGCCACCTCGGACCAAGGCTTGTCCTGATCGAATTCAAAATCGAATTGGCCCCATTCGGCGTGAGCGGCAAAAGGCAGGCAAAGTAGTAAAGCAAGCAGAATTTTCATGATGGCTATTTTATTGATTCAGCGGCGATATGTCTGCAATTAAGATCAGCGCTTCCTGGATCACACCAGTGTTCGCATTGCGAAATCAAAATATTCAAGTCAAGCGCCCTATCTTAAAATCCATGTCGTATCCAGAAGCATTCTGAATCGCCTTTCTGACCTTCATCACTTATCCTGTCCCCTATGGTGCACGCCTCTCTCAAACGCTATGCCTGGCTTTCGATAGCCGCTGCCCTGGCCACGATCGTGCTCAAGGGCTGGGCCTGGTGGATTACGGGTTCTGTTGGTCTGCTTTCCGACGCACTGGAATCGTTCGTCAATTTGGCGGGCGCCATGATGGCACTGGCCATGCTGACGCTGGCGGCAAAACCTGCGGATGACAACCATGCCCACGGGCACGGAAAAGCCGAATACTTTTCCAGCGCGTTCGAGGGGTTTTTCATTCTGGTCGCGGCAGTCGCCATCAGCTACACGGCCATCGAGCGCCTGCTCAACCCACAACCGCTCGAAGCCGTAGGCATCGCTCTTGCCATTTCGGTGGTTGCTTCAATCATCAATCTGGCCACCTCACGCACCCTGATGAAGGTGGGAAAGAAATACAAATCCATCACCCTGGAAGCCGATGCGCATCATCTGATGACCGACGTCTGGACATCGGCTGGGGTCATCGCGGGCGTGGGTCTGGTTTGGCTGACAGGCTGGCTGTGGCTTGATCCCGTGATTGCTTTGCTGGTGGCCTTGAATATTCTATGGACCGGATGGCAGTTGCTGCAGCGTTCTGCCGCAGGGTTGATGGATGTCTCTATCCCGGAGGATGAGCTCCAGGCAATTGATGCCATCCTGGATAATTATCGCAAGCACGGCTTGGAATTTCATGCCCTGCGCACCCGTCAGGCCGGCACCCGTGCCTTTATTACCGTGCACGTCCTGGTACCCGGTGCGTGGACCATCCAGCATGGCCATGACTGGTCCGAGCGCATCGAAGCCGACATTCGGCAAATGGTGACACACGCTCACATCACCACCCATCTGGAGCCAATGGAAGACCCCGTCTCACTGGCTGACCAGGCGTTGGATCGGCACGAAGTCTGAGACGACACGCACTGCCTTGACAGCGCGCAGCGGGTGACCGCAGGCAATTTCAATCCAGAGACGAATCCCCAGCCGCACCGCGCCATTAACGCGGGGCAAACCGCTCACGCGATTCAGACCGTCCGACGACATGACCCAGAGTCACCGCAGAGTGAGTTGCTGCGATACATGGAATCCCGGTTGAACGGATAATTTGGCTGAGATCCATTGACCCCCTTGCCCGCCAGCACTTGCCACAGCTCCATCCAGCCATGATCAAAGGCATGGGCCGACCCGGCCATGTAAATGCGCCAGATACGATATTTTTGTTCGCCTATGATTTTCCGGGCTTCGTCGGCATGATCTTCCAGTCGGTTGACCCAATGCCACAGCGTTTTGCCGTAATGGGGTCGCAGGTTTTCAGCGTCCAGGCATTCGAGACCGCTGCGGGAAGCAGCACGCAATACGTCCGAGGCATGCACCAGTTCCCCGCCCGGAAACACATAGTCTTCGATGAACTCGGCAATGCCACTGCCGAGCCCGATAGCATCGGGTTCAGCGGTGGTGATGCCATGGTTGAGCACCAACCCACCCGGCTTGAGCAAGCGGGTGATCCTGTCGAAATAGTCACCCAGATTCGCCTGGCCCACATGCTCAAACATGCCCACACTGGCGATCTTGTCGTAAGCATCAGGCTCCTGCATGTCACGATAATCCAGGGTGCGCACTTCTACTCGCCCTGCCAGACCCAGCGCTTCGATCTGTTGACTCACATACGCATGCTGGTCGTCCGACAGCGTGATACCGACCGCTTGCACGCCGTAATGTTGCGCCGCATGCAGAACCAGTCCGCCCCAGCCGCAGCCTATGTCGAGAAACCGTTCGCCCGGCTGCAGATTGAGTTTGCGGCAAATGTGGTCGAGCTTGGCTTCCTGCGCCGCATCCAGGCTCATGTCCGGGGTTTTGAAGTAGGCGCAGGAATACACCCGCTTTGCGTCCAGCCACAAGCCATAAAAGTCATTGGAGACGTCGTAGTGGTACTGAATGTTTTTGCGATCCTGGGTGCGCGTATGCCGCCACCATTTCCAGTTTTCCGAACCCGTCTTCGGGGAAAAACCGCCTGCATTGCACAGGCGATCACCCAACGCGAGAATGTCCCGGGCACTGCCTTCCAAGTCCAGAGCGCCCTCAACATAAGCCCGCGCCAAAGCGCCCAGATTGGGGTATGCCAAGGCTTTCAGGCTGGCCATATGATGCAGCCGAATACGCACCGAAGCGAGTGTGCTCGGTTCAAACAGTTTTCCGTTCCACAGTTCAACAGCCAGAGGCAGACCGGATGCTTCCAGTCGCCGACGAACCTGGTGAATCAACAGTTGGTCCAGCATCACGCCCTCCTTCAAAGACAGGCGGTACGTATTGTTTGATCGCCCTTAATTGATTCTAGGACAAATCAACCACAAGCGCCGAACGGTTATTTTCGGCCAGCGTCATGGGTTCTACTTGATAGGCCGCCAGATCGATACCCATGCGAATCGGGCTGCCCGCCTTCGCGGCAGCGACCGAAGTTGTGTCGAGTTCAAACCGCAGAAAATGAACCGCTGAGGTTTTTTCGGCATTCTCGCGTGACATATCTTCATCGGCAATGGCATACACGCGAGCCTGATCGGCTACCTGCACCCACACCCGATCCTCAATACCCTTCAGGTTTTCCAGTGCCACCTTGCGTTCGTCCGGGTCGGAATACTGGATCATCATCGTCGCCTTCCAGTTGCTGCCGTCCGGCACCAACGGGTTATAGGCGTCGAGTTCATCCTGAATCCCGGCATCTTCAAACGTGCGCTCGGCGCGCAGCATTTCCTGTATCTGGTAACGCATGGTTTTTTCATCTTCGAAAATCAGCGTGACGTGATCGCCCAGCTCGACCATGCGGTTCTTCTTGTGCGCCATGATTTCAGCGCGCAACTCGGGGCGCACCTTGGCATACGCCTCCAGGGTCATCAGGCTGTCACGGGTAATGTGTAGCATATTCATCTCCTAGTTCATCTTTTTTAACGATTCAATCCAAACCGTAGGCAATGCGCAGCAACGTAATCGGATGCTGTTTTTGCGCCGTGGTTTCACCCATGCCCTGCATAATGTGGCGCGCAGCAATCGCGCAGTCCGAGCTCACGTAATCGGGTTTGGGATCGGCCATTTGGCGAAACACCGGCTTGCCGATCTTCATCGACTTGTCGAAATACTCGCTCTTCACCCCCCAGGTGCCGTCGTGGCCCGAGCAGCGCTCGACCATCGTCACCTTCGCACCCGCTAACACAAGCGCATCGCGCGTCTTGTTGCCGATGTTCTGCACCCGCTGGTGGCATGGAACGTGATACGCCACCTTGCCGAGCGGCTTGCTGAAATCGGTCTTGAGCAGGCCATCGACGTTGCGCGCCATCAGGTATTCAAACGGGTCCCACATGGCAGCTTTCACCGCCTGCACATCTGCGTTGTCAGGGAACATCAACGGCAGTTCCTGCTTGTACATCAGCGTGCACGAAGGCACCGCCGTCAGGATCGCATAGCCTGCCTTGGCAAGCTTGACCAGATGCGGAATGTTGGCTTCCATCAGCTTTTCCACTGCGGCCAGGTCACCCAGTTCCAGCTTGGGCATGCCGCAACAGGCTTCCTTTTCCACCATCACCGCCGGAATTTCATTGTGGGCCAGCAGCTTCAACAAGTCGTGGCCGATGCCGGGCTCGTTGTAATTCACATAGCAGGTGGCATAAATCGCCACCTTGCCCGGCGTGCGCTGGCCGTCTTTGGCGTCAAACCCACCTTGCGGTTTGGCGGTGGAGCGGAAGGTGGCACTGTCGTATTCCGGCAGTTCGCGGTCGGCATGAATATGCAGCACGCTGTCGACGATCTTGCGGATCGGCTTGCTCTTCAGGCTGGCGTTCACCGCCTGCACCACCACGGGAATCGACGCGAGTTTGCCCATCGCATCGGTTGCAGACAGCAGTTTGTCGCGGAACGTTGTCCCGCCCTTCTTGAATTTGACAGCCTTGGCACGCAACATCACATGCGGGAAATCGATATTCCACGGATGCGGCGGCACATAAGGACATTTGGTCATGTAGCAGAGATCGCACAGATAACACTCGTCGACCACTTTCATGTAATCAACTTTTGCGACACCATCCACTTCCATCGTCGAGGACTCGTCCACCAGATCGAACAGCGTCGGAAATGCAGTACACAGCGACACGCAGCGGCGACAGCCATGGCAGGCGTCAAATACACGCTCCATCTCATGATGGAGTTTTTCTTCGTCGTAGAAATCCGGATTTTTCCAATCCAGCGGGTGACGGGTTGGGGCTTCGAGACTGCCTTCACCTATGCTCATGCGAACTCCAATTTAGACTGGGTATATATGTGAAGCGAGATTCAAAAAAAAACGGGCCGAAACCGACCCGCTTTTTATTCAAGCTGATTTACGCGTCAAGCGAGTCCAGCGTCTTCTGGAACTTGTTGGCGTGTGAACGCTCGGCCTTGGCCAGCGTCTCGAACCAGTCAGCAATTTCGTCGAAACCCTCACCGCGTGCATCCTTGGCCATGCCGGGATACATATCGGTGTACTCGTGGGTTTCGCCTGCAACTGCGGTCTTCAGGTTGTCAGCGGTGGGACCAAACGGCATACCGGTAGCGGGGTCGCCGCACGTTTCCAGGTACTCCAAGTGGCCGTGCGCGTGGCCGGTTTCACCTTCAGCAGTGGAACGGAACACAGCAGCCACGTCGTTGTAGCCTTCCACGTCGGCTTTTGCTGCGAAATAGAGGTAACGGCGGTTCGCCTGCGATTCACCGGCAAAAGCGGCTTTCAGATGGTCTTCGGTTTTAGAACCTTTGAGTTGCATAACCTGGTCTCCTTGGTTGAATAGACATGCTTTGCAGCATTGAGTTTTTCATCGCCCTCCAGCGTCTGGCCAGTGATTTAGAGCAGACGGGACAGCGGCTGAAATCCGGTTTTTAGACTAAGTCTAATACCTGAACGAAGATTAAACCCGCACTGATAACGCTGTCAACCTCACATTCAGACATATTCTCCAGAAGTGAGCCAAACCGATCAATGCTTTCCACGAAGGCGTATTCAATTCATGGCTGAACCTGCACCGTCCCTGCCTGTTCGCCACGTAGATCATGAGCGAAAAAGGCAAGATTAAAAAGGTTTATAAAAACAAGGGCGTGAAGACGCCGCTTAAGAGTTTGGTGTTGCTCAACGAGAAATGCCGTCAAATTCAAAACGGACATTACCCTGGAATATCTGCAAGTCACGGTCAAAGAGAAAATCGACCTGCAAGCTCACAGAAGATGCAAAAGACCAAGGCAGAATTATTTGAGTTATTCAAGAAAGCAAAGCCAAACAGCAGGCTTGAGTCAATTATTTCAGGTCAATGAGTGTAAAAAACATGCGCATCCGGGATGCCTCCAGCGGCCTGGCGGGGTCTAATTTAAAAAACCAAACCCTTACGCTTCCACTTTTACCCCATCATTCCGAACGGCAGCAAGTCACCAACTTGCCCCCGCTTCAGGCCCATACCTGAATTGGAAAATGCTATTGGGCCGGCTTGTTGACCGCTTCGATCGCCAGGGTCAGCGTGACCTCGTCGCTGACGAAGGGCGCATTCTTGCCCATGTTGAACGCCGAGCGCTTGACCTGGGTGCTCGCGTTGGCGCCGCAGGCTTCCACTTTCAGCATCGGGTGCGGCTGGCACTTGAAGTACGTGATGGCGAGCGTCACCGGCTTGGTCACGCCCTTGATCGTGAGGTCGCCCGCCAGGCTCACTGGCTGATCGCCCTTGAACTTCATCTTGCTGGAGGTGAACGTGATCGTCGGGTGATTGGCGGTGTCGAAGAAATCGGCAGCCCGAATATGTTCATTGAACAGCGCATAGCCAGTATTGACCGAAGTGGCGTCAATGCTCACGTCGACCGAACCGGTCTTCGCGACACGGTCGAGCACCACGGTGCCGCTGGTCTTGTCAAACTTGTGGGTCTGGTTGGAGAAGCCCAGGTGGTTATAGGTGAAATGTGGATAGGTGTGGCTGTTATCGATGGTGTAGGTGACCGGCGCGGCCTGGGCGGCGGCGGTCATGGTGGCAAATGCGGCGGCGAGGACAAGACGTTTCATACAAGGCTCCTTGAGGTGGATGAACAGCGGGTTATTTGCCAGTGGCAGCAATGCGGAATGTGACCTGGACTTCGTTGGCAACCGTGGCGACGTCGGCCCACATGCCTTCGCCAATGCCGAAGTCGAGCCGGTTAAGAACGAAGGCACCTTCAAAAATAGCGGCGGTTTTTCCAGGCGTGAAAGTCACTGGCACAACCATCTCGCGGCTGCGGCCCTTGAGCTTGAGTGTGCCGCGCATCTCGTAGCGGTTGCCACCGAGCGGACGAACCTGGCTGGTAACAAACTGCGCCCGCGGATGCACGCTGCGGTTGAACCACAGCTTGCCGGCGGATTCGTCGTCGGCTTCGGCCGAGCCGGCATCGATGCTGGCGAGATCAATATCAATCTGCGCGCGACCCACCTCGGGTTTGGCTGGGTCGAAAACCATTTGGACAACGAAGCGTTTGAATCCGCCCTTGATCGATACCCCCATCTGGCTGAAGTTAAAACCAATTGCGCTTTGTGCAGGCAACACCGCGCGGTATTCAACCGCGCTCGCAGCGGGCGACGCCAGTACGGCGAACAAGGCCAGGGTATTCAAAGTCAGGTTCATTAAAGTCAGGTTCATCAAAGCTCCTTTTTACCCAATCCCATGCGCTGCATCAATGGCCGGCGTTCAATGAAATGGTGTTTGAGCGCTGCGCCCACGTGGAGGATGACCAGGAACAGCAGTGTGAAGTTCAGGGTCTCGTGCACCTCGGCCAGCAGGTCACCCACCGCCTTATCCTTGCCGATCAGATCGGGCAGCGGCAGCACGCCAAACCACACCGTCTGAAACCCCTTGGCCGAGCTCATCAGCCAACCCGATAGCGGAATCGCGAGGATCAACAGGTACAACAAGCCATGCACAAGCTGGCTCGTGCGGCGTTGCCAGCGGGCCATGTCATCCGGCAAAGGCGGCGGTGTATGTGTCACCCGCCACATCACCCGCAACGACGCCAGCATCAGTATCGTGATGCCGATCCACTTGTGATAGCTGTAGAGCTTGAGCTTGTCGGGCGACAGCGGCAGCTCGTGCATGTACACGCCAAGCGGAAACGTCACGAAAATCAGCAACGCCAGCAGCCAGTGCAGCACGACAGCCGGGGGCGAGTAGCGCAGTACAGTGCTCATGCGGCCCCCTTTCTCAAAACCTGTTCCAGCGAGCGCAAAGCGCTTTGCCAGTCCGCGTGTTTGGCTGCTGTTACGCCAGCGAAGCAGGTGCTCATGTGGGCTATGTGTGCAGGGAAAACTTTGGCAAACAAGGCTTCGCCCGCTTGCGTCAGCCGGATGATCTGACAGCGCCCATCGCTTTCGTGCGCAACACGCTCCACCCAGCCACGTGCTGACAAACGATCGACCACGCCGGTGAGCGTGCCCTTGGTGATGAGCGTCTTCTCGCCAAGCTCGGTGGCGGTCATCCCATCGGTATTGCCAAGCGTGGCGATGATGTCGAACTGCGGCGGCGTCAGCCCCAATTCGCGAACGTGTGCAGCGGAATACGCTTCAAACGCCTGATAGCACTGCACCAAGGCTTGTACCGTTGGAAGGAAATCGGCTTGTCGTGGCACTGGATGTCCATTGGTTCTAATGCGAACAATTTAGTTCGTGTTAGGATAGATGTCAAGCACTCAAGCAAGACTCGATCAAGAAGTGAGCTAACCAGAGTTTAATTGCGTAAATTAACGATTTTATTTCTGAGTTGCGTACCCTTGACCTCACGTTTTCTCCAAATGAAGGGCTCTGCCGTTTGGTTGTAGTGGGTGACGAAGGCCTCGATGGCCTGGGGCAGTTTCTCTGTACTGTCGAAACTGGCTCCGCGCAGACACTTGCGAGCTCAGTTTGGTATGACGTTTTAAATCAGCAAACCAACTGATTTCGAATGGAAATAATGGGTACGCGAGCAACTATGACCATGGTGGCTTCCTCGTTGAACGTGGCCTGCGTTTAGCCGGACCACCAATTGGATACCAAACGCCCTGTATTTGTTATCTGCCGATTCTTCGCACAGACCGTGTGCTTTTAACTGTATCAGCGCCTGACATCAGCCGCCCACTATCCTCTCAGCACCTGATTAACCTCGAACACGGCATCGATGCCCGGCCCGTTCCAGTTGTATTCCAGATAGGCGGCGTGCAGGCAGTTGCTCAATGTCCCCGTACGCAAAGTGGCCAGGCATTCGCCAACAGGGAGGCGCATCGATGGATACAAAATACCTTGCACGCGTTTACCCAGAGTGTGCGCCCGATGCCGAAAGGCCTTGTGGACAGGCCCACCGGGGTCTAGATTTAGAATATGGGGACTGGCCGGAGAAATATGCCACCTCGTGGGCTGATTCTTAAATCTGAAGGAGCGAAAATGAAACAACACATATTGGTACCGGCAATCCTGTTTTCGATGGTGGTGGGCGGCTGTTCCGACATGCCCAAGTTGGGAGGCGGTCCGACATATGGAGACACCTCGAGTTCGGTTGCGAACCAAAACGATCGCAGCGGCAAAATCACGGCATTGGAAGTGGTCCAGGTGGACAACAACTACAAGTTTGGCATTGGCACGGCGGTAGGCGCGGTGGCCGGCGGCCTGCTCGGCTCGCAGATCGGCAAGGGCGACGGTTCCACACTGGGTGCGGTGCTGGGTGCGGCGGCCGGTGCGGTCGCGGGTACCGCGGTTGAAAGCAAGATGAATAAGCAGGAGGCGCAGCGCGTGGCGGTCAGAATGGACACCGGCGGTGAGGTCACCCTGGTGCAGCCCTTTGATTCCCGGCTCAGGAGCTGGATGAGGGTAAGGGTCGTGGGCAGCGGCGAAAGTGCGCGGGTGGTGCCTCAATAGCCTGTCGGGCTCAGTTCCCCCGCGCCCGTCTCCCGGTCGCGCGCGCTTCCTCGCTGTCGGTGCCGAACACCACCGCGATCAGACGCTGGCCGTCGCGCTTGCCGGAGGCGGCCAGGCAGTAGCCAGCCTCCTCGGTGTGGCCGGTTATGTAGGCTGTCTAGCAGCCTGTTCGAGGTCCGCCTTGGGTACGAGTGGACGTAGGCTTGGATCCCTTCGTGAAAAGTATTCCAGTGGAAAACGCCGGGCAGGATTTCATTCATTGCTGAGTAGAGGTGGCGCAGGGAAAAAAGGAAATGCGCAATTTGCATTCTGGTGAATTACGGGGCGGTGTGAACGTCTTTACATCCTTGGGTTAACGGTTCGCTGTGGCCGATAAGCATCCACCTCGCGTTTTAAAATCGCGACGCAACACCGTTTGGTCGACCGTCAAAGCATCGAATTTCGAATGGCTATTGAGGGCTGAAAGTAACTTGGGCAGTCTGGAATGGCGCGCAAAAACAGTCGGGCGCGGATCAAGTGGACAGCACGGCGCAGCGGGCCTCGTCCCTTCAGGGAAGGCTAACGTAATGCCAAGTGTTGCAGGTGAGAGAGTACGAGGGGTGCCCGCGATAGCGGACAGGATGAATTTCGCATTCCTTCAAAAGCCAGACGCTATTGAAGGGGGGTGATGGTCACTGCCATGAAGAGGCAGCGATCCATCGGGTCTTTCCGTTATGACGGAAAGATCAATACACGCTTACTTCTTGACGCCGTTTACAACTGCCTTCAGCGTTGCACCAGCCTTGAATGCCGGAACCTTGGCAGCCTTGATCTTCAACTCTTCGCCGGTCTTGGGGTTACGACCGATACGCGCAGCGCGCTTGCGCACTTCAAACGTACCAAAGCCAACCAGCGTGAGGGAGTCACCTTTTTTGAGGGTGCCCGAGATGATCTCGAGCAAAGCTGCGACTGAACGCTCGGCATCTGCCTTGGTGGAATCGGTCTTGGCAGCCAGTGCGTCGATGAGTTCTTTTCTGTTCATATTTTGAATCTCCATGGGTCAATGTGGACAAGTCCACTACGGATTATTGTGAATACATGGCTTGCTGGCAATACTTAAATTTACAGAGTTTCTGGCACAGCCGCTGATTGAGCCCGAATCGGGTGGATTTCTGGCGAGGGGAAAGATGCTGTTTCTCTGTATAAACAGTGTGTTACGCTGAGAATAGAGGCTTGCCACAGGCGCGCCGGCGGAATTCGGGGGGTTAATCCCGAACCTTGAGCCGGGTCAGCCACTCGCCCGCCGCAGTGGACTTGTCGGGATGCTTTTACCCTTTTGGCCAGTAAAAAAGGGCGGGCCCGCTTCCGGGTGCCGCCCTCAATGTCGATTTTCAGTGCGCGTCAGCTGAACAGCCCCTTGAAGAACAACACGATGCTGTCCCAGGAACGACGGAAAAATCCACCGGCTTCAACGGCTTCCAGTGCTACTACGTCGGTCTTCGAGAGCACTTTGTCGCCCTGGCGGATTTCAATTTTTCCCACCACATCGCCGGGTTTCAGCGGTGCGATCAAGCGGGGGTTCAGCACGAGCTGCGTACTCAACGTGGCGGCTTGCCCGCGCGGCATGCTGGTTGCGAGGTCGCTTGTCAGCCCGACTTTCACCGTGCGGGCCGCCCCTTTCCATATCTGCGCGTTGGCCAGTACGCTGCCTTTTTTATGGAAGGTCTTGCTTTCGAAGAAGTTGAATCCATAGCCCAGCAGTTTGGCGGTTTCAACAGCGCGTGCGGCTTCGCTTTCGGTACCAAACACGGCGGCAATCAGGCGCTGGCCATCCCGCTGGGAAGACGCCACCAGACAATAGCCGGCTTCCTCGGTATGGCCGGTTTTCAGGCCGTCGACGCCGTCGTCGCGCCACAGCAGCAGGTTGCGGTTGGGCTGCTTGATTCCGTTCCACAGAAATTCTTTCTGCGCATAAATCGCGTAGTGTGCCGGGTCTTCGTAAATGATCGCGCGCGCCAGTTTCGCCATATCGTGCGCGGTTGAATAATGGCCTTCGGCGGGCCAGCCGGTAGCGTTCTTGAAATGGCTGTTGGCCATGCCCAGTCGTTTGGCTTCGCTGTTCATCAGCGAGGCAAAGGTATCTTCCTCGCCCGCGATGCGTTCGGCCAAGGCCACGCTGGCGTCATTGCCCGACTGGATGATGATGCCGTGAAACAGGTCACTGACCGACACTTGGTTGCCCACCCCGATGAACATCTTCGAGCCGGCCATACGCCAGGCTTTTTCGCTGATGGTGACCAGATCGGTTTCCTTGAGTCGGCCGCGCTTGATGTCCAGCGTAGCAATGTAGGCGGTCATCAGCTTGGTCAGGCTGGCGGGAGGCAGGCGCAGGTCGCCCTGGTGATTGACCAGAACGGTGCCGCTGGCAGCATCCATCAACACATAAGATTTGGCATTCAGTGCGGGCGGGGGCGGCACGGCGCCCCAGGCGACTGTCGCCATGAACATGCTGGAAAGTAATACGAATCGCTGTGGTAAAGACAGAGTAATCATGGATTTGTCGGTGAGTTAAAAAAGAAAGTAGTTTGAGGCTGACAGACACGCAAAACCGCATATTGGTTCAGGATAACATCGCGGCCCGCTACGCGTCAGTCTTGCGCCCTTGCCCTGTTAAACTCTGACCATGCTGACTCCCGAATTCCGCCCGCATGGCCAAGCCTGAACCTCACCGCCTGACCCGCCAGATCGTGATCCCCGCGAGCATCATGCCGGGCGTCATTTTTTTTCTTCACCCTCCGCGCCCTGAGCCATGCTTTATCCACTGATACGTTCTGCGCTTTTCTCGCTCGACCCTGAGGATGCGCACAGCTTCACCCTTTCCAGCCTCGATGCCGCGCATGTGTTGGGCTTACTCAAGCTGTTGCCACGCGCCCAAGGCCGTCCGGTGCACATCATGGGCATCGATTTTCCAAACGCAGTCGGTCTGGCCGCCGGCCTCGACAAGGATGGTGCGCACATCAAGGCGCTGGGCGACCTGGGATTTGGCTTTCTGGAAATCGGCACCGTGACACCCCGCCCACAACAGGGCAATCCAAAACCGCGACTGTTCCGCATTCCCCAGGCCGAAGCGATCATCAACCGCATGGGCTTCAACAACCGGGGTGTCGACAATCTGGTACGCAATGTCGAGATGAGCGGATTCAAGGGCGTGCTCGGCATCAATATCGGCAAAAACAAGGACACGCCAAACGAGCACGCCGTGGACGATTACCTGGCCTGCCTCGACAAAGTCTACGCCCGCGCCAGCTACGTCACGGTGAACATTTCCTCGCCCAACACGCAGGGCCTGCGCGAACTGCAAAAGGATGAGGCGCTCGACGCCTTGTTGTCGGCAATCAAGCTGCGGCAATCCGAACTGGCCCAGAAACACGGAAAATATGTGCCGATCGCGCTGAAAATCGCACCCGATCTTGACGATGCTCAGGTCGCTGCGATTGCCGCGCTGCTGATGATGCACCACATCGACGCCGTGATCGCCACCAACACCACGATCGCGCGTGACGCCGTTGCCAACCTGCCCAATGCAGCCGAAGCCGGCGGGCTTTCCGGTGCGCCGGTGCGCGCGGCCTCTACCCGTGTGGTCACTTCGCTGGCACACCACCTCAAGAACGAAGTGCCTATCATCGGCGTAGGCGGAATCCTCAGGGGCGACGATGCTGCAGAAAAAGTTGCGGCGGGCGCCTCGCTGGTTCAGCTCTATACAGGGTTGATTTATCGGGGACCCGAACTGGTGCGTGAATGCGTGAGCCACCTCGCCTGATGAAAACCCTTCCCTGGCAGCCTGTCCGTCACACGCTAAGCGCTGTTGCGAGCATACTATCGGGCACGGGGCATATTCCAGCCGGCCGTCGGCGCCACTCCACCCAAAATCAATGAACGAATCCGGATCCAAAAAACCCAGCTTGCTTGTCTTGTCGGCCGGCGCGATTGGTGTGGTGTATGGTGACATCGGCACCAGTCCGTTGTACGCGCTGAAGGAAGCCTTCAACGGCCCGCACGGCGCAGAGATCAATCACGACAACATTCT